>MGTN01000104.1:418-4529 GCA_001799475.1 Desulfovibrionales bacterium GWA2_65_9 | reverse complement strand
CGCGACATCCACACCTCGGCCTCCATCGGCATCGTCTTCTCCACCGGGGAGTATGCCAACGCCGACGACCTGCTGCGCGACGCGGACATCGCCATGTACCGCGCCAAGGATCTGGGCCGTGGCCGCTACAAGGTCTTCCACTCCGGCCTGCGGGAGAGGGCCATGCGCCACATGACCCTGGAGACCGAGCTGCGCCTGGCCGTGGATCAGAGGCGTTTCGAGCTCTACTACCAGCCCATCGTGGACATGAAGAGCGGGGCGCTCACCGGGCTGGAGGCGTTGCTGCGCTGGCGGCACGAGACGCGCGGGCTGTTGCCCCCGTCGGAGTTTCTGGCCGCGGCCGAGGAGTGCGGGCTCATGCTGCCGCTCGGCCAGTGGGTGCTTACCCAGGCCTGCGCGGACGCCGCGAACTGGCAGAAGCTTGTTCCCGGCGCTGCGCCCCTGCCCCTGCACATAAACATCTCCGGGCGGCAGTTCAGCCAGGGCGATCTGGCCGAGTCCCTGGCCCAGGCCATGGCCGCTGCTGGCGTGGCCCCGGGCAGCGTCCTGGTGGAGATCACCGAGAGCGAGCTCATGCACGACCCGCGCACGGCCGCGCGGCGGCTCTGGCAGCTGCGCGAGAACGGGGTGCGCGTGGCCCTGGACGACTTCGGCACCGGCTACTCCTCGCTCTTCTCCCTGCAGCAGTACCCCATCGACGCCCTCAAGGTGGACATGCGCTTCGTGGCGGGCATGGAGCAGGGACGGCAAAGCCTGCGCATCGTGCAGGCCATCGTGTCGCTGGCCTCGGGCCTGGGCATGGGCGTGGTGGCCGAGGGCGTGGAGACCGCTGCGCAGCGCGAGCAGCTCCTGGCCCTGGGCTGCACCCTGGGCCAGGGGCATATCTTTGCCCGGCCCCTGCCCTTGGCCGAGGTTTTGGAGCTGGTGCGCAGGAATTCCGTGGAGCTGCCGGAAGGCTAGGAAGTGGTGGTCCCTGGGGTTGCCACAGGCAGGCGCACCACCAGGGTGGTGGCCTCGGGCTCTGAGGTGTCGACCTCGATGCTGCCGTTCAGGGCGCGCACCATGAGCCGGGCCGAATAGGTGCCCAGGCCCGTGCCGTGGGCCTTGCCCGAGGTGGCGTACTTCTCGAAGAAGCGCTCGCGGATGTCCAGCGGCACGGCACCCTTGTTGTGCAGCGTCGTCACGGCAAAGTCCCCTTCGACCCGCAGCCGCACCAGGATCTCCCCGCCCTGGGGCGAGGCCTCGGCGGCGTTTTTCAGCAGGTTCACGAACACCGTGTCCACGAGCCTGCGCTCGCCCAGCACCATGAGCGGTCTGTCGCTCGGCCCGTCGCTCGGCCCGTCTGTTTCCTGTTCCACGCGCAGGGAAAGCTCCTTGCCCTCGGTCAGGGGCCGCAGCTCCGACCGGAGCGCCTCGATCGCCGCGCCAAGGTCCAACGGCCCAGGCGTCAGGGCGTACTGGCCGGTTTCCATGGCCCGCAGGTCAAGCGACAGGCTGATGAGACCGTACATGCGCTTGGACAGGGCGCGCAGCTCCGCCAGCACGTGGGTCTGCTCGGCGTTGAGCGGCCCGAGCATCTCCAGGAGTTCCGCGGCGTTGCCCATGGCCCCAAGGGGGCTCTTCAGATCGTGGCGGATGACCTTTTCCACGTCCTCGCGCATGGCCTCGGCCTTCTTGCGCTCGCCGATGTCGGACAGCGCGCCCAGGTAGCCGATGATGCGGCTGGCGGCGTCGCGCATGGGCCGCATGAGCACCGCGACCCAGGTGAGCGCCCCGCGCGGGGTGCGCAGGCGCACCTCGGCCGAGAACTCGCGCCGTGCGGACAGGGCCGCGTGCCAGCCGCGCACGAACTCCTGGCGGTCGTCCGGGTGGATGCTGGCCAGCCAGTCCGTGCCCAGGATCTGCTCGAGCGGCCTGCCGGTCAGGCGCAGCAGGCGCTCGTTGGCAAAGGTCAGGCGGCCCTTGGGGTCGGTCTCGAACACGCCCACAGGAGACTGGTGCACCAGCACGGAGTAGCGCCGTTCGCTCTCGCGCAGGGCGATCTCGCCGGTCTTCTGGCTGGTGATGTCGCGGCCCATGCTGACCACGCCCAGGCAGTCGCCCTGGTCGTCGAGGACCGGGGTCTTGACCACGTTGACCCAGGTGTCGCGGCTGGCCCGCTTGATGCGCTGGGTGAAGTTCACCGGCCCCTGGGTGTCCATGGCCAGCTGGCCGGTGGACTGCTGGATGTTCAGCTCCTCGGGCTCGAACGCGGCCGCGAGCGGCTGGCCGAGGAGGGCCACGCGCTGCTTGTCCACCAACTCGCAGAAGGCCGGGTTGACCTCGCGCAGCAGGCCCGAGGCGTCGGTGACGTAGATGGCGTCCTGGGCGGACTGGAGAATGGCCCGCAGCATGCCCTCGGACTGGCGCAGGGCGGCCTCGGCCAGACGCTCCTCAGTGATGTCGTGGGTGATGAAGACCACGCCCAGGCAGTCGCCCTGGCTGTCCAGCACCGGGGCCTTGTGCACGCTGAGCGTTCGAGTGCCCTCGGGGCTGTCATACAGGCTCTCGTAGACCACGGCTGTGCGTTCGCTCATGACCCGGCGGTCGCTCTCCAGGTGCAGGGCGTTCTTGCGGCGGTCGAAGAAGTCTCCGCTCTTGCGCCCCAGCACGTGCTTGCAGGCAAGGCCCAGCAGATGGCAGAAGGCCGGGTTGGCCTCGCGGTAGACGTGGTTCTTGTCCTTGAAGCCGATGCCGTCGCCTGCGGAATCCAGGATGGCCCGCAGCAGGCTCTCGCGTTCGCGCAGGTTGCCCTCGGCCTGGATGCGTGTGCTGATGTCGTGGACGATGATGAACACGCTTTCGCGGCCGCCGGGCAGGGTCAGGAGCGTGGAATGGATCTCCACGTCGCGCACCTCTCCGCTCTTCAGGCGGTGGCGGCTCAAGACATGCCCGCCGCCGCTCTTGCGGATGCCCGCGAGGATGCTTCTGATCTTGCGCATGGGCAGGGTGGACACGGTCACCAGGGGCTGGCCCACCAGCTCCGCCCGCGGGATGCCGTAGAAGGCGCAGGCCGCCGGGTTGGCGTCCTGGATGACCGCGGTCTGGGGGTCGAGCAGGTACATGACCGCCAGGCTGGCCTCAAAGGCCGCCTTGAACACGCTTGCGCTGGCCGGAATGGTCTCCGGCGCGGCGGGCGGGGGTGCGTCTGACTTTACTTTTGCGCGCATGTATTCGGGTGCTCCAAGCATCCCGATACCCGCCTGGCCGCTTTATGTAAAGGGGGGGCTGGCAATTATGCCATTCACTCGGGCCGCTTAGTCGGCCTTGCTCAAGGTGGCCGAGTAGAAGAACTCGCCTGTCGGAATCTCCGGCCCGGTGGCCCAGGTTCCGGCCAGGCGTGCGGTGGGCTCGGACTCCAAAAAGCGCGACACCTGGCCCTGGTTCTCGTCCGGGTTGATGGTGCAGGTGACGTAGAAGAGCGTGCCGCCCGGAGCCAGGGTTTCGAAGGCCTGGCGCAGCATGGCCGCCTGGGTGCGCACGAGGTTGGCGGCGTCGCCGGGCGTGCGCTTCCACTTGATGTCCGGGCGGCGCGAAAGCGTGCCCAGGCCCGTGCAGGGCGCGTCGAGCAGGATGCTCATGGGCCCTGCGCCGCCTGGGAGCGCGCCTTCCGGAAATTGCGGGGGTTCGTCGGCCCGGGCGCGGAAGACCACCAGCCGCCCGTCCTCGGCAAAGGGCGCCAGCTCGCGCGCAAGGGCCTTGAGTCGGCCCTGGTGGGTGTCGCTGGCCAGCACCGGGGCGAGCCCGGCCTCCAGGAGCAGCCGGGTCTTGCCGCCGCGGCCGGCGCAGGCGTCCCAAACCGGGGTCTGCCAGTGCGCGGGGTCAAGGGCTGCCAGCGCCTCGCGTGCGGCAAAGCCTTGGCGGTACAGGGCGGACAACTCCTCCGGGGTCAAGGTGAGGTCGGTTGCCAGGGCCGTGAGCGAGGTGCCGGACTCGAAGGCCAGGCCCAGGCCGGAGCGGCCCAGGCAGGCCGGATGGGCCGCCAAACGGTCCACAAGATTGACAGCCAGGGCCTCGGCCTCCTGCGCCCCGGGCGCAAGCGCGGTCGAGTCCACGGCCAGGCCTACGGCGG
>MGTN01000104.1:0-380 GCA_001799475.1 Desulfovibrionales bacterium GWA2_65_9 | reverse complement strand
GCGGGTATTCCCGCAGCCACAGGTCGATGATCCACTCCGGGCAGGAGTAGAAGCGCGACAGGGCCTCGATCTCGTCCTTCGCATTCTCGCGGTACGGGGTGATGGTGCGCGCGGACGGGGCCATGTCGGCCACCTTGCGCAGCACCGCGTTGAACAGCCCGGACAGGTGCGCGCGGGTGTAGCCCTTGGCCCAGTCCACGGCCCAGTTCACGCTGGCGTAGGCGGGCACGCGGTCCAAATGGATTATTTCGTGGGCCGCCAGCCCCAGGGCCAGCATGGCCTCGTCCGGCAGCCTGCGCTTGGGATCGAGGAAGCGCGACAAGAGCGCCTCGGCGCGGCCCTTGAGGCGGCAGTAGCCGTAGACGAGCTCGGTCACCAAT
>MGTN01000103.1:15231-16175 GCA_001799475.1 Desulfovibrionales bacterium GWA2_65_9 | reverse complement strand
CGAGGCCCTCAAGGTGCTAACCTAGCATAATTTTAGGTGAAAGTCAGGATTTGATCCAATGCAATTAAATGGCAAATTCGACGGAAAACCGGTCGCTCAGCAAGATAGGCCTTCTTTGGTGTCTTGTCCCGGTAGGTTTCTCAAGGTCAACCAACCCAAGGTCTTCAAGAAAATTAACGTCCTGTGTCACATTCTTGAGATCACGATGAGTCAGTTTGGCTAGTTCGTAGAGAGAAGCGGGCTTCTTTTGCTTGATGACCTTCAAAAGATGGAGACGGTTGTCAGTCAAAACTCGCCGAACAGCACCAATACTGGCAAAAAAAACACCTCCTTTTTTTTGAACGAATTTCCTCTGTGAAGCCTTCCGATAGGCGCTGGCAAAATCCTTGAGACTTTCTTCCAGGGGCTTAATTTGGATTTTTTTGACCTTCATGATGGATTCTCCTTTGGTCCTCTAAAAAATCTTGAATCAGATTCTCAATCGTCGTGAATTCATAGGCTTCCTGCCTATCCCCATAATGCCGATGAGGCCCCTTGGGATGGTGATTGTCATAACCCACCAAAGTCTTGCCCTCTTTCACCCAATAAAGCGAATACCTCACACCATCTAGACTCTTGTCGGATACAGGAACCTCCCATACTTTCATTTCAATAATACTCCCATCATCCTCAACTCGTTTTTCAAAGAATACTAATTTCGATAGTATACTAGGCATAGAATACCCTATATCTATTAAAAGTCAAGGGAGGCACCAGAATGGGCAATACAATAATCATCGCTCTTTGTTTCGGTATTGGGGAGATCTCAAGTTGCTTCCAAAGTGAATATTTTTGGATGATTTTTTCTCCCATTTCCATTAGCCTGGCGGCAACTCATGCCCCCCAAACCCACACCACTTGGCCAATACCAACTCATCGAGAAGATTGCGCAGGGGGGTATGGCC
>MGTN01000103.1:11685-15194 GCA_001799475.1 Desulfovibrionales bacterium GWA2_65_9 | reverse complement strand
TGGACTCCCAGCGGGAATACGGGCTGGCCGTCATCGGGGTCATCACTCCCGAGGGCCGCGACCAGAACAAGCACCCCCCGCAGGTCTTTGACCGCATCTGGAGCGAGGCCAGAGGCAAGATCGACATGGAGGGCTTGCGCAAGAACCCGCACTATGTCTCGGTGGTGCTCTCCAGCGCCGGCAACGACCTCATCGTCGGCATCCTGCCCGTGGACGAAGGCCGGTCCGGCTTTCTGGTGCTGGGCGAGAGCATCGGCAGCGGGCTGATGTACAAGCTCGACCAGGTGGTGCGCGGCCTGGACGAGTACAAGAAGCTCCGAAAGCTCAAATATCCCTGGAAGATGAACCTGTACATGACCCTTGGCGTCATGAGCCTCTTGATCGTGCTCGGGGCCTCCTGGTTCGGCTTCCGCCTGGCCAAGGAAATCAGCGCGCCGGTGCAGGCCATGGCGCTCGGCACGGAGCGCATCGCCAAGGGCGACCTCTCCGTGCGCCTGGAGGACGCGGGCGACGACGAGCTGGGCTCGCTGGTGCGCTCCTTCAACCGCATGGCCGAGGATCTGGAGGCCGGACAGACGCGCCTGATGAGCGCCAACGAGCGCATGGCCCAGCAGTACGAGGAGCTGGAGCGCCGGGGCCGCTACATCGAGGCCGTGCTCGACAACATCACCTCCGGGGTCATCTCGACCGACGCGCTGGGGCGCATCGGCACCGTGAACATGGCCGCCGAGGCCATGCTCGGCATCCGCGCCGAGCAGATCCTGGGGCTCAAGGCCCAGCATCTGGTGCAGGGCGAATTCTCGGAGCTGTTGAAGGAGGCCCTGGTCCAGATCGCCAAGAACCCCACGGCCCAGTGGACCAGGCAGATCGACCTGCCCCTGCGCGAGCGCAGCGCCCGCTTCCTGGTCAACGTGGTGGGCCTGTCCTCCGGCCAGACCGGCCAGACCGGCGAAACCGGACAGGGCGAAGGCACGGGCCTGGTGGCCGTGTTCGAGGACATCACGGAGCTGGAGAAGATGCAGCGCCTGGCCGCCTGGCGCGAGGTGGCCCAGAGGATCGCGCACGAGATCAAGAACCCGCTCACGCCCATCAAGCTCTCGGCCCAGCGCCTGCTGCGCAAGTTCGGGCCAAAAAACCCGGACCCGGCCTTTGCCGAGTGCGGCCAGCTCATCGTGCGCGAGGTGGAGCGCCTACAGCAGCTGGTGGCCGAGTTCTCGAACTACGCCAAGCTGCCCGAGCCGGAGATGCGCCTGGGCGACCTGGGCGCCCTGCTGGGAGAGGTCGTGGGCACCTTTGCCACAGCCCACCGGGACATCGCCTGGACGCTGATCCCGGACCCGGTCCTGCCGAGCTTCCCCTTCGACTCCGAGGGGCTGCGCAAGGTCTTCATGAACCTTTTGACCAACGCCGCCGAAGCCCTGGAGGGCCGGGAAGACGGGGCGGTCGGGGTGCGCGCCGAGCTGCTGGCCCCGGCCGGGCGGGTGCGGGTGACCGTGGCCGACAACGGGCCGGGCTTCAGCCAGGAGGAGCGCGCGCGCATGTTCGAGCCCTACTACTCGCGCAAGAAGTCCGGCACGGGCCTGGGGCTGACCATCGTGCGCGCCATCGTCACCGACCACAAGGGCGCGGTGCGCGTGGAGGCGGCGCACCCCAAGGGCTCGGTGTTCGTGGTCGAGCTGCCGCTGGGATAGGGTCCGCGAGCAGGATTTTACAGCGCACGGGCCTTCAGCACAGCCCCGTCATGCGCTCGTCCTTACGGAACACAACACACCTGCCCTGGGGTGCGCTTTTCGAACCAGTTGGAACTGGAGAAAACGCCCGCCAGGGCAGGTGTGTTTATTGCAATCAGGACCGAAACAGGACGCTCAATACACTTCGTGCCCACAGGACGAGTCCAACACCCCATAGCTGTCAAGGTTCACAACCTCGAAGCAGAGGCCCGCGTCGAGCTTCATTTCATCCAGGGCAGTGAAGATCTCCTGGGCAAACGTCGAGACAACGATGACGAGGTCAGGCTTGATCGTGGGGATATCCTTCGGATTGACGACGGGATACCCGGCGATTGTCTGACCCCACTTGGCTGGAGCGTTGTCCGCAACCCCAACAACGGACCCTGCCGGGAGTTCCTTGCGCAGTTCCCCCTGAAGGCTTTCAAACCTTCCGCCTGCACCGAAGAACAGGATTTTTTTGTAGCCTTCCAATTCCTGCCTGTGGCTGGACAAGTTGCTCCAGCGGTCGAGATCCCATTTTGGAGCAAGCTTGAAGTTTCTTATCTTTTGCGCCGCTCCAGCCATGGTTGAACACTCGGTGTTAATATCCTCCTTGAAGACCTTGAATCCGGCTGTCGACAACCAGTCGTTCAAGCACATCATGTTGGGAATATACCAATTGCTCCACACATCGGCGTGCGGCTCAAGGGAGAATAGGGTGATCGGGATCTTGTCAACGATGGCCATCAACTCTTTCTTGTACTTGGCCATACGGCTGTCAATTTTATAGCTGTATTCCAGAATATGCCCACTATAGAAGACCATGCCATCTTCCTCAAGGACATTGAAAATGTTCTGGAAGGCAAGCAGCGGATGAAGAATATGATAGTACACGCCAAGGAACATGACTATGTCATACTTGCCATGCTGAGCTGGGTTCAGATTCGTAACATCGCACTGAACGTACGATACTTTGGAATTGTTAATTTTATGCGCAACGGAAAATCCCGTCCGCTCCTTATCCTGGATATCCATGGCGGTGACGATGCCTCCCCGCCTTTCCAGTTCAAAGGTATACGCACCATCCCAGGCACCGATCTCCAGGACACGCTTTCCCGAAATATCCTTGGGGAGGCCATAGCGATCAAGTATCGACTTGGCGTCCACCTGTGCCCGCCCGGGAGTCATTACCCCGGGAAACACCTCATACTTGTGATACCATTTCCTTGACGCGACAAGCTTGACCACATCCTCTGTTGTCAAAACGTTTGCCTTGGTCATGACTCGTTCTCCTGTTTGGTAATTCTGACTACCGGTTTGTCGCCATCAGCAACAGTGCAGTTTTATTCTAAAAATCGGGTACTTACGACAACATCAATTTGTCAGGGCCGCCCGGCTGGAGTACCCACAGCCCCCTGGCGGCTTCTTCCGGGCCTCAACCCAACCGCGCCAGCTGCGCCGCCAGCACCCCGGCCAAGTGCCGGGCCATGCGCTCCACATGTTCCAGGTAGTAGCGCAGGCCCCAGAGCTTCTCCTCCTCCGGCCCAAGCTCGAACACCGCCGCATGGAAACGCTGGTTGTCGAAGCCCTCGAAGCGCTGCACCAGATAGGTCACGCTGCCCTGGTCGAACTGCTCCAGAACCTGGGTCGCGGCGGGCAAGAACTCCGCCCCCTGCTGGGCCAGGATGCCCTCCACCACGGCGGCCACAGACCGCCAAAGCTGCTCATCGCTGCGCAGGCGCGCCAGCACAGGTTCGCGTGCGATCTCCGTGGCCCGCACTGCGGCCACGCTCACCAGCC
>MGTN01000103.1:11511-11679 GCA_001799475.1 Desulfovibrionales bacterium GWA2_65_9 | reverse complement strand
CAAGCCGGCCCGTGTCCGGCACCGGACAATCAGGGCTGTGCTCCACCCCCGGCCCGGTGACGATGCTCTCCTGCGTGAGGGTGACGCACGGGATGCCCGAGGCGCGGATCTCGTCGCGCAGCCAATGCGCCGCGTCCAGAAAATTGAGCGTGGTGTAGCGCCGCTGCC
>MGTN01000103.1:5464-11480 GCA_001799475.1 Desulfovibrionales bacterium GWA2_65_9 | reverse complement strand
ACGAGCACGCAGCGCACGCAGCCCATGTAGCGGGCCAGGGAAAAAGCCGCAGTGACGACCGAGCCGTGCAGCCGGAGGTCCGGACGTTCGCCGTAGAGCTCCGGCTGGTACGTGTCGAAAAGGTATTTGCGCCCGAACACCTCCCCGCCCAGGTCCGCTAGGCAGTGCCCCACCAGTGACACATCGGCCAGATGCGGCAGGCCCTCCCAGGAGCGCCCGGTGTGCACGGAGGTGTCGTTGGCCACCACGAAATGCGGCCGCACCCCGGCCGCCAGCATGGGCTTAAGCGCGTTGTTCACGGCGATGACCACTGCCCGCCCGCGTACCGAACGCAGGTAGTCCAGGCGCTCGGCCAAGTCCGGCCCGGCGGCCACCAGCACCGCCGTCTCGCCCTTGAAGGCCCCCCGCAAGGGCTGGATGTCCGGACAGCGCAGGCATTCGGCGGCGTTGACGTAGGCATGCAGCTGCTGATCAAAAAACAGGCCGCGCACCAGCGGACGCACGGGCAGGCTGTTGAAGTTCGCCTGCCCGCTCAGACTGTACATGCGGTGGCGGTAGAACAGAATCTCCACCAGCTCCACCAGCCGGGCGGCCTGCTCCGTGGCCGCGAACTCCGGCAGGCCGTAGAACACCGGAAAACCCAGGCCGAACAGATCCGGCGGCAGGAGCTGCGACACCGGCGGCTGAAAGGCGGCCGGCTCGCCCAGCAGGATCAGCGCGCGCCTGGCCAGCCTGGCCGCCGGAACGCTGGCCGCGAACTGCGCCAGACGCCGGGCATCAGGCTCCAGGATGAGCAGGAACGTGTCGGGCTTCTCCAGGCAGCGGCGCAGGACCGGGGTGTCTGCCGCGCCCAGGAACACCACGAGGCGGGTCTTGGCCAACACGCCGTCGACACCGATGGACGGGGGCAACGTCTCGCAGACCGGGGGGAGCCCCTCTTGGGCGAAGGGATATATGGCCCGGGGGTGTTCAAAGGCCCACAGGGGCGTGTGGGCGTGGAACGCATGGTCAAGGCCCTCAAGCGGGGCGTCGAGCGGAGGCGAATCAGACATCCCGCCCGCGCCGGTGGCCTCGATGAGCACGCCCAGCTCGCGCAAGACGGAAAACAGGACTTTCGGGGTCATTGCCCCCCCGGGCGTGCGCCCACGACGGCGCTGTCCACTCCGCCGGGGAAGATCTTCCGGTACAGGACCTCCATGGGGTCCAGGCGCCCCAGGTCCGCACCGGCCAGGGCAGGACTGCGGCACTCGCGCAGCAGCCGCGCGTGGTCCCGGAAGATGCCGGCCATGCGCTCGTCGCCGTACAACGTATAGCACAGCGCGGCCCAGTCATGCATGAAGGGTTCGGCGGGATTGCTGCGGATGGCCAAGCGGACCAGCTCCTTGGCGCGGTCCGGGTAGCCTTGGGCCAGGCGGATGCTGGCCCCGAGGACCACGGCCACCGGATGGTCCCGGCTGATCTTGAACAGCTCCATCAGGCATTCCATGGCCTCTTCCAGCCTGGCTGCGTCGCGGTGCGCCAGGGCCTGTTCGAACAGCGCCTGGAGTTCGGCTGCAGGCTGTACGGGAGGCAGACGCAGGGGGATGTCAAAACGCCTGCGGCACTGATCGCAGGGCAGGCGATGCGCCTGCCGGTCGCCATGCATGGCCGTGCGCTCCAGGTGCTCGAACACAACCTCGGACTGGCAATGCGGGCACACCAGGCGCGCCGAGGCGGAGCCATCGGGCTCAACGCTGGCCTCAAGCAGCCGCCCTGGCCAGAGCACCCCCTCGTGCAGCGCCCACACGCGTTTGAGCATGTCCAGGAATTCATCCCAGGGCATCCGGGTCATGTTGGTCAAAGGGCAGCCCTTCTCGATGAAGGCGATCTTGTCCTCGATGACGCCACTGTGCACCGCATCGTGGTAGATCTTGGTGCCCGGCCAGCAGTCGATCTTGCCCAGGTTCACGAAATACTGGCGGTGGTCCACCCACCATTGCAGTGTCTCCCAGGCCGTTTCCGTCGTCTCTGCCGGGTCGCCGAAGATGAAATTCCCAAAAGAGTCCATGCGGCTTTGATAGGTCAGCTCCAGGGCGCGCTCGACCTCTGCGGGCTTGAGCTTCTTGTTCATGCTCTTGAGCACGTCCGGGCTCATGCTCTCCAGACCATAGAACACCGTGTGGCAGCCGGCGTCGCGCATGCTCGCCAGCAGCTCCTCGTCCACCACAGCGCAACGCAACTGGGAATACCAGGAAATGCCGAGGGGCTTCACCTTTTCGCAGAACTCCATGATGCGCTCCTTGCGCAGGGCGAAAACCTCGTCCATGAGGCCCACGTTCTTGACGCCATACGTGTCCACAAGGTGCTGGATCTCGCGGATGACGTAGTCGATGGAGTGGGCCCGGTGCTTGCCCCGGCCCAGCGCGCTGTAGCAGAAGGTGCAATGGAACGGGCAACCCCGGCTGGAAATCATGTCGTGCGTGTTCAGATGCGCGTAGCATTCCCGGAAGTTGAAACCCTCGTAGTCGGGAAAGGGGATGGTGTCCAAATCCTCGATGAAGGGCCGGGGACCAGTGCGGATGGTCTTGCCGTCGGCGTCGCGAAAGAGGATGCCCGCCACCTGCCCCAAATCGCCGCCCTGCTCCAGGGTGCGCAGGATATCCACGGCGGCGGCCTCGCCCTCGCCCACCACGCCGATGTCCGCGCCGAGCGCATCGAAAACGCCCGGCTCGCTGCCCAGGATGCCGCCGCCCAGGAGCGTGGTCACACCCGGCAGCACCTCCTTGGCCGTCTGGAGCATCCACTTGACGTACGGGTACGACGGCGTGAGCGAGCCCACGCCCAGCACGTCAGGCCTTTCCTCGGCCAGCACGCGCCGGAAGGCCTCCTGCCAGTCGTCCTCCAAAGCGCTGTTGTGACAGACCACGTTAAAGCCGTGCTTCTTCAGCATGCCGGAGACATAGGCGATGCCCACGGGGAAATAATATCTGCCAAGCAGGGCTTACGGCGGGGCGACAAGCAGTATCTTCATATCAGGCATCCCTTGAATCCGGCTTAAAGGGTTCCGGCGGGCGGCGGTGCAGCACCTTCAGACGCTTCTGCCGCATTCCCACGCAAGTCGCCGCAGCAGCTCCACAGGCTTGGCCCAACGCCTGGGCCGGAGGCAGCACGATGTGCTCCTGGGGAATCTCCGCGACCTTGCGCGCCACGCAGTAGCCGCGTGCTCCGCCCTCCGCCAGGCCGCTGTGCAGCAGCTCAAAGCCGCTGCTTTCGAGCCAATGGCCCAGACAAGTCAGGTTGGGCACCCACCAGTTGCTCCACTCGCCCTCGTACTCGCCCTTGACATAGTAGCCCATGGGCATGTCGCGCAGCAAGGCGATGACATCCTCGCGCCCGGCCCAGGAGGCGTCGACCTGCGGCGCACCCTCCAAGACGGCCCCCTCCACCAGCACCAGACCGCCCATGTTCAGCACGGCATTGATGTTGGCCAGGGCCAGCAGCGGGTCCTTCAGGTGGTAGTAGACCCCGAAGAAGGTCACCACATCGAAGGTGCCGTGCTCGGCCGGGTTCAGGGTGTAGACATTGGCGCAGATGTGGCGTGCGTCCAGGTTGTTCACGCGGCGCATGACGTCGAAACCGGAATGCGAGGAGGGCTGAATGTCGAAGCCCGTGACCTCGGCCCCGCGCCGGGTCATCTCCAGGGTGTAGGGGCCGTCCCAGGCGCCGATATCCAGGGCGCGCCTGCCTGCCAGATCAGCCAGCAAGGGGTGGTCCAGCAGCCAGGGCTTGTAACCGCACACCCCGGGGGTGACCACGCCGGGCAGGATCTCGAAGCAGTGGTACCACCACGGCACCGAGGACAGTTCGGCCAATTGCGCGTCTGAAAGCAGGTGGGCGAGATGCAGGAAATGCAGGGAGCAGGCCGTGGCGATGCGCTCCGCCGGGATGCCCAGGCCCACAGCCTGCTGGCGGATCTCCCCATAAAAGACGCTGGCGATGGCCAACTGGTCGTAATCCTTGCCCGCGACCAGCTTCGCCGCAGCCGCAGGCCCCAGGACCGGCTTGCCGTGGAACAGCTCCGGCCGGGCCGGGTTGTTGTCCACAAAGGCCACAATCTCGTGCGTGGCGTGGGGAAACTGGGCCAGAACCTTCTCCGCCTGGCCGCCGGTGCCCCAGATGAGCAGACGCCTCATGCTTTCTCCTCACCGGATTCAGCACCCGGCACAGGGCCGGGCAGGATCTTGAACTTCTCGCTGGCCGACGTTGCCCGCTTGGCCCACCACTGCTTGGCCGCCAGCCACAGGTAGTGCCACAGGGGCCGCGGGAAGGCTTCGGGGTGCGCGGCAGCCAGGTCCGGCAGCTCGCTCGGCTTCACCAGCCGCAGCAGGAACTTCACCAGCCCCTTGCCCATGAAGATGGGGTAGAACACATCAAAATTGTTCAGCACGTGGCTGATCATGGTCTGGCGGAACAGGTCGTGGGGCGGGTGCTGGTCCAGGTTGCCCACGCTGTTGATGTTGCCGAGGACCGGGTTGGAGCCGAAGTTGTTGCCCCCATGCCGGCGGTAGCAGCCGTGGATGGTCGGGATGAGCAGGGAGTCGCCGATCAGGTGGCAGAAATGGGCGATATAATAGTCCGCGCAGATGCGGAAGGTGGTGCCGTCGGTGGGCATGATCAGCTCCACCGTGCTGCGACGGAAGACCATGCTGGAGGACGTGGCCCAGATCCAGAACCCGGTCTGGAAGCTGGTCAGGCGCACGTGGCGGTAGTGGCCCCCGGACTGGTGATCCATGTGCTGGCCGCCGATGAGCTCACCCTTGGCGTTGATCTGGTACTGGTTGGAGCTGGTGAAGGCCACGGTCTTGACGGACAGGTGCGCGCGCATGTGCGCCTCAAGAAAATCCTCCAGCAGCACATCGTCGGCGTCGAGCATGCACACGAACGCGCCTGTGGCCAGCGCAAGCCCGTCGCGGAAGGCCTCCATCTGGCCGCCGTTTTCGGCGCGCTCCAGGAGCGTGAAGCGCCCCCCGGCCTCAACGCTGTCCACAAACGCGCGCACCGCCGCGACAGTGCCGTCCGTGGACACGTCATCAACCACGAGGCATTCCCAGTTGTCGTAGGTCTGGCGCGTCACGGAGCGCAGGCACTCCACGATGTAGGCCTCGTAGTTGTAGCTGGTGACGATGAAGCTGACGCGCGGCTTCTGCATCCGGGCACGGTCCAGACGCGGGTCGGCCAGGGCCTGCGGCAGGACCACGGGGGGCTGGTCCACCGTGGGGTTGGCGCGCCGCGCGATAAGGTCGTGGATGGACATGGCTGTCTCTCCCTGTGTGCCGTTACAGCGCCCAGCTGGCGTCTTCGGGCTCGACGATCTTGTGCTGTTTTTGGATGTAGTGGCGCGGGTCGACAATCGGATCGGCGCCGGGCTCCGGCGTCTCGATGGCCCGGGCCTCGTTTGGACCGAAGAAGGCCGCGTAGTCGCCGTGGAAGCCATCGCAGATCTGACGCACGCCGCAGGCCAGACAGGCCGGGGTCTCCCGGTAGCCGCAGTGCTCACGCGCGCGGATCAGCGCGCTGTGGCGGTACTCGTCGTCCAGGCTGATGGCCGGGTCGTCCAGGTAATCCGGAACGCCCTTGTACATGGGCGAGCGGTGGTTGGCCTGGCGCAAGGAGATGACCGGCGAGAGTTCGCCCTCGCGCATGCGCTGGGGCTTCATGTCCGTCCAGGACCAGGAGGCGTAGTCCCACTCATGCAGGTCATAGGGCAGCTGCTGGAAATTGTAGAGGTGCTGGCGGTAGGCTTCCGGCACCTGGCACAGCGGGAAATAGCGCACATTGACCTCGATGCCTGCGGCATTGAGGATGTCCATGGCCGCCAGTAGCGGCGGGGCGACCTCGGAGTACGCGGCCACGTCGTCCAGGGAGCGCTCGCCCTTCTGCTGGTCCTCAAAGGGGTTGAAGGCGATGAAGTTCACCGCGCGCGCGCCCACGTTCACGGCCAGGGTCGCCACGTCGGCCAGGTGCGGCAGGGAGGACT
>MGTN01000103.1:0-5439 GCA_001799475.1 Desulfovibrionales bacterium GWA2_65_9 | reverse complement strand
GTCGCGCCCGCCGGAGTCCTTGAGCCTTTGGCAGGCCTCGCGCCGGGCCAGCACCAGGGCGTTGGTGATGAGCGTGGGCAGAAGCCCGATGGTGGCGCTGTGGCTGCACAGCTCCTCGATGCCCGGATAGATGGTCGGCTCGCCGCCCTGGATGTCGATGGCGTTGTTGCCGTAGTGGTTGCGCAGGGTGTCGCAGATGCCCTTGGCTTTGGCCAGGCCCATGAACGCGTGCTCCGGGTGGTCCTTGGCCTCGATGCGCGTCTGGAAATAGCAGAAGCGGCAGCGCAGGTTGCAGGTCTGGCCCAACCAGACCACGCCCCGGCGGGTCAGCACGCGCCTGGTGGTCTTGACGACGGTTGCGGCGGCGCTCATTTGGCGCTCCCGGCGCAGGTGTCTTCGCATGCTCCGGCGCCTGTTCCGGCGCATGTCCCGGCGCAAGCGCCGCTGCCTTCTTCGGCCAGGCGCTCGGCGATGCGCCCGCGGTACTCCAGCTCGGTCTCGCGCTCCACTTCGCTCATGTACCAGTTGGGGCCGGGGTTCCAGTCCTCAGCCAGGCCGCCGCCGTAGATCTCCACGCGGCCGCGCTGGGCCTTGGGCGAACGGATGGCCAAGAGCGCCTCCAGGTTGCCGGGGCTCACATCGTCGATCTCCTGGGCGCTGGGCCGCCTTTTAAGCGGGATGGCGCAGCCGCAACGCGGGCAGGCGCGCCCTTTCTGTTCGCTGAAGTCCGCAGGCACACGCTTCCACCAGCCGGGCTCGACCACCCAGCCGCCAGGGCCGTTAAACAGCATGTCGAAGCTGGCCGCCACCTCGCAGAAGAACGCGCCCTTGGGCGTGATGGAGGCCGACCAGTACTTCTGGATCCAGCAGTCGTCGATGAGCCGCCACATTTCGCTTTTGTCGGCCACCACTTCCGAAGCGGCCACCAGCAGGGGCTGGTGCAGGATCTGATCGACGCTGTGGTCGTTGAAATAGAAGTTGCCGTAGACCTCGCGGATGAGCGCGCCGTACTTTTCGCCCTGGGCCTTGGGCACCGTGGACCACAGGCCCCGGCGCTTCTTGTCGGTGATCCTAAGCGCGAGGTACTCGGCCATCTCGGCAAACTGCGGGTGCAGGAGAGGCTCCCCGCCGATCATGCCGACCATGCCCGGGAAGTCGACAAGCGAATCCACGGCGCGGCGGAAGCACTCCATGTCCATGAAAAAGGGCTTGCGGTGGTGCCCGGTGAAGCGCGTGCAGTTGGAACAGCGGTTCATGCAGGCGTTGGTCACGTCGATCTGGATGATCTGCATCTCGGACAAAGCAATCATGCGTTCTCCTTGGCCGTGGCCTGGGCCAGAGCCACTTCACGCTTGAATATGGCCGGGGTGCGACGCACCACCAGCGGAAAATCATCAGGGCCGCATCAAAGCGCAAGCGGCGAAGTCGGGCGCTGCGCCAAAATAACGACGCCCTGGGCCAGTTCCTAGCGAAAAATGCAAGCACCGGGCCACAGAGTCTTTTGTCCCCCGCTCAAGACCGGGCACCGCGCCCTGGCAGGTCGGCAATGGCCGCGCGCATGTCGGCCAGGGGCTCGCGCTTGAGCACAAATGCCGGCAGATAGGCCCGGCGCGCGGCAATGAGCGGCCCGCTGCCCGGCATGTCCGCAAAGGGCGCCAGGCCGGACAGCCCGTGCAGCAGGAGGTACTTGGGGTCCAGGCCGTCGCAATAGTCCATGGCCGCGCAATCCCGGCAATGGGCCGGAAAGACCTTGAAATCGTCACCGCGCACGGCCACGGCCTCCACCACCCCGTCTGCACTGAAGTCGAGCCGCCGCGCCCCACGCTTGAGGGCGTAAATCCAGCGCGGGCCGTCCACGGACACGGGCAGAGGCTCAGCGCAGAACGCCGGCTCGCGGTCCGGGTTGCCAGCGCGGTTCATCCACTCGTGCGGGTCGTGGTGCACGCCGACCACGCCGACGATGTGCCGCTCCAGGCCCGGCGCGGCGCACAGGGGCAGATAGCGGATGGTTACGGCCACGCCTGCGGCGTCGAGGAGCGCAACAGCGCGGGTCAACGGCCCGGCAATGTCCGCGTAGGCGGCCTGTAGCCCTGCGATGCTCGCGGGCGAGTCCCAGCGGTAGTAGGCGTTGAACACAATGAAATTGTGGTGGTACACCCGGCGCGCAGCGGAGATCTCGGCGATCTTCGGCAGATCGGACAGGTTGCCCGCGTGGATCACCGTATTGGCGGTGTACTGGAAGCCCGCAGAGCCCAGGGCGTCCATGGCCGCCAGGACCTTTTTCAGCGAACCGCGTGTGGCCTCAAAAAAGCCTTCTTCAGTGGCTGCGTGGAGCGAAAAGAGAAAATCCGTCACCCCGGCGTCCAGCAGGGTGTCCAGAAGGTGGGTGCCGCCGCCCTGGCGCAGCAGGAACTGGCCCAGGGTGATGACGCGCACGCTCATGGAGCGCTCTACGGCCCGGCGCACCATGTCCGGCAGGCCGGGGTGCATGGTGGGCTCGCCGCCGGTGATGTCGAAATTGATGAGGCCGTGCTCGCCCATGAGGTCGATGATGCGCAGGCAGTCTTCGGTGGAGCGGAAGCTGGCCCGGCGCAGGGCGTCGTGCTGACCGCCGCCCGCCCTGGCTTCGGCCATGAAGCTGTAGTAGCAAAAACGGCAGGAATGGGCGCACTTTAGGCCCACGTCGAGCACGCCGCTGCGCGAGAGATCCCCTGGAGGATGGAAGAGTATTCCGTTCGTGGTCATGGCCTTCCGGCTGTTGCGGGGGCCGCCCAAGCGGCATGTGCCCGGTGATGCGAATCGTGTGCCGCCAGCCAGCGCAGGCTAGCAGCATCCGTCCATGGACTCAAGGATTTGCTGGCCTCATCTTGCTGTTCGCGCAGCCGCGCTTGCAGACCAGCGGGCCAACTGCTTGACACCCCCTGCGGCCAGACAGTAAATCCTGCCAACATTGCCATAATTTCACTCTACTCACCAGGAAAGGCCGGACATCGTGCAGACCCCGGAAAGCCCAGCGCCCACCCAACGCAACAGACCCCTGCTGCTCATCCACAACCTCTTCAACTACGGTCATTTCCTGGTCTACGCCGACACCCTGACGCAGTGGGCGCTTGCGCGCGGCTTCCGTGTCACGCTCATGGGCCGGGGGCTTGAGGGAACCCAATACCAGCGCCGCTACCTGGGCGCGGAGCAGGTCGAAATCCTGGACATGGGCCCCAGCGAGCGCCTGGATCAGCAGCGCGCCGACCTGTCCAAGGCCGACCTCGCGACCCAGGCCTTTGCCGAGCTTCTTGAGGCCCAGCGGGAGCTTCGGCCCGAGGCCGCCATCCTGCTCAGCACGGACGAATTCATCTTCCACGCCGGGGAACTCCTGGCCCCGGACTTCACCTTCCCCGCGCCCACCGTGGGCCTGGTCACCTTCGGCCACCGCGACTGCTACCTGGGCTTCAAGGACCTCTACGCCGCGAGGCTGGACCAACTGCTGGCGGCACGGCGGCCCTTCTCCTCGGTGCTGACCCTGGACGAATACCAGGTGGCGGCGCTGGACTCTGGGGAGGAGCATCTCGTCTTCCTGCCGGACATCTACGCCGATCCTCCGGACTGGGCTGAGGGCCAGAAAATTTCAGGCCAGAGCGACACAGCCCTGGCAACGGCGGACGCCGAGGCGCTGCGGATGTTCCTGGACCACGTTCAGGGGTCGGTGCTGCCGCTCCTGGGCAAGCTCGACCAGCGCAAGAACGCCCTCTGGACCCTGCGCGCGGTCAACGGCACGCCAGAGGCATGCTGCGTGGTGCTCGGCCAGCGGGTCAGCTGCCCGGACGATGCCGAAATCGATGCGCTGCTGGAAAGGCTGACGGCCCAGGGCCGGGCCTTTGTGCGCCAAGGCTACGTGCCCGAGGCCCTGTTCCGGCTGACCCTCGGCCACGCCCGGACCGCGTTTCTGCCCCTGCCCTACTCCTGCCACTACGGGTCCTCGGGTTTGCAGCTCCAGGCCCTGGCCGCAGGCAAGCCGACCCTGGTCCCGGATGTGGGGCTCATGGCCTTGCGCGTGCAGGCCCACGGCCTGGGCCTGTGCTACGGCCACGGCGACGAGCAGGACTTCCGCCGGGCCTTTGCCGAACTGCTGGCCCAGGGGCCGGAGCCCTACGCCGACGCCCTCCGGCGGTTCATGGCCTGCTTCACGCCCGAGGCCCGTAGCGCCCAGCTCGACAGGGCCTTCGGACTGGCCCGCCAGGAAGGGACCCTGCTGGCCCGGCTGACGGCTGTCGCCCACGGCGACGGTGAGCGCACCGCGCTGCTGCGGCAAGGCCTGAGCCTTGGCCATGCGGGCAGGGCCCAGGAGGCACTGACCCTTTTTGACCGCGCCCTGGCTCTGCGCCCCGGCGATGCCGCAGCCCTGCTGCGCAAGGCCTTGACGCTGCACGCCCTGGACCGGCGCGAGGAGGCGGACGAGGCCATGCGTCACTGCCTTGACAGTGGTGGCACAAAGGAATTCGACTTCGTCCTGCGCGCGCAGCTCGATCTCGTCATGGAACGGCTCGGCGCGGGCGACAAGCCGGGCGCGCTGGAACGTCTGGCCGCAACGTTGCGGCTGGCCCCGGCAGACGGAAACAGGAACCCCGTGCCCGGAGAGGCCGTGGCGGATGAGAGCCCCATTGAGCAACTGCTCAACTTCCGCTGGCAGTGTCCGTGGTTCAGCGCCGTCGCCTGGCAGCGCATCGGCGCGGCCCTGGCCCAGACCGGCAGGCACGAGGCCTCGGTCCGGGCCTTCCGCAAGGCCCTCACGCTGGCCCCGGACGAGCACGACTTCCGGCTGAACATCTCGGACGTGCTGCGCTACGCCAAGCGCTATGATGACTCCGAGGCCGTGCTGGGCGAGCTGGCGGCTCTGGCCCCGGAGTATCCCGGCCTGCACCACAAGCGCGGCCAGGTGCTCTTTGAGCGCGGGCTTTTGAACGAGGCCCTGGCGGAGTTCCGACGCGAGCCGCCCGCCTCCATCCACCACGGCCCGGCCCTGATTTACATGGAGCGCATCGCCGCCCAGAACGCGAATACAGTGAACAGCACGCCGCCGTCCCAGGGAACGGGCAGCGATTAGCGGACTTTGCCTTTGCGGCCGGGACAGGGCATGGTGCCCTGGCGTTTTTGTTGCATGGGCTTGCTTCAGACCGCGCGCAAGGCGGCAATGGCGGCACGAAAACAAATCCCTGGAGGAATGGCATGCAACTCAACGCGATCACGGTGGTCTGGGGGCCGGAATACACCCGCTTCTTCCTCGACGCCGTGGTTCCTTCCCTCCTGTGGCCCGGCAACCTGCCCGCCATCGCCGAGAACCACCGCCCGGCCTACCTGCTCTACACCACGCTCGAGGACGCCCAAGTCATGGACGCGCACCCGGCCTTCGCCCGGCTGAAAACCGTGGCCGAAGTGCAGATCCGC
>MGTN01000102.1 GCA_001799475.1 Desulfovibrionales bacterium GWA2_65_9 | reverse complement strand
CCCCCCCCCGAAGGGGAAACCGCCAGCTTGGTCCATCCTCCCCAGCGGCTTCCTATCTAGAGGTGCGTTCCATCAACTCATTGGGCCTAGCCCAGGATGTTCCTCACCGGCTTCATCAGCCCGGCAAAGAGTTCCTGACGCGTGTACCCGCGCGGCCCAAGCGTGCTCGACGCGTCGGCCATGAGGGTCTTGGCGTACAGGGCAGGCTTGTCCTGGGTCAGGAAGATGACCCGGACGGATTCCTCGTCCACCAACTGGGCGTTCGGGTACTTCTTCTTGGCCGCTTCCAGGCCCTTCTTGGCCAGGCTCAGCATGGCGTCACGGTCACCGAAGTTCATGGTTCCGGTGGGGCAGGACTGCACGCAGGCCGGGAGTTTCCCTGCCTTCACGCGGTCGTTGCACATGTCGCATTTGCTGATGACCTTGGTCTTCTTGTTCACGCGCGGGATGTCGTACGGGCAGGAGGAGCGGATGGTGGCCGCATCTTCCTTGGCCGTCTTCTCGTTGTAAACCACGGCGCCGGTGTCCGGATCCACGATGATGGAGTCGGGCAGGGAGGCGCCGGACTTGCACGGGGCGTCCACGCAGTGGCGGCACTGATCAGGCAGGAAGAACCAGTGCATCTTGCCTTCCATCTCCTTCTCACTGAAGCGCACAACGCGCAGGGTGATGTCGGAGAGGTCGGGCGGATTCTGGTGCGATCCTGTGTTCACAGTCTTCTCGCCAGGCAGTTTCTTCCACTGCTTGCAGGCGACTTGGCAGCCACGGCAGGCGGTACATTTCGTCAGATCGACGAAGAAGCTCTTACCACTCATGACGTGCCTCCTTAAGCCTTCCGGACGTTGACCATGAAGGCCTTCGTCTCGGGTATGCCGGTATTGGGGTCGCCCACGGACGGGGTCAGCAGGTTGGCCGCATCGCCGCCGTCCTTGGGGAACCGCCAGCCGAAGTGCCAGGGGATGCCGACCTCGTGCACGATGTTGCCCTGCACGACGAACGGCTTGAAGCGCTTGGTCACGATGGCCTTGGCCCAGAGCTTGCCGCGTTCGTTCTCCAGCCAGACCTTCTCGCCGTTCTTGATGCCGCGAAGGGCAGCGAGTTCCTCGCTCATTTCGCAGAACATCTGGGGCTCGGCCTCAAGCAGCCAGGGCTGCCAGCGGGTCTGGAGGCCCGTCTGCCAGTGCTCGGTCACGCGGTAGGTGGTGCAGACAAACGGGAAGCGCGGGTCGCACACGGCCCGTTTCTCGCCCTTGAAGGTCAGCGCGGTCGGGTTGTGCAGCACCTTGGAGAACGGATGGCTGGACACGGGGCAGTCCAGCGGCTCGTAGTACTCGGGGAAGGGGCCGTCGTTCAGGCCGGGGCCGAACAGGGCGCCCATGCCATGCACCTGCATGATGAACGGATGCACGGTACCGGGATTCCCGCCGCCGTCCACCACGTCGATGTCCCATTTCTTGCCTGCAGCGTTCCAGGCCAGGACGGGCTTCTGCGGGGCGTAAGGATTGCCTGCCTGATCCACGCTGGCGCGGTTGTAGATGATGCGGCGGTTGACCGGCCAGGACCAGGACCAGTTGGGGAACAGGCCGATGGCCGCCTGGGCCGGGGTCTGCTCCTTGGAGCGTTTGGCCGCGCGGTTGTCCTTGGGATCGGGTCCGACGTACGAGCCGCAGTAGATCCAGTTGCCGGAGCAGGTGCTGCCGTCGTCCATCAGGGCCGGGAAGGCCGCTACCTGGGTGCCGGCCTTGAAGACCTTCATGGAGCCGTCAGGCTGCTTAACCGAGACGTCCTTCAGGTAGTAGCCGTTGATGAGCTTGGCGGTCTTGTGGACGTCGAACTCGTGTCCGTTGCCCATGTCCTCCCAGTTCAGGTTCAGCACGGGCTCGGGGAAGGCGCCGCCTTCCTTCTTGTACAGCTCGCGCACCTTCTGGGCCAGCTCGTAGATGATCTCGCCATCGGGGCGGGATTCGCCCAGGGGCTTGGGACCCTGGTAGCGCCACTGCATCCAGCGGCCGGAGTTGGAGATGGAGCCTTCCTTCTCGGTGGACACCGCGCAGGGCAGCATGAAGACCTCGGTCTTGATCTTCTTGGGGTTCATGCCCGGGCCCTGCCAGAAGCTGCCGGTCTCGTTGTCGTAGATGTTGACGTTGACCATCCAGTCAAGCTTGGTCATGGCCTCGCGGGTCTTGTTGGAGTTCGCTCCAGACACTGCGGGGTTCATGCCCCAGGCGAAGAAGCCCTTGAACTGGCCCTGGAGCATCTTGTCGAAGAGCACCAGCCAGGAGGCGTTCTGGCCCACCTCGAGCTTGGGCATCCAGTCATAGGCCTGGGCGGGCTCGGCGTTTTTGTAGAAGCTCTTGAGCAGGCTCACGGCGTACTTGCCGTAGTTCTTCTTCCAGTTCATGCTCTTGGGGTCTTTGGACACGGGCTTGACCAGCTTGAGGTAGTCGTCAAGCGTGGGCTGGCCGGTGCTCGGGGTGGGCATGTAGCCGGGGATGATGTGGAAGAGCAGGGCCTGGTCGGTGGAACCCTGGACGTTGGACTCGCCGCGCAGGGCGTTGATGCCGCCGCCGGCCACGCCCATGTTGCCCAGGAGCAACTGGATGAGGCTCATGGCGCGGATGTTCTGCACGCCAACGGTGTGCTGGGTCCAGCCCATGGCGTACATGGACGTTGCGGCCTTGTCCGGCTTGCCCGTGGCGGCAACGGCCTTGTAGACCTCAAGCAGCTTGGCCTCAGGGGTGCCGCACATGTCCACGGCGGCCTTGAGGGTGTAGCGGCTGTAATGCTTCTTCATCAGCTGGTACACGCAGCGGGGATTGGCCAGGGTGTTGTCACGCTGGGGCACGCCGCCCGCGTCCAGGGCAAAGGCCCAGGCGGACTTGTCGTACTTGCCCGTCTCGGCGTTGAAGCCGCTGAACATGCCGTCCTTGAAGTCGTACTTGTCGCCGACGATGAAGGAGGCGTTGGTGTAGTTGACCACGTACTCCTTGAAGATCAGGTCGTTCTCCAGGATGTAGTTGATCATGCCGCCCAGGAAGGCGATGTCCGAACCGGAGCGCAGGGGCGCGTAGATGTCGGATTTAGCGCTCGTCCTGGTGAAGCGGGGGTCGACATGGATGACCACTGCGCCCTTTTCCTGCGCCTTGGTGACCCACTTGAAGGAGATGGGATGGTTTTCGGCAGCGTTGCTGCCCATGATAAGAATGCAATCACTGTTCTTCAGGTCGATCCAGTGATTGGTCATCGCGCCGCGTCCGAACGACTCTGCCAGAGCCGCTACAGTTGCGCTGTGTCAGATACGGGCCTGATGTTCGATGTATGTCAGTCCAAGGGAGCGCAGGAACGCCTGGTAGGCCCAGCATTCCTCGTTGTCCATGGCTGCGGAGCCGACGCTCGCCAGCCCTTCGCAACGGTTGACGGTCTGGCCCTTGGCGTTTTTCAGCGTAAAGGTGGCGTCACGGTCGCGCTTGATGTTCTTGGCGATGCGCTCCAGCGCCCAGTCCCAGGACTTAGCTTCCCACTTGGTGCCGAAGGGCTTGCGGTACATGACCTTCTGCAGGCGCGGGTTCGGCTGGCCGGGGGTGCCCTCGGTCAGCTGGTAGATGGCTGCGCCCTTGGCGCACAGCGCGCCCTCATTGATGGGATGGTCGGGGTCGCCCTCGATGTTGATGGCACGCTTGGTGCCGGTGAGGGCGGTGTTGACGATGAGTCCGCAACCGACTGCGCAGTAGCAGCAAGCTGTGGTGGTCTGCTTGCTCCAGTCGGGCTTGAGCTGGGCGATGCGGTCGACGGCTGCGGGCTTCAGGGCGAAGCCGATACCGCCAAATGCTGTGCTCAAGGCCGCTGCGGCGGAGAGTTTGAGGAACCCTCTGCGCGAAAGCTTCATGTGGCCTCCGTTGTTATGGGTTTTAAACCTTAACTGCCAAGCGTCTCCCGGCTGAGCCGCACCAAAAGGCGGTAGCCGGAAAGCACAGGGGGCGCCTCGGGACGGGGCTCGGCCCTTTGCGCTTCGCGTTTGGCGAAGGGCAAAAGCACGAGTCCGCGCACCTTGCGCCGGACCTTTGCCAGGTCCAGGCCAAGACCCCCGAAGGGCAGGGTCAACAGGTCAGGACCGGTCTGTTTGTTGGCTCCCACGGGAGCGACGGATAGGGTATCCATAAGACCTCCACTCTATGATGTTTTTCTTAGCACAAGAAGTGTGGTTTGAGTCAATTAAATTATCACCTGCGCAAGCTTTGGCACCGGCAGGCAAAGGGCGGGAGAAAAATGTGGTGAGAAGCGGGGCTGGAGGACGTGCTCAGGCGAGGGCAGCCGCCGGAATGGGGGCGCACAGGGCGTCGAGGAACAGCGGCAAGAGGTCCTCGCCCTGGCGGTTGAAGCGCAGCTCCAGCTCCTTCAGGTACAGCGGAAAGCGCCGGGCCGAGAGGCCCTTGAACTGGCGCAGCCGGTCGCGCGCATAGAGCCAGAAGGGGCTGCCGGAATCGGCGAAGGGAAGGCCCTGGTGGCGCAGCAGGTAGTGGTAGGGCAGGCGGTCGTCGCCGCAGAGGATGAGGCCGTCATAGGTCTTGTAGCGGTCGGTGAGCAGGATGTGCCCGAGCCGGGCAACGCGTAGGTGGAAGTTGTGATTGAAGTGCAGCACGCTCTCGGCCGTGAGTTCGGGCACCATGTCCACGAACACCCGCTGGCCCTGGCTCAGGATGCCGTATACCGGGACCTCGCCGACGGGGGTGTCGGGCGCGGGGCAGAGCTTGCCGCCACGGATCAGGTCGCCCAGGCCGGTCTTCGGGCCGAAAAGCTGCCGGGCGTCCGTGCCCTGGGCCAGGATGGCCAGGCGCAGCACCGTCAGGGCCTTGAAGGCGGTGTTGTAGGAGATGTTCGCTGCCTCGGCCGCCTCGCGGGTGTTGGCGTCCAGGGCGAAGGCCCGGGCCAGGTCCAGCCACTGTCCGGGCGTGAGCCCGCTCAGATTGAGCCAGCGGCCCGTGAAGTCGTGGAAGGTGTAGCGGCAGGCCCCGCAACGCAGACGGCCCTCGGCCAGGGTGTAGGGCGCAACCGTGCGGCAGCGCGGGCAGCTTTTTTCGCCGTCGGGCCAGCAGCGCCACAAGAGCGTGGCCCTGGCCTTGGCCTCGGCGTCCCCTCGTGCCTCAGTCTGCGTCGTCTCCCCAGCCATGTACTTCTCCCCGGACTCGTGCTCGTGAAAGCTATGGTGCCAGATCTTGATGCTGTTGTCACTTCCTGGTTGGAGCCTTGGCGTGGCCAGGGGGGGCGGGCAACGCACGCAGCAGCGCATCCAGGAAGGCGTCCGGGTCTTCGTTGAATTCGCCCTCCCGCGTGTTCAAGAGGCGCAGCTTGCCGCCGCTGCTGGCCACGGCGTAAAGCGTTGGCACCACCGGGCTGCCCAGACGCTTGTGCGCGGCCAGGGCCGGGTCGGGCACAAGGGCGAAGG
>MGTN01000101.1:8002-9726 GCA_001799475.1 Desulfovibrionales bacterium GWA2_65_9 | reverse complement strand
CGGACAACCCTCCAAAAACCGAGCGTCAGCAATGCCTGCCGGGCATCTCGACCTAGGCCGCCAAGGCGAGGACGCGGCCGCGAAACTGCTCGCGGACAAGGGCCTGCGCATCCTGGAACGCAACCTGCGCCTGGGCCGGCTCGAACTCGACCTCGTCTGCCAAGACGGCGACACCCTCGTCTTCGTGGAGGTCAAAACCCGCGCCGAAGGCTCGCTGGCCACACCCGCCGACGGCCTGACCACCCAAAAGCGCTCGCGCCTGCTGCGCGCCGCCCAAGCCTACCTCTCCAAGCACGACCTCTGGCACCGGCCCTGCCGCCTCGACCTCGTGGCCGTGCTCTTCCGCGCAGGCACCCTGCACCGCATCGAACACACCCCCGACGCCTTCCAGGCCGACGCGCCGGGTGGCTGGCAGCCCTGGTAGGCGAATGCCAGGGGCGCTGCCCCCGGCACCCCCGCCAAAGGGCCTGAGGCCCTCTGGACTCCCCATGGGGCCTGGGCCTTTGCGACGCAGGCATACGCCTCGGCTTGGCCCTGGCAATGCGTTCGGGTTTTCCGCCGAAGACGACGGAAAACCCGAACGCGGTTGGCCCTTTTTAAGAGTGTTGGCACCTAGGCAAGGAAAACGCCCTCTCCCATGACCACCCAAAGCGAAGGGTTCCTGTCGGCGGCTTTGCGCTGACAGGAACCCTTCGCGTAATGGGGGTTCCAAGGGGCCTTAAGGCCCCTTGGCCGCCGGAGGCTTCTTTTCTCGTTCAGCCTGCGGCGCGTTCCTCGGCGATGGCTTGGCGGCGCAGTTCGCGTCGGCGCAGGGCCTGGCGGTTGCGGCGTTCGGCGAGTTCACCCTGGATGATGAGCGGGGGCGCGGGGCGCGGGCAGCCCAGGCCGTCCAGGGCGACAAAGGTCAGGTAGGCGGAGTTGGTATGGCGCACCTCGCCGGTGAGCAAATTCTCGGCCTCCACGCGCACGCCGATCTCCATGCTGGTGCGGCCCACGAGGTTCAGGCTGGCTTTGAGCGTCACCAGCTCGCCCACGTACACGGGCCGGAGGAAGTCCATGCGGTCGATGCTGGCGGTGACGGCCCAGCCGCGCACGTGGCGCATGGCCACCACTCCTGCTGCGGTGTCGATGTGTTTGAGGATGACGCCGCCGTGCACGTTGCCGGCGGGGTTGGCGTCGTGCGGCAGCACCTGGTGCGTCATGATGACGGCGGACTCGGCAGCGGTCTTGCCCTCTGGCGTGCCCTCCGGGCTATGGCAGGTGTTGGTGTCGTCGGTCATGCTTCCCCCTTCTGGGCGCGTGCGTGCAGCCTGTTCCGGTTTAGGACGCCCGGTCCTTCGGGTCAAGGGGGCGGGTCAAGGCAGCAGGGGGCCGGGCGCTTGAAGGCCCTGCACGGGTGTTCGCCTGTGCAGGGCCATGTGGTGGCAAAACAGGTTCTTGCGGGACGCTTTGAGCAGTCCCTCGCCCTTCGCTCCCGGTCAGGCGGAAAGCGCGGGACGCTTGGTGATGGTCGTCAGGCCGGCGGCGGCCACAAGCAATGCCGCGGCGATGTAGTAGGCCATCTGGTAGCTGCCGGTGGTGTCGGCGATGCGCCCGGCCAGAAGCGGACCGAACATGCCACCCACGCCCCAGGCCGTGAACAGCAGGCCATAGTTGAGGCCGAAGTTCTTGGCGCCCCAGAAGTCGCCCACGGTGGCCGGAAACAGCGCCAGGCAGGCCCCATA
>MGTN01000101.1:2377-7992 GCA_001799475.1 Desulfovibrionales bacterium GWA2_65_9 | reverse complement strand
GCCCGAGGCGTTGAACACGGCCATGGTGGCCACGAGCATGAAGCCGGTCTGCACCAGGCCGCCGGTCTGCACGGCGATGATCTTGGCCAGGTGGCCGATGATCATGAGTCCGGCCAGGGCGGTGAAGGTGAATTCGAGGTACAGCAGGTAGAAGGCGCGCGTGCCCAGCATCTCGCGCCAGACCGAGGTCGAAGGCGCGGGCGCGGACCCGGATGCCGAGATGCCAGCGGCGGCCACGGCCAGAGGCGGGTTGACGATCATGCGGGCGAGCAGCAGCGTGACCACGGTGAAGCCAGCGCCCAGGATGCGGAAGGCTCCGCCCACGCCGTGCGCGCTCAGCAGGTACTTGCTCAAGGGGGCGATGTACAGCGGGGCCAGGCCGAAGCCGCTGACCACGATGCCGGTGATCATGCCCTTCTTCTCCGGGGGGAACCACTTGATCGCTGCGGGCGTGGCTGCGGCGTAGCCCAGGCCGAAGCCTGACCCAGCCATGAGCCCGAAGCCCACGAGCACGGGCAGCATGTTGCCCGGCCCGGCAAAGCTCGACACCACCATCCCGGCCCCGGTGAGCACCGCCCCGGCCATGGCCGCCACGCGCGGCCCCAGGCGGTCCTGCAGGCGCCCGGCGGGCACCATCATCAGCGCGAACACGCCGATGGCCAGCATGTACGGCAGGCTGGCCTCGGTCTTGGTCAGGCCCCAGCCGCCCAACTCGACGGTCTCGGTCATCTGCTTGGCGAACACGCTCCAGGCATAGAGCACGCCCAGGGCCAGGTTCAGCCCCAGGCCGGAAAAGACGACGATCCAACCCTTGTTGCCATACCCTGCCGTCGCAGCGGCGGCGGCTCCCGGATCGGGTTGGTGGTGGGCGTGGCCCACGGTCCTGTGCTTCACGTGTGTTCCTCCTGTGCAGTCATGGTATGCCGTGCGGGTGCCTGCTTGCCGGGGCGCCCCGCAAAAATCGCTTCGGCATACACCGGCCTGGAGCACATCTCCTTTCGGAATCGGTGAGCGGCAGAGAAAGAATGGTCAGCGGCAGGAAATCTACGACGTCTGGCAGTGGGGGCAGAAGGTGCTGGTGCGGCCGGCCACGCGCATGGAGCGCATGACTGCGCCGCAGTCGAGGCATTTCTCGCCGCCGCGGCCATAGGCCCGGAAATGGTTCTGGAAGGCCCCGGCATCGCCGTGGGCGTCGCGGTAGTCGCGGATGGAGCTGCCGTTCTCGGCGATGGCCTGGGTCAGCACGGACCTGATGGCCGCGAAGAGCCTGTCCAGTCGGCGCACGCTCAAGCCCCCGGCCACGGCGTCGGGCCGGATGCCCGCGCGGAACAGGGCCTCGTCGGCGTAGATGTTGCCGATGCCCGCGATGACGCCCTGGTTGAGCAACAGCGCCTTGATGCGCGCACGGCTCTTTTTTCCGGATGACTGGCCGGACGGGGCCAGGCAGGCCCGAAAGTCCTGGGCGCTCAGCAAGAGCGGCTCCGGGCCGAGATCGCGGTAGAAGGGCCAGCAATCAATGCTCCCCGGCCCAACGCCCGGCGCAAAGGCATGCATGCGCCCAAAGCGCCGCACGTCGGCGAAGAGCAGGAACATGCCCCCCTGCCCCCGGTCGGACAGGGTCAGGATGACGCGCGGGCGATGTGCCGAAAGCGCGTCTGCGTCGGCGGGTTCTTTGGTGGACGGCAGCGCCAGCACGCGGCCGGTCATGCGCAGGTGCACGGCGATGGTCCCGCCGTCCTTGCCGCCGCCAGCCTGCAGATGCAGCAGGAGCAGCTTGCCGCGCCGGTCAACACGGGCGATGCGCCGCCCCAGCACCAGCGCGCGGAAAGCGTCAAGGTCAGGTACAATGGCGCTCTGGTCCAGCACGTCCACGCCCAGGATCAGGCGGCTCTCCACCTCGCCGGCCAGGGTGCGGGCGATGGTCTCGACCTCGGGCAGCTCGGGCATGGCTAGGGTTTTCCTGTGGGTGCGGGTTGCCGGGCCTGCTGGCCGCTCTGTGGGGCACCCGGTATGCCCTGGCCGCCCGGGACGCCAAGAGGGCCGAGGTCCACGGTGTAGCAGTCGTCCCCGCGCCGGATGACAAAGACCAGGCTCTTCTTCTCGCGATAGGCGTCGCTGCCCGCCAGGTGCAGCGCGTTCAGGCTGCGCATGCGGTAGCCGCCCGCGCGCAGGACCACGTCGCCGGGCCGGAGCCCTGCGGCCTCGGCTTTTGATCCCCGCCGGACCGCGCTGACGAGCACCTGCAGGTCCTGATCGCCCCGGCCGCCCAGAACCAGGGGCCGGGACTCGAGCGTCATGCCCATGCGGCTCTCGAAGCTCTCCGGGCAGTACACGCGCACGTCGGCGTCGGCCCGGTCGAAAGCGTCCCCGCGCCAGGGCGAAATGAGCAGCACCGTAGCGCCGGGGTCGAGCACGCGCAGGCGCCGGGCAATGCCCAGGCCGCCCTCCACGTGCGCCGCGCCCGCCAGCAGCACCACGGGTCGGCCCAAGGCCTTGCGTGCGTTTACGGCCTGTTCGGCCATGGCCGAGTCCCAGACGCTCTGGATGAGCAGGAAGCGCGCCTCCTGGCGCGGATCGACTGAGGCACCAGCTGCGGTGGCGGCGGGCTTTTGGGCTTGTTTGGGGTGGCTGCCCATGACCTCGCGCAGGAAGGCCAGCTGCTCCGGCGCGGGCGGGATGATGCGCGCGGGCAGCGTGGCCCGGTCCTCGGCTGAGAGCGCGGCCACGGGATCAGCGGCGGAAGCATTGGCCATGGCCGCAGCCGAAAGGCGGCGGATGACGCCCGGGGGTACGTTCAGGCCCACCACCGGCAGCTTCCAGTCGCGGATGGCCCGGAACACCGGCAGATACTTGGCAAAGGGGTGGCCCCAGTTGGTCTTCCAGTCCAGCCGCCGCTCCAGGTCCTCGGACGCGATGGTGCCGCCCGAAAATTCCTTCAGCACGGGATTGAGCGCAGCCGGGGCCATTTCCAGCCCGACGACGATCTGAGCGGCTGGCGGGACCTTGGCGTGGGCCAGGATGGTCAGGATGCGGGCCTCGGCCTCATGGTCGCAGGGGTTGCCGTGGCTTTCGCCCACCAGGATGTAGGCCGCCGCCGCGGCGCGCTGGCGCAGGCCCTCGGGCGCAAGCCGGTCGCCCTGGTCGGTCAGAAATTCGCCCGGCACTGGCAGGAAGCTGACCTGCATGGCGGGCTGCTGCGGCGCGGGCCGGGCGCAGGCCCCAAGCAGAAACAGGGCTGCCAGGAGAAGGGTTGCGAGCGGCATCGTCAAGAAAAACGCGCCCCGGCCCCTGCACGAGGCAGAGACCAGGGCGCGTTGCATTGCAGGAGCAGGCATCAAGCCTCCGGTTGTTCAAGCGGCGCGGGCTAATCCCAGGTGCGCTTGTCCTCGATGGGCCGGATCTGCGGGGGCAGGGTGCCGGGGTTCAGGATCTTCAGCGTGGGGCGCAGCTTGATCTTCTCGCGGAAGGTGTGCAGCAGCTCCTCCTCGCGCTTGAAGGCGCCGGATTCGATGGACAGGACCATCTCGTCGATGCCGCCGGGGTTGGTGACCTCGATCTGCCAGCGCTTGATCTCCTCGAACTTGGCCATGACCTGCTCCACCTGGTGCGGGTACACGAACATGCCCTTGATGCGCGCGGTGGTGTCCACGCGGCCCACGATGTTGCCCAGGCGCGGGCTGGTGCGGCCGCAGGCGCAGGGCGCGCGGTCGATGAACCCGAGGTCGCCCGTGGCCAGGCGGATGAGCGGATAGGTCTTGTTGAAGGCCGTGACCACGATCTCGCCGACCTCGCCGTCCTTCAGCGGAATGCCGGTGTCCGGGTGGCAGATCTCGACAAAGGCGCGGTTAGAGAGGTGCAGGCCGCACTTGTGGAAGCACTCGTAGCCGATGCAGCCCACGTCGGCCGTGCCGTAGCCCTGGCGCATGACGCAGTCGAGCTTCTTTTCCAGGGTGGTGCGCATCTTCTCGGAGAATTTCTCGCCGGTGACAAAGGCCACCTCAAGGAACAGGTCCTTGCGCAAGGACAAGCCGATTTCCTCGGCCTTCTGGGTCAGGTGCAGCAGGTAGCTCGGCGTGCCGATGTAGCCGGTGACGCGCAGCTTCTGCATGATCTCCAACTGCGAGCTGGTGTTGCCCGGACCTGCGGGGATCACCGCGCAGTTCAGGTTCTTGAGTGGCTCCTCGAACATCAGTCCGGCCGGGGCCATGTGGTAGGGCAGGGTGATCTGGGCCACGTCGCCGGGGCGGAAGCCCACGGAGTAGAAGCCTTCGGTCCAGCCCCAGTAATCGTCCTGACGATCCTCGGGATCAAAGATGGGGCCGGGCGACAGGAACACGCGCCGCAGTTCGCCCAGGTCCTTGGTCAAGAGGCCGCCCAGACGCGGGCCCATGCTCTGGAGGAAGATGAGTTCCTTCTTCTTCAGGATGGGCACGTGCTTGAGGTCGGAGAGCGCCTTGAACTTGTCCACATTGAACTGCGAGCGGTCAAAGCGCTTCTTCACGTCCTCGGAATATCGGTAGGCGTAGGAGAGCAAGTCCTTGAGCTGGAGCTGGTAATATTGGCGGCGCTCGGAATCGTCGAGCACCTCGCGACGGCTGTAAATGCCCTCGGTGCGGTCCTTGCGGGTCATGTACTGTAGTCCTCCTGAAAGGTTGACAAAAAAATGCGCTATTCGGCGAATAGCGCAGCCTAACCGAAGCGGGCCGGAATTGCAAGGCCAAGGTATGGGCGATGATACGTGCGGAGGGTCTTCAGTTCGGCCAGAGCATCCAGACCAGCGGGGCCAGAGCCAGCCGGTACCAGGCAAAGGGACGCAGCGTGAAGCGCGACAACAGCCCGATGAAGCCCTTCACCGCCGCCCAGCCGGACACGAAGGAGACCGCAAAGCCGAGGCCCAGGAACACCAGGTCGCCGGGCTCGAACAGCTGCCCGTTCTTCAAGAGATCGTAGCCCACGGCCGCGCACATCACCGGCACCGCGGCCAGGAAGGAGTATTCGGCGGCGGTCTTGCGGTCCACGCCCGTCAGCATGCCGCCCATGATCGTAGCCCCGGAACGCGAGAAGCCCGGCCACAGGGCCAGGCACTGGAACAGGCCGATCCCGAGCGCCAGCTTCGGGGTCAAGGCGTCCAGCGAGTCCACCAGACGCTTGCGGGGCCGCTTCAGGCGCGCCGCGCGGGCCTCCACCACGAACATCAGCACGGCCCCGACGAGCAGGGCCAGGGCCACGGTGCGCGGGCCGAAGAGGTGCGCCTTGATGGCCTTGTGGGCCAGGAAGCCGAGGCCGAGGGCTGGCAGCGAGGTCAGGAACAACAGCCAGATGCCGCGCGGGCCGGAGAAGCTTTTGCCCGGATCGGTCTTGAGCAGGCCCAGGAAGCGGTCGTGGTAGAGCACCACCACGGCCAGGATGGCCCCGAGCTGGATGGCGATCTCAAAGGTCTCGGCCTTGGGTCCGGTGAAGCTCAAGGCATGCCCGGCCAGGATGAGGTGGCCGGTGCTTGAGACGGGAAGAAATTCGGTGAGGCCTTCGACAAGGCCCATGATCACGGCGATGTACCAGGGGGCCATAGCTGGGGGGGTGCTCCTTGGGGCGGGGTTTTTTTAGGGGACTCTAAC
>MGTN01000101.1:0-2317 GCA_001799475.1 Desulfovibrionales bacterium GWA2_65_9 | reverse complement strand
CTCCGTTGGCGTCTGCCCGTCCTATCGTCTGGAACCACCGGCCTTGCGGCCCTTGCCCCCCTTCCGCCCGCCACCCGGCGCGCTGCGGATGGGCTTCGACTGGTCCCTTGCAGAATAGAAGGTAAGCACTCCTGCGCCGCTGTAAAGGGCTTGGGGGTGAATTTTGCGGGCCGGAAGCCGGAGCGTCTTTGCGCCGCGACCAAAGCTCCATCCAGGCCAATGGGCCTGGGCCGGGCGGCCTGGAACCCTTGGCCGGGGCGTGCGTCTGCGAGGGGGGGAGTGCCTGTAGATCGGGGGATGTGTGTTGGCCGGATGCTGTTTGTTGGCCGGAGGGAAGACAAAAGTTTTGTGCGCCGTTACCGGGTTACCCGGTCGTCTCCGGTCCGCTGCTGCCAGGGACCCGCGAGCTCTTTGTCACGGCGCACTTTCTGCTTTTGGTGCGAGGGGCGGCTCTATCCGCCATATGGTGCGAGCTTTTTCAGCCAGGCCGGGCTACCCTCCTTTTGCGTCTCCGCTGTTGCCCTGTGGAACCACCGTCCTTGTGGCCTCTTGCCTCCGGCGCCCGTGTCCGGGTCCTTCGCCTCTTGGCCGCTCGCCACCGGGCCTTCACCCCGCGCCTTGAGCGGCCAGACTTCCGATCGGGCTTCCGACCGGGATTCCTGGTGGTCCCGCCTAGTAAAATAGATAAGCACGCCCGCCCCGATGTAAAGGCCCGGACCAGGGATTTCCGCACGCCAGAGCGCCGATTCCAGCACCAAAGAGGGCGCTTTTCAGCGCTGCGCAACGCGGACGTCGACGCGGACGTCGGCGCATTCGGCGCAGGCCGCGCGCATTGACTTTCGGCCGCAGCCGAAGCACCATGCCCCCATGAGCTTCTTAAGCCTCGCCTTCATCGAACGCCTCGCCGAGGAGCGCATCAAACAGGCCCAGGAGGAAGGCGCCTTTGACGCCCTGCCGGGCCGGGGCAGGCCGCTGGACCTGGAGGACGACGCCCACGTGCCCGAAGACCTGCGCCTGGCCTGGCGCGTGCTCAAGAACGCAGGCTGCCTGCCCCCGGAGCTGGAGGCCCGGCGCGAGATCCACACCGCCCGCGAGCTCTTGGCCAGCCTCACCGACGAGGCCGAGCGCTACGCCCAGATGCAGCGCCTGAACCTGCTGATCACCAGGCTGAACCTCTCGCGCCGCCGCCCGGTGCAGCTGGAGGCGCGGCAGGAATACTACGAAAAGGTCGTGGCCCGCGTGCCGGTCAAGGGCAAGCGCCCGGAATAGGCCGCTGGCCAGGACCATCCAAAAAGGGAACGCCATGGACTTCAAACGCGCCCTGACTGCCCTTGCATCTGGCCTTGCATCTGGCCTTGCACCGGGCCTTGCACCGGGCCTGGCCGCCCTGCTTCTGCTCTCGGCCTGCGCCAGCCAGCCAGGCCCAGGGCACGATGCCGAAACCGAGCAGTTGCGCGCCCGGGTGGAGCGCCTGGAGCGCGAGTCCGGCACCGAGCGGGCCAGGCTCGCGGCGGACATCGCGGCCATGCGCCAGGACATTCGCGCCCTGCGCCTGAGCCTGGAGGAGGCCACGCGCACCCTGGCCGCAGCCACAGGCCCGGAAGGCGCGGCCCGGCCCGACATGCCGGGAACCTCCGGCACGCCGCGCACCCCGGGACAACCAGGCCAGCCGGGCCAGCCGGAAAGATCGCCGCGCCAGGCCCTGCGCGACTCCCTGCGCAGCATGCTGGAGGCCTCCCGCCAGGCCCTGGAGCGCCTGAGCCTGGAGCTGGACAAGCAGCTGGCCCAGCCCCTGAAGCCGGAAGCGCCCGAGCGCTAGGGCTGCGTTCTTGAAGAACGTGCCCAGGCCTGTCGGCTGCACAGACCCAAATGCCGTGGCGTGACGGGTCCAAGAGGGACGCCAAGCACGTGGATTTGGACCAGCACGCTTTCGCCGGGTAGCAAAGGCGGCCAGTGCCCTGAGGGCAGGCGCTTCTTTTGGTCGTGCCCAGGAAGACTCCGCCAATACGCAGGGGCGCTCGTTTCGAGGCCGCCCTCCATGAGGAACGCGGGCCAGCCCCCCCATCAAGACTGTGGACGGGAGCGCACCCCTTGGGGCATAGTCGCCCCTGACCGCCGCCTGGCGAGTCCCCCCAAGGAGTGCCCATGCGCGCCGCCCTGCCCGTCCGAAAGATGTTGCCCCTGCCCAAGGCCCTGCCTGTGTTGGCCCTGGGCCTCGTGTTCGCCTGCTGCCTGACCCTGCTCGCGCCTGCGCCGCTGCGGGCCGAATCACCCTACGTGCAGGGCCTGGAGCTCTACCGCCCGGGGCGAGGCGGGG
>MGTN01000100.1:15418-19479 GCA_001799475.1 Desulfovibrionales bacterium GWA2_65_9 | reverse complement strand
CCGTGGGTCGGCCCGAGGTCATCTACAAGAAGGAAGACGGCAAGATCACCGAGCCCATCGAACGCGTGTACGTGGACTGCGACGAGACCTTCATGGGCATCGTCACCGAGAAGCTGTCCATCCGCAAGGGCCGCATGGTCAACCTGGTGAACAACGGCAAGGGCCGCGTGCGCATCGAGTTCAGCGTGCCCTCGCGCGGGCTCATCGGCTACCGCGACGAGTTCCTGACCGACACCAAGGGCACCGGCATCATGAACTCCTACCTTGAGGGCTACGGCGAATACCGGGGCGACTTCCCCACCCGCTTCACCGGCTCCATCGTGGCCGACCGCTCCGGCGTGGGCGTGACCTACGGCATCTTCAACCTGGAGCCGCGCGGCCAGATGTTCGTCACCGCCGGCGACCCCCTGTACGAGGGCATGATCGTGGGCGAGCACACCCGCGAGGTCGACATCAACGTGAACCCGGCCAAGGAAAAGAAGCTCTCGAACATGCGCGCCTCGGGCAAAGACGAGGCCTGCACCCTGACCCCGGTGAAGCCCATGACGCTGGAACGCGCCATCCACTTCATCCGCGAGGACGAACTGGTCGAGATCACCCCGCTGTCCATCCGCCTGCGCAAGGCCGTGCTCTCCGCCTCCAAGCGCCACACCATGCGCGGCGGGGCCAAGACCGAAACCGAGAAATAGCCCCAGGAAAGGGCCGGCCATGAACCTGCTGCATCTGCTGCTCAAACCCTCGGCGCGGCGCTTCTTCGAAGAGGCCGACACGCTCCCGGGGTTCACCACGGCAAGCAAGCTGCACGGCTACATCTACCTGCGCTGGCCGTACTTCTACATCAGCATGGCCACGGGCGAGCATCCGCTTGCCCGTGGCCTCATGCGTTTGTCGCGCCTCCTGGACCGGCTCCGGCCCTCCCGCGTGGAGGCCCGCCGCAAGGCCCGGCGCGCCCTCAAGGCCAGCGGAGGCATCCGCTATGCGGACACCTACCACGGCAAGGTGCTGCCCACGGAAGAAGCCACCCGGCTGGTCAAGATCGGCCGCGAGGTGACGCTCACAGCGCCGGAAAGCGTGGTGCCCTATCAGTTGGCGCGCGACATCGTGCTCAAAAACCCGGACCACATCGTGGTCTTCGACTGCCCCTGCCGGGCCGCGCGCAAAAATCCCTGCTCGCCCATGGACGTCTGCCTGGTCATGGGCGAACCCTTTGCCAGCCTCGTGCTGGAGCACAACGGCAAGCGCGCCCGGCGCATCAGCGTGGACGAGGCCGCAGACATCCTCAAGGCCGAGCACGCGCGCGGACACGTGCACCACGCCTTCTTCAAGGACGTGGCCCTGGGGCGCTTCTACGCCATCTGCAACTGCTGCGGCTGCTGCTGTGGGGCCATGGCCGCCCAGAGAAACGGGGTGGACATGCTGGCCTCCTCGGGCTTTGTGGCCCAGGTGGACGCCGAAGCCTGCGTGGGCTGCGGCAACTGCGTCCAGTTCTGCCAGTTCGGCGCGCTCAAGGCCCGCGACCGCGCCTTGCAGATCAAGAGCGCGCGCTGCATGGGCTGCGGGGCCTGCGTGAGCAAATGCCCCAAGCAGGCGCTCTCGCTCAGGGCCGATCCGAGCCGCGGCATGCCGCTTTTGGTGGAAGAACTGGAGAAATATGCCTCCGGCGGCCAAAGTATCCTGTAATTTGAATGGGGGCCCTTTGGGAATCCCCATGAAGCGAAGGGCTCTTTCCGGCGCAAAGCCGCCGGAAAGAGCCCTTCGCTTTGGGCAGGCCGGAAAGGCTGAGCCCTTTCCCAAGCCGAGGGGTTTGGCTGAGCATCAAGCAGCCAAACCCTCAGGATCGTCGTGCTGGCGGTGGACCTCGTCGTCGTGGGCTACGTTTGAGCTCAAACGCCGGAGAATGCCTGCCGTGTGAGCAGGACCGTGGAGCAAGCCCCCCCCATGGGCGCAAAATAGGGCCGGAGCGGGACGCGCTGGACCTGCAAGCCCGAACGTCCCGACCATTGAGGGGCGTGTTGAAGGCCAGTGGAGGGGCTAGTCCCTCGCGCCGCCGGAGATGTCGGAGAAAACAGCGTCCTGCCTCTTCATGGCCTGCAGCTGGTTTTCCAGATACTGCACGCGCTCGGCAAGTTCACGAATGCGCACCTGGTCTGATGTTTGAGAGACGGCAGACTGCTGCGCGAGCTCATCCGGGTTTATGCCCTGATCAAGCTTGTTGCAGGCTGTCGAAACAAACAACATGACAAAAAACATGACCTGGCCGATGAAAATACCGTATTTGTCCATTCCTTCCCCCCTGGAAAGCCCGCTGACCCCACCACACAAGCGCAACCAGTCCGCGACTGGTCGGTTCGCGCCTGTGCTGGACGCAACCGGCTTGTGCAGGCCCGTGCTGAAAGCGCGGAATATTCTGAGAATGCCTTCACATCAGACAAAGGCATGCAGTATCGACAAGAAGCGGGCCTTGGGCGCGGGCATATCAGACTTACGGCTGTTTGTGCAAGCGGTGCAGAGCGACAAAAGCACCTGCGCTGCCGAGCGCGGCTGGTGGAGGGCACGAAGGGCAGCGCTGTGGGCTCAAAAAAGAAGCCGGGGCGGGACGCACGGGAGCTGCAAGCCCGAACGCCCCGCCCCGGCCATTGAGGGGCATATTGAAGGCCCGTGGAGGGCTAGTCCCAGTTCGCGCCGCCGGGGATGTCCGACAGGGCGGCGTTCTGCTTGTTCAGGGCCTGCATCTGGCCCTCCAGCTGGAGCACGCGGGCGTTCAGTTCGCGCACACGGGCCTCGCTCACGGCCAGGGCCTCGGGGCTCGATACAGTGGCTTCGCTGATCAGGCTGCGGTCCATCTTGTTGCAGGCCGTGCCGACGATCAGCATGGCGACAAAGGCGACCCGGACGATGACCTGGGTGGTGGCTTTCATGATCTTGTCCCCTTTCGCGCGTGCCGCGCGGGTGCTTCATTTTTCGCTGCAGGCCCGCCAGGTGGCTGGGGCCGTTGTTTCCATGGCCGCACCTTCTGCCCGCTGGTGTTGGTTGTAAATGCGGAAGATATTGAGTATGCCTTCGGTGGAGACGAAGGCTCAGGAGTGGTTTCGCCGGGCGCGGAAACCCGGGCCGGGCCCATGGAGCAAAAGCAATGTCCTTTGATCTCACAGACCTGCGCCTGTTCCTGCATGTGGTGGAGAGCGGCAGCATCACCAGCGGGGCCGAGCGCGCCTTTTTGGCCCTGGCCTCGGCCAGCGCGCGCATCCGCAACATGGAGGACACCCTTGGGGTGAAGCTCCTCACGCGCGGACGCCGGGGCACCCAGCCCACGGAGGCGGGCCAGGCCCTGGTGCGCCACGCCCACAACATCATGCAGGAGTGGGAGCGCATGGTGGGCGACGTGAGCGAGTACGGCCAGGGGCTCAAGGGCCACGTGCGGCTGCTCTGCAACACGGCCACCATCACCGAGTTTCTGCCCGAGGTCCTGAGTTCCTACCTCACCGCGCACCCCAATGTGGGCATCGACGTGCACGAGCGCCTGAGCTCCGAGATCGTGCAGGACCTGCTGGAGGACAAGGCCGACGTGGGCGTGGTGGCCAAGAACTCCGACGTGGGCGAGCTTACGACCTTCGCCTTCCGCACGCTCAAGCTGGTGCTGGTCGTCTCGCCCAAGCATCCGCTGGCCTCCAGGCGCAGGGTCGCCTTTGCCGAGACCCTGGACTACGACTTCGTGGGCCTGGCCGAGGGCAGCTCCATCCAGAAATACCTGGAGGCCCACGCCAGCCGCGTGGGCAAGCGCATCAACTACCGGGTGCGCCTGCGCGGCTTTCTGGCCGCCTCGCGCCTGGTGGAGGACAACGTGGGCATCGCCGTGATCCCGGAGACCGCCGCCCTGCGCTGCAAGAAGTCCATGAACCTGCGCGTGGTGGACCTCACGGACAGTTGGGCCACGCGGCAGCTCATACTCTGCGTGCGCGACTTCGCCCACCAGCCCCTGCACATCCGCGAACTCATCGAGCACATCCGCGAGCCTGCCGCGCCGCCGGAGCCCTGAGCCACGCGCCTGCGGAGCACAGGCT
>MGTN01000100.1:14734-15356 GCA_001799475.1 Desulfovibrionales bacterium GWA2_65_9 | reverse complement strand
CCGCCGCCACTTTCAGGTCGCAACCTGGGGGGAAGGTCGCACACAGACGCATGATCCGGGAGTCAGAAGATCTGTTGTTTCGCGTGTTTTTACGTGGAGTCCGATGGCAAAGGGTTCCGGCTGCTCTGTTTGGAGCAGCCGGAACCCTTTTTTTTCACCCCCAAAGGAGGTCGAAGATGGAGACAAAGATGGAAACCAAGACAGACGCGCAGAAGAAGCCCCGGCAGACCAAGGACATCATCGCCTTCCGCAAGAAATGCTCGGCCGAAGGCACAGGCCTGTCGCACTACATCCTCGTCAGCGAAAAGGCGAAGCCGTAGCCATGACCGCGAAACGTTCCGCAAGCGAAGCGGCCCAGGCGGGTCGCTTCGCCAACACCGGCGACGGCCCGCAGCTCATCCCCGTGGACATCGGCCACAAGACGCACCTGGCGCTCATTGAGCCGGACACGGCCTTCTGGTCCCTGGTGCGTAAGGCTACCCTGGCCGAGACCCTGCGCTCGCCGCGCTTCCTCGGCCAGGTCCGCGCCAATGCGGACGCCTTTGCCAAGGAGATGCACGACCTGCGCTTCGGGCTCACGCCCTCGGCGGTGTATTTCAATCCCACGGCGCGCTGCAACCTG
>MGTN01000100.1:11499-14706 GCA_001799475.1 Desulfovibrionales bacterium GWA2_65_9 | reverse complement strand
CTTCCACGGGGCCGAGCCGCTGCTCAACCGCGAGGCCGTCTTTGCGGGCATCGAGCGCTATGCCGGCGACTTCAGCTTCGGCGTGCAGACCAATGCCACCAACCTGGACGAGGCCGCCATCGACTTTCTGACCAGCCACAAGGTCGGCATCGGCCTGTCGCTGGACGCGCCCACGGCCCGCATCGCCAACCGCACCCGGACCACCTGGGGCGGCAAGGGCGTCTTTGATGTCGTGGTCCAGGCCATGGAGCGCCTGAAGGGCTATCCGCTCTACAACGTCATCTGCACCGTGACCAAGGAAAATCTGCGCAGCCTGCCCCAGCTGGTGGACTTTTTCCACGCTCACGAGGTGCCGGTGACCATGCTGAACATCCTGCGCTGCACCATGCCCGCCTCCAGGGCGCTCAAACCGAACGAAGCAGAGGCGGCCAAATACTTCATCGCCGCCCTGGACCGCTCCTTTGAACTGTACCAGAAGACCGGACGCAAACTGGTGGTGGCCAATTTCGCCAACATCCTGCTGTCCATCGTGGCCCCCACGGCCCGGCGGTTGATGTGCGACATCTCGCCCTGCGGCGGCGGGCGCTGCTTCTTTGCCCTGGGCCCGGACGGCGGGCTGTTCCCGTGCAGCGAATTCATCGGCCTGCCGGACTTCAGCGGCGGCAACCTGTTCACGGACAACCTCGACGAGGTGCTTGTGTCCCCGGCCTTTAAGCGCGTGACGGGCCGCAAGGTCGAAGACATCGCCTCCTGCCGGAGCTGCGCCATCCGGCACTTCTGCGGCTCGCCCTGCCCGGCCGAGGCCCAGGAGATGAACGGCGGCATGGACCAGAAGGGCGCGTTCTGCACCTTCTACGAGGAGCAGGTGCGCTACGCCTTCCGGCTGCTGGCGGACAAGAAGGCCGAGGCCTTCCTCTTCGACGGCTGGGACAAGGACGTGGAGACCACCTTCGACGTGAACCGGCCCTAACCTCACTCTGACATCGCATCGCGGGGGGAGCCGTACAGCCGCAGGTTCCGCGAAATGATCTGCGGCTGTGCGGGCACACCCCGCTCAATTCAAACATACGTTTGACACAACCTTCGCAGAAGGTGTACGGGTGGTTCATGCAGAACCCTGTGATTCTCCTGCAACGCATCCCGGTCAAGGCCCGCCTAGCGTTCTTGGCCCTGGCGCTGCTTGGCGCGGCGGGCTTTGGCGTGCGCAGCTACATCCAGGGCAAGACAGCGACCTTCCAGGGCTACGTGGAGGCCGAGTACGTGCATGTGGCCTCGCCCGTGGCCGGGGCGCTGGCCGAGCTGCGCGTGCGCCGGGGCCAGCAGGTGGCGGCCGGTGCGCCGCTGTTCGTGCTGGAGCAGGACTATGAGCGCGCGGCCCTGGCCGTGGCCACCCACTCCCTCAAGCAGGCCGCGGACAGGCTGGCCAATGTCCAGAAGGGCCAGCGGCCCACGGAGCTCAAGGCCATCAGCGCCCGCCTGGGCCAGGCCAACACCGGCCTGAACCTGGCCGAGACCGAGTACAAGCGCCGCCAGAAGCTCTTTGCCGAGCGCACCATCTCCGCCGAGGAGATGGACAAGGCCCGCACGGAATACGAACTCAAGGTCCAGCAGGTGCGCGAGATGTCCGCCAACCTGTCCACGGCGAAGCTCGGCGCGCGCACAGACGAGATCTCGGCCGCCCAGGCCGAGGTGGAGGCAGCCCGCGCCCGCGTGGAGCAGGCCGCCTGGACCCTGGCCCAGAAATCCCAGGCCGCGCCCGCAGCCGCGCTGGTCTTCGACACCCTCTACTCCCAGGGCGAATGGGTGCCTGCGGGCAAGCCCGTGGCCGTGCTCCTGCCGCCGGAGAACATCAAGGTGCGCTTCTTTGTGCCCGAAGAGACCGTCGGCCGCATCCAGGTGGGCCAGGAGGCCCAGGTGCGCTTTGACGGCGGCGCACGCGGCGCTGCGGGCGACATTGCAGTGCGCATCAGCTATGTCTCGGCCCAGGCCGAGTACACCCCGCCCATCCTCTACTCCAGCGACAACCGCGCCAAGCTGGTGTTCCTGGTGGAGGCCCGGCCCGCGCCGGAGCAGGCCCCGGCCCTGCACCCTGGCCAGCCCGTTGATGTGCGGATCGATGTGCGCCAGACCTTCAACACGGCGAAGTAGCCGCATGCACGCGGACACGGACAACAGTTTCGGCAGCGGCGGCAACGCCAACGGCAACGCCGACGCCCACGCCAATCACAACGCCAATCACAACGCCGACGACCATGGTGACGCCTACACCAGCGCCAACGCGGGCGGCAGGGACAACGGCAAGGCCAACGACAAGAGCGACGACAAGAACAACGCCAACGGCAACGACGACGAATACGTCATCGACGTCTCCGGCCTGACCAAGAGCTTTGACGGCAAGGTCGTGGTCAACGGCCTGTCCATGCGCGTCAAGCGCGGCGAGATTTACGGATTCCTCGGCCCCAACGGCTCGGGCAAGACCACCTTCATCCGCATGCTCTGCGGCCTGCTCAAGCCCGACTCCGGCACAGGCCAATGCCTGGGCTATGACGTGCTCACCCAGGCCGACGAGATCAAGCCCCACGTGGGCTACATGGCCCAGCGCTTCAGCCTGTACGAGGACCTCACCGTGCGCGAGAACCTGGACTTCACGGCACGCATGTACGGCTTGGCCGACCGCGCCGGGGCCGTGCAGGCCTGCCTTGAGCGCATGGGCCTGACGCGCTTCGAGAACCAGTTGGCGGGCAGCCTGTCCGGCGGCTGGAAGCAGCGCCTGGCGCTCTCGGCCTGCACCCTGCACGGGCCGAAGCTGCTGCTCCTGGACGAGCCCACCGCAGGCGTGGACCCTGGCGCGCGGCGCGACTTCTGGGACGAGGTGCATAAGCTGGCCAGCCAGGGCGTCACCGCGCTCATCAGCACGCACTACATGGACGAGGCCGAGCGCTGCCACCGCCTGGCCTACATCGCCTACGGCGACCTGCTGGCCCAGGACACGCTGGAGGGCATCGTGGACCACGCCGGGCTCTGCACCTGGAGCGTGACCGGGCCGAACCTGCCGGAGCTGACCGAGGCCCTGCGCGGGCTTCCCGGTGTGGACCAGGTGGTGGCCTTTGGCAACAGCCTGCACGTCAGCGGCCAGGACGCGCAGATCCTTGAGGCGGCGCTTACCCCGTTCCAGGCAGGGACAAAACAGGCCGAAGGCCTCGAGTG
>MGTN01000100.1:7625-11465 GCA_001799475.1 Desulfovibrionales bacterium GWA2_65_9 | reverse complement strand
CAGGCCCAGCAGGGCAGCCAGGCCCAGCAGGCCAGCCAGGGCAGGCGGTCATGAACTCGAAGATGGGCGCGGGCATGGGTGCGGACAGCGTCTTCTGCTTCCGGCGCTTCGCGGCCATGGTCTACAAGGAGTTCATCCAGATGCGCCGCGACCGGGTGACCTTCGCCATGATGATCGGCATCCCGCTCATGCAGCTCATCCTCTTCGGCTACGCCATCAACTCCGACCCGCGCCATTTGCCCACGGCCGTGCTCGCAGGCGACAACTCTGCGTACGCGCGCTCCATCGTGGCCGGCATGCAGACCAGCACCTACTTCCAGGTCACCGAGCACCTGCAAAGCCGCGCCGAGGCCGACAGCGCGCTGAAAGAGGGCCGCGCGCAGTTCGTGCTGACCATCCCCGAAGACTTCTCCCGGCGGCTCTTGCGCGGGGAGCAGCCGGTGCTGCTGCTGGAGGCCGACGCTACGGACCCGGCCGCCACCAGCGGGGCGCTTTCGGCCATGCGCGAGGTGGTCAGCCAGGTGCTGGCGCGCGACCTGCCCGCGTCCAGCGGCTACGCGCCGACGCCATTGCCCGTCACCCTGCGCGTGCACGCCGAGTACAATCCCGAGGCCGTGACCCAGTACAACATCGTGCCCGGCCTCATGGGCGTGATCCTGACCTTGACCCTGACCATGATCACCTCGCTGGCCATCACCCGCGAGAGGGAGCGCGGCACCATGGAGAACCTGCTGTCCACGCCGGTGCGCCCGCTGGAGGTCATGCTCGGCAAGATCGTGCCGTATATTCTGGTGGGCTACATCCAGATGACGCTGATCGTCCTGGCGGCGCGGTTTTTGTTCGGGGTGCCCCTGCGCGGCAGCATTCTTGCGGTGTTCGTGCTGTCCCTGGTGTTCATCGCGGCCAATTTGAGCGTCGGGGTGACGCTCTCCACCGTGGCCAAGAACCAGTTGCAGGCCGTGCAGATGTCGGTGTTCTTCTTCCTGCCGTCGCTCTTGCTGTCCGGGTTCATGTTCCCCTTCCGGGGCATGCCGGGCTGGGCGCAGACCATCGGCTCGGTGCTGCCGCTGACGCACTATTTGCGCCTGGTGCGCGGCATCCTGCTCAAGGGCAACGGGACGCTCGAATCGCTGACCCACGTCTGGCCCATCGCCCTGTTCCTGGTGGCGGTCATCAGCGTGGGCATGCGGCGGTACCGGAAGACGCTGGACTGATAGTCAGGGGGTCTACCTAGTCCCATCTTTTTTTGGTAGTAAGCTCCTCCTTGAGAAGCATAAAGAACAATTCGTGTCGATCACTCGCATCGCCAACGATTGTAGATGTACTAACAAAGTAGATATGGGCATCAGTAAACTCATTATAAAAACAGTAGATAGAACCATATTTTGAGTAAATCTTCTTAAAGTTTACTGACCGAATATATTTATCAAGCTGAGCATCTACCTCCGTGATAATATATACAAATAGGCTATTCACTCTTGTTAGATGCTCTCGTATTGCAAGGGCATATCTTGTTACGACTTGCATCGCAGCATTAATCTTTTCATCTGGGGAACTGCCGATCCCTTTAAACTCAATGACAACACAATCATATGCTTCGGCTGATTCTGGCTTATCAAATTTTAAAAATAAATCCATCCGTTTTTCTAAATTGAAATTAGAAAGAGCAGAACCTTCGAGATCTTTTACAATAGATGAGACAACCGCCTCGCTTGCGAAATATGAAAATCTCATAAACTTATCATCGAGGAGCCATATGCAATTTCGCAGGCTAGCAGAATCCTGAGTTTTATTTCGCTCAAAAAATAGCTCATGAAGAAGCTGTTCAGACTTTTCATTATCATCGACATACCGATTTAATTGCTCAATGATAGCCTTGCGATACCAAAAATAATTGGCCAGAACCCCCTTTGCTTGTTCAGTTGTATTCTGCGCAAAAGCTACCGCATGATCAATTGTCATGCTATCTACATTTTTATTCTTAAGTTGACGTGTAATCTCTCGCTTAATTCTGTCCTCTTTATCAAATTCAAGCTCATGCAACTTACTAAGCATTGCATGCCTATCAAGACGTCCAGCAGTCGTTAGAAGTATTTCATCAATCTTTGACTGATACTCTAGCGCAGAGTATTGAGGATAAAGCTCAACAATTTCTTCGAGAACAGCCTTTCGAGTCTGTTCGTAGTCTGGCTCAATTTGAGAAAAATATTCGTTAACACACGACAGAACAAGATTCTTTATTTCAGATTTCAAACTCTTCCCACTCCACAAATCTGGTCCATCTGGGAATACTATCCTATCTCTACCCTCTGTAGTATATTTGCCATCGTTAAACAGACTTGACGAAAGCAAAATCCAATACTGCCCGGTATACCTATTCAATGGAGCATGAATTTGTATCCCTAGTGCAGTGTTAAAATCTGATAATGATCTTTCACCAGCGATGAATCCAGTAGTAACCTTATTGTTACTACTAGTTTCAACATGAATGCACATCAATGTAAATTCGTGTTTCACCTCTTGGTACAATAGTGAAAAAACGAACTCCTTTTCAACAGATGGTATATCTTCATTCCGAATCGTTGAGCTGGCGAACAATGCTCCACCAACAACCTCACTGATATCTATCTCGATTCTTCCACCTGTTCGCTTTATATTAAAGAACATCACAACAAGTTCTCTAATTATATATTTTTTAAGATTCTCGGACCTTATATTGTACAGTTTATCACCTTTATACTCATCAAGAACAACTTTTGTAACCAGATTTCGACCATTATCTACTTCTTCCCGCTTAACGCTTGTCTTTTGTGGCCCAGCCTCGAGCGAAAAGCATACTGACAATTTCATTCCACTCTGCGATGCTATAGAGTCAATAGACACTCTCTTAAAATATTTAAGCCAAGATGCACGTCCAACACCTTTACCGCCAATATCTTTCTTCAATTTGGAGTGTAGCCTAAAAAATGAATCCAGGTTTACATCATTAAAACCATCTCCATTGTCTACTATTTCTATGCTTTTAAGTGTTCCATCTTCGAATGAGTTAATCACAACTTGGATACTATCTGCATTTGCTTGAATTGAATTTACAACAGCTTCAGTTATAGATTTCTCAAGAGACACATTTAGACGCGACCCGAAGTTATCGATATCTGCAGTAAAAACTTTCTCAATCATACTTACCTCACAACAATTATACTGGAATCACACAATTTGCGCCTAGTCGAACTCCACTGTCCTGAACGCCCGCTCGCGCTTGTCCGGGCTCCACAGGGTCGGGGCCGGAGGCGGGGCAGTGGCCGAGCGCAGGGTCACGCCCTCAAGGGGCTTCAAAATTTCCGTCTTGCCCCCGTCGTTCTTGATGTACACGCCCTTGCCCGAGATGAGCAGCACGGAGAGTTCCTCGGCGCTCAAAAAACCGCCCCAGAACTCCGTGCCGCGTATGCCGATGACGCCGAGCGGCGTACTGACCTCAAACGGTCCGCCACGCAGGGCCGAAATCTCGCCCGTGGCCAGGCGGAAGGCCCCCTTGGTCAGCTTCAGCAGCACCGCGCCAACGCCCTGCTGGCGGCCCAGGTCATAGCGTTCGAGTACGAGCTCTGTTTCCGCGCCGAGCGTCAGCTTGGTCTCGTCGAGCATGGTCAGCTCCAGGCGCGCGCCCACCGTTGTCAGCAGGGTGTCCGTGCGCTTGACCGACGAGTGCAGGGCCAGCGGGCGCAGCTCCCTGCCCTGCCGGGCAAAGGCCGAGCCCTGCACCCGGCTCACGTGGCCCAGGTTGTCCCCGCCAGCGGCCAGGGCCATGGGCACGAGATCGGCCAAGGGCACGAGCACCAGCGC
>MGTN01000100.1:1835-7550 GCA_001799475.1 Desulfovibrionales bacterium GWA2_65_9 | reverse complement strand
GCGGGAGATGGCATGGCCGGAAAGCTCAGCAAAACCATCGGCGGCAAGCAGCTCTGCATCCACGGGCATTTCTACCAGCCCCCCAGGGAAGACCCCTGGATGGACACCATCTTCCCCGAGGGCAGCGCCGCCCCGGCCAAGCACTGGAACGAGCGCATCTGCGCTGAGAGCTACGGCCCGCTGGCCTGGGCCCGGCGCCTTGACTTTGAGGGCCGCATCATCGAGATCGTCAACTGCTACGAGTGGATGAGCTTCAACTTCGGCCCCACCCTGCTCACCTGGATGGAGCAGCAGGCCCCGGACATCTATGCCCGCGTGCTCGAGGGCGACCGTGCCAGCCTGGCGCGCCTGGGCCACGGCAACGCCATCGCCCAGATCTACCACCACATCATCATGCCGCTGGCCACGGACCTGGAGAAACGCGCCGAGATCGCCTGGGCCCTGGCCGACTTCGAAGCCCGTTTCGGCCGCAAGGCCGAGGGCCTGTGGCTCTCCGAGGCTGCCGTGGACACGCGCACCCTAGAGCTTCTGGCCCAGGCCGGGGTGAGGTTCACCATCCTGGCCCCGCGCCAGGCCAAGGAAGTCGCCGACATCTCGCCTGGTGGAAAGGGGCAGGACAACTGGACCGCAGTGGGCGAGGGCAACCTGGATATCCGCGAGCCCTACCTCGTGGAGCTGCCCAAGGGCCGCAGCATCAACGTGTATTTCTACGACGGCCCGCTGTCCCAGGCCGTGGCCTTCGAGGGCCTGCTGCGCCATGGCGACTATTTTTGGGACAGGCTGTCCGGCTTGGCCGCGCAGAAGGGCCTGCTGGCCCTGGCCACGGACGGCGAGACGTACGGCCACCACTTCAAGTTCGGCGAGATGGCCCTGGCCCACGCCCTGTCCCAGGCCAGAAGCGGGGTGGACGGCGTGCGGCTGACAAACTACGCCGCGTACCTTGAGGAGAACCCGCCCAAACGACGCGCGCGCATCCACGAGAACTCCTCCTGGAGCTGCGCCCACGGCGTGGAGCGCTGGCGCTCGGACTGCGGCTGCGCAACCGAGCACAAGCCCGGCTGGGACCAGCGCTGGCGCGGCCCCCTGCGCGACGGTCTGCGCGCGGTGAAGGAGCGCATGGACCGCCACTACCAGGACCTCGGACAGACGCTATTCGTGGACGCCGAGGCCACAGTGGTGCAGTATGGCAGCGTCCTGTCGGGGCTGGTAGACGCCCAGGGCTTCGAACGCGCCCACTTCCAAAAAGGCCTGTCCGCCACCCGGCGCGACACGGCCTGGAAGCTATTGAATATGCAGAAATGGGCGCTCTCGTCCTTTGCCAGCTGCGCCTGGTTCTTCGATGACCTGGGGCGCATTGAGCCGCTGAACGCATTGACCTTTGCCCTGCGCGCCATGGGCCTGGCCCAGCGGACGGGCCTGGAAGACCTGGAGCCGCTCCTGTTGTCGCACCTGGGCCAGGCCAGCTCCAACGACCCGGCCCTGGGCAGCGGCCACGACCTCTGGACCCGCGAGATCCGCCCCCGGCGCGAGACCACCGAGAGCATCCTGGCCCAGGCCCTGGTGCGCCTGTGGGCCGAGGACCGCCTGCCAGCACCCGGCGCCAGCGCCGAGGTTTCTTGGCCGGGGCTCAGTGTCACAATCAGCATGGGCAAGGCTGAGGCGACCAAAGAGCTTGCGGGCACTGCGGCCATCACCTGGGCGCACGAGTCCGGCAGCGACGACTGCGGCTGGAAGTGGGAGCGCGCCAACGGCGGCGGTCCGCTGGCCGGATGCGTGCAGGTGGAGCACACGGCTGCGATCAAGGCTGCGGCCAAGTGCGTCCCGGCCTCGTACCTGACCTGGGGCAAGCGCCAGGATCTGGCCCTGGCCTGGATTCGCCGGGCCGAGGCCGACTCCTGGACGGAGCTGTGCGCCGAGGCCAGAGAGGGCGCGCACCTGTTCATGCCCTACCGCGAGGCCCAGACCACCCAGACCGCCGCCGATCTCTGGGGACGGTTGTGGTCCGCCCTGTGCTGGCAGTGCATCATGGGCGAGGTGGTGCCCTCCCGCGACTTCCTGGACTTCCTCAAGGACCAGGGCCAAGCCCACCCGGAACGCGCCCTCTTGGCCCAGCGCGTGGGCCAGGCCCTGGTGGCCCTGCTCGCGGGCGAGGCCCCGAACCATGCCGAGGTGCGGCGTATCCTGGAGCGCGCTGCCACGGTGGGCGCCGAGCCGGACCTCTGGCCCGCGCAGAACCTCTACTGGTCGCGCCTGCGCGACAAAGCGGCCAGCCGCCAGGCCGGGCTGGCCCTGGGCTTCAAAGTGGACTAAAGAGGCGTACCGGGCGCAGGCTCCAGGCGGCTGGCGGTTGCGGGCAACCTCCAGCCCTTGCCCTGCGCCCCAAGGCAAGGTAGAGGCGACTGACGTCATCACTCCCGGAGGTTCGCCTTGCTCACGGAAATCATCTCGGAATTCGCCATCCGCATCCTGGACACCACTGGCTACGCCGGTGCGGCCTTTCTCATGGGGCTGGAAAGCATGATCTTTCCAGTGCCCAGCGAAGCCGTGATGCCCTTCGTTGGCTTCCTCGTGGCCGACGGCAAATGGGGGCTCGCCCAGGCCCTGCTGGCCACCAGCATCGGCTCGTTCTTTGGCTCATACCTGTCCTACCTCATGGGCTACTACGGCGGTCGGCCCTTTGTGCTCAAGATCGGCAAGTACCTGCTGCTGGACATGGACGACCTGGAGCGCACCGAGCGATTTTTCCAGGGCCACAGGAGCGCCTGGACGCTCTTCATCTGCCGGTTCATCCCAGTGGTGCGGCACCTGGTGTCCATCCCGGCGGGCATCGGCAAGATGCGCTTCTGGCCCTTCGCCATCGCCACCATCATGGGCGCGACCATGTGGAACGGCTTCCTGCTTTATTGCGGCTTTGCCCTGCGCGAGAACTGGAGCCTGGTGCAGACCTACCGCCACCAGTTCGATGCGCTCATCGTGGGCATGCTGGTGGCCAGCATCGCCTGGTACGTCTGGTACAAGGTCAAGCGCAGGCGAGCCGTAAACGCCGACTAACACGGCAGAAATGACAAAGCCCCCGGCCCTCCATGTGCGGAGAGCCGGGGGCTTTTTGGTTGGCTGTGTCGAATGCTAGCGGAAGGTGATCTCGGCCCGGGCGGTCTCGGCGTCCAGCACCTGCACGCTGATGTCCACCGGGGTCTTGAAGTGCTCGGCCGCGCCGCGCAGGATGCCCTCGAAGTAGTGGTGGTACCCGCGCCTGGACTTGTAGATCATGGTCAGCTTGTTGCCCCGCTCCTCATAGCTGAACCTGGGCGGATTAATGCCCGGATTGGCCTTGGTGAGCGCCGCGTGCGTGTCGTTCATGGTCAGATAGAATTCCCTCAAGGTCTTGGCCTTGAAGTACGGCTTGTACAGCTTGTTGAACTGGCCGAGGGTGTACTTGCCCAGGTCCACGAACACCGCCTTGAGGTCCTTGCCGGTCTCCCGGGACACGACCTCGGCCATCTGACTCAACACCTGCTCAGGATAGCTCTGGGCGGGCATGAACACCGGGTTGCCAAGCTCGGAGGAAACCTTGGCGTGGATCCCGTCGCCGTACTTAACCTTGACGAAGTCGAGCATGATCTTGGGCAGGATGCCCTTCATCTGGCCCTGGGAGGCGCGCAGCTTGGTGGCGTCGGCCTTGTTGGCGGTGAAGGTCATGGACATCTGCAACAGGTTCTGGGACAGCTCGGCCAGGTCGCGCGTGGCGCTGGCGGCCTGTCCGGCCCCCTCCTCCGTCTCGCTGGCGATGCCCGCGATCTCCTCGATATTCTTGTTGATCTCTTCGGCTGCAGCGGACTGCTCCTCGGCGGCGGTGGCGATCTGGGCCACGCGCATGGTGACATCATCGATGCGGTGCATGATCTCTTCCAGGGCCTGGCCGGTGCGGTTGGACAGATCCGTGCTGACCTCCACCTGGCGCTCGGTTTCGCGCATGGTGGCAACGGCGTGCTGGGAGCGCTCCTGGATCTCGCGGATGGAGTTCTCCACCTCCTTGGTGGCGGTCATGGTCTTCTCAGCCAGCTTGCGGACTTCATCAGCAACAACGGCGAAACCCCGGCCCGCGTCGCCCGCGCGCGCGGCCTCAATGGCCGCATTGAGCGCCAGCAGGTTGGTCTGGTCGGCGATGTCGTTGATGACATTGATGATACGGTCGATCTCGGCGGCCTGGGAGTCGAGCTGCCCCAGCACCTGGGCCAGCTTGCGCGAGGAGTCGGCCACTAGGTTGATGCCCGTGACGCTCTCGCGCACGAGTTGCACGCCGTCCGTGGCGGCCTTGCTTGCCGTGGCTGCGGCCTCGGAGGACTGGGAGGCGTTCTGGGCAACCTCAAGCACCGTTGAGGCCATTTGTTCCATGGCCGTGGACACGGACTCTGTCTGGGCCTTCTGACGCTGGGCACCGCGCGCCTGTTCGTCGGCAGAGGCGGACAGCTCCTCCGAGGCCGAAGCGACGTGCTGGGCCATGTCGTTGATGGAGTTGCCCACCTGGAGCATCTGGGACTGCTGCTGCAAGAGGATGGTCTGCTGCTCCTTGGTCTTGCTCAAGTCAGCCAGACAGACCACAGCACCCGCCACCTTGCCGCTGATGTTCAGAATGCAGTTCACATAGACGAACACATCCATGGTCCGGCCGTCCCAGAGCTTCAGGCTGTGCTCCTCGGCCAGATTACTGGAGGTGGTCATGCATTGCTCGGTGAAGGTGTTGCCCTTGCCACCATAGAAGGCCTCGGACACGGTCTTGCCCATGACGTCCTTGTCCGTCTTTTTGAGCATGGTCAGCAGGCTGGCGCTGACGTGGGTGATGCTCCCCGTGGAATCGCAAAGCAGAAACGGCGTGCCCACTCCCTGCACCGCGCCCCGGTAGTACTCGCGGCGGTGCATGTTGTACTCCACCACCTCGGCCACCAGGGCCGGCAGCTCGCCCAGGGCGCGCCAAGAGTTCACCTCGTCGAAGAGAAAGTCACGTTTGCGCGCAAGGAGCCTGAGCAGGCCGGCTTTCAGGGCCTCTGTGCCCGGTCCCTGGCTGGTCGCCAGGTATGCAGCCAAGGCCACGAGGAGCGCAGCCAGCCCCAGAGCCACCCACTGGTTCGCGGCAAAATGCGCCCCCACCACAAAGGCGGCGGCAACCGCGCCGACGATCCAAATGGCGGAGGCCGGGGCAATGCTCTTCTGCTGTGCGTTCATGGGCGGCTCCTTGGTGCCAGATGCGAAGATACAGATGAGTTGACGAAATTTCTTTTTCAAATCGGCGCGCAAGGCGTCTTCTGCTCATCGGCCCCTGCTGCCCCGAACTTTACGCACAATGGTATTTCAACAAAAAGCAATGAGAATTGCAACAGGAGAGGGCCCTGTTTCCTGCCCTTGGCCTGTTTCCGGTCGCATTGACTTGGCGGGCTGCTTTTGGCAACGTCACCACCGCTTCGGACGGCAGGCCTTGCGCCCGCTTCCGGGCTGGACGGAGGGGTGGCCGAGCGGCCTATGGCGGTGGTCTTGAAAACCACTGACGGGAAACCGTCCGGGGGTTCAAATCCCTCCCCCTCCTCCATTTCCCCGGCGTCAGGCCCGCCGACGCCAAGCCCGCCCCCCTGACCGATGCATCGGCAACCGAGTGTGCGAAGCAGGGCTGGGCTTGAAACCAGCACGGAAGAATGCTCTCGTTTTTCCGCCGCCGCGGCT
>MGTN01000100.1:0-1815 GCA_001799475.1 Desulfovibrionales bacterium GWA2_65_9 | reverse complement strand
CGCATCATCGACCGCAACACCAAACGCGCCATCATCGTGCCCATGGACCACGGCACCACCGTTGGCCCCATTGCCGGCATCGTCAACATGCACAGCGCCGTGAAGGCCATCGTCGAGGGCGGGGCCAACGCCGTGCTCATGCACAAGGGCGTGCCGCGCTGCTGCCACCGCACCCAGGGCAAGGATGTCGGGCTCATCGTGCATCTCTCGGCCAGCACCTCGCTCTCCCCGCTGCCCAACGCCAAAACCCTGGTCTGCACCGTGGAGGAGGCCATCCGCCTCGGCGCGGACGCGGTGAGCGTGCACGTCAACCTGGGCGACGAGAGCGAAGCCAAGATGCTTGAGGATTTCGGCCAGGTCACCGGCTCGGCCCAGAGCTGGGGCATCCCGGTGCTGGCCATGGTCTATGCGCGCGGACCCAAGGTCAAAAACGAGTTCGCCCCGGACATCGTCGCCCACTGCGCCCGCGTTGGCGTGGAGCTCGGCGCGGACGTGGTCAAGGTGCCCTACACCGGCGACCCGGAATCCTTCTCCCGGGTCATCGACGCCTGCTGCGTGCCCGTGGTCATCGCGGGCGGGCCAAAGCTCGACAGCACGCGCGACTTCCTGGTCATGGTCCACGACTCCATCCAGGCGGGCGGCGCGGGGCTCTCCGTTGGCCGCAACATCTTCCAGCACAAGCGCCCGGACCTGCTGACCCAGGCCCTGTCCAAGGTCGTCCACGAGGACGCCGGCGTGGACGAGGCCATGGAAGTGCTGAAAGGCTTCGAATAGCCTGCGCCCAGACACGACAGAAGCGTCCCGGCTCCCTCAATCATGGGGGGCCGGGACGCTTTGTTGCATTCGAGCGACGCCGCCTTGTGGCTGCGAGAAAACTCCAAACCAATATGCAAGCGCTCGCTGCGCGCTGCAAAGACGCCTTGCTCGCCCCTATGCGGTGATCTCCACCGCCAGCTTGACGAAATCGCGCCTGCGCGCCCGGACCTGGTAGCTCCGGCAGCAGGCCGTGCAATAGTCCTCCAGGGCCGCGTACTCGTCGGTGAACCCGCGCGCCGTGAACTCATCGAACAGGATCAGCGTGCCCGGACGGATGTGCCGGTTCAGGGTCATGAGCACGTACAGCGTTGAAGAATAGAGGTCCGCGTCCATGTGCAGCACCAGCCGGTTCTGCGGCTTGAAGCCAAGGCTGAAGTCGTCCACGGTCTGCTGGAACAGGCCCTTGACGAAGGTTGCGCGGGAATCGTCCACCTGCGGCACCTGCCCGCCCGTGCTGTAGGCGCCCTTGGGCGAATCCGCCTGCCAATTTTCCGGCAGCCCCTCGAAAGAGTCGAAGCCGAAGAAGCGCGACTCGGCGTGCTTGCTCAAACCCAGCCAGGCGCGGAAGCTCTCCCCGGTGGCCACGCCAAACTCCAGATAGTCCACGGGGACCTTGCACACCAGGCGATTGTACACGTAAGTGTAGAAATTGGCGCGCTTCTCGTAGGAGAAATCCATGACCATACAGGCCTCGTCGATGACCTGGGCCACCCGCTGGAACTGGCGCTCCCGGTAGAGCTGGTTGAAATCCTGTGGCGCGCCATTGGCCATCAGATTGAGCGCATAGTGGACAACATCCTCGGTTCTTAGCGTCATTTCCTTGTGCATTGCGGGCTCCTTGCAAAGGGGGTGTGGCATTGCGATGAGCACTAGCAATTCCCGTTCCAAAACAAACCAAGCAGGCGGCGGGACGGCGGTTGCCAAGCCGCGGACGGATGACTATGTTCACGGGGTCGAAGCTATGAACGCCAACCAGCCCCCCAGGCCCGCAAACCCGGC
>MGTN01000099.1:1510-5819 GCA_001799475.1 Desulfovibrionales bacterium GWA2_65_9 | reverse complement strand
CAATTTTATCGTAATCGTCCCGAAAATACAACGGGACTTTTTTTTTGTTCTATACTTGATCTAGTGACAATACAAGAATTCCAACACATTTTTGAACGAATGACTCCCCCGGAGGTTGCCTGGAAAGGCGACAATGTCGGACTTCAAATAGGCAATGAAAAAGCGACCATCGCCAACATCATTGTTTCGCTCGATCCCACAATGGAAGCAGCACGATTAGCGGTGCACCATAATGCCAATCTTATCGTCACGCATCATCCCCTGTTTTTTCATCCGATTAAAAAAATCTCTGCGCACACGCGCATCGGTTCACTGGCGCTGTTTCTGGCCCGGCATAAGATTAATCTTTATTCTGCCCATACCAATCTGGACAGCGTTCAATGGGGCGTGAATTTTGTTCTGGCAAAGACGATCGGTCTTCAGAATTCACGTGTCCTCTCTCCCGTCAGCGGCAGCCTTAATAAAATAACGGTGTTTGTCCCGCACAGTCACTGTCGCAAAGTTGCAGATGCGATGCATGCGGCAGGCGCGGGGGCATTCTTGAAATACGATCATTGCAGCTTCCGCGTTGACGGTACGGGAACATTCCGAGGCATGGGCGATGCACGTCCGCATATCGGAACGGTCGGTACACTGGAGGAGGTGCAGGAATGCCGTTTGGAAATGTTGTGCGAGACATGGAAAATCGACGGCGTCGTCGCCGCGATGAAGAGCGTCCATCCGTACGAAGAAATTGCGTACGATCTCTATCCCCTCTCCAATCCGAACACGGAATACGGTCTGGGAGCTATCGGTGAATTAAAGACACCGATGACTCCGCAAAAATTTCTCCGTCATCTCCGAAAGGCGCTTCGGCACGGCCCGGCTGGGGCTCTCGCGCTCCCGCGCCGAGGCCGAGGTGCGCCGCCTGCTGCTGACCTTTGCCGGGGTCTCGGTGGCGGCGCTGGCCGCAGCCCTGGTGCTGAGCTCCATGTTCGCCCGCCGCGTCACCCGGCGCATCAACATCCTCAAGGAGTATGCCCAGGAGGTCGTGCGCGGCAACCTGGACATCGAGACGGCCACGACCCTGGAGAAGAACTGCTGGGAGCTGATGGCCTGCGGGCGAACCCAGTGCCCGGCCTATGCCATGCCCCGGCACCGCTGCTGGCACATGCAGGGCACGCTGTGTCCGGACTGCGCCCCGGCTGACAGCCAGGGCCGCAAGTCCTGCACGCACTGCCCGGTGTTCCGCCAGAACGCGGGCGACGAGATCCAGGACCTGGCCGAGACCTTCGGCATCATGGCCATGACCCTGAAGCGGCAGATCTCCGCCCTGGGCCAACAGCAGCAGCTCATGCGGACCATCCTGGACGCCACGCCGGACCTGGTCTGCCTGCTCGACGCGAACAATGTCTACCTGGCGGTGAACCGCGCCTTTGCCGCCTTCCTGAACTTAAGCGAGACCGAGATCGTCGGCCGCAGCGAGGCCGACCTCTTCCCGCCTGCGGAGGCGGAAGCGCGCCTGGCGAAGAACAGGGCCATCCTCGACTCCGGCCGGGGCGCGCAGGCCGAGGCCCGCGTGCAGACCGCGCGCGGGGAGCAGTGGTTCCATGAGGTCAACGTGCCCGTGCGCGACGCCGCAGGCCGGATTCTGGGCGTGCTCAAGACCGCGCGCGACGTCACCGAGGTCCGAAGCATCGAGGAGCGGCTCCTGCAGTCGCAGAAGATGGAGTCCCTGGGCAAGCTGGCGGGCGGCGTGGCGCACGAGATCAACACCCCGCTCGGGATCATCCTGGGCTATGCCCAGCTCCTGCAGGACGATGTGCCCGCAGGCGGGCAGGTGCAGGAGGATCTGCGGATCATCGAGCGCCAGGCCAAGGTCTGCCGCAAGATCGTGGCCGACCTGCTGGGCTTCTCGCGCCAGCACGAATCGCGCATGGGCGAGCTGGACCTGAACGCCTCCGTGCGCGAGGTCGTGTCGTTGATGCGCCACACCTTCGGCCTGGAGAAGGTCGGCATCGAGCTGGACCTGGACGAGGCGCTGCCGGCCATCCTCGGCGACCGCGAAAAAATGGGCCAGGTCTGGATGAACCTCTTGAACAACGCCCGCGACGCCATGCCCGGCGGCGGCGTGATCCGCATCCGCACCCGGAGGCGCGAGCCCGAGGGCCTTTTGGCGGTGTCCGTAGCCGACAGCGGCACAGGCATCAGCCCGGAGCACCTGGGCAAGATCTTCGAGCCCTTCTTCAGCACCAAGGGCGTGGGCGAGGGCACGGGCCTGGGCCTGTCCGTGTCCTTCGGCATCGTGCAGAACCACGGCGGCACCATTGAGGTCGAGAGCCCGGCCCCGCCGGAATTCCGGCCCGCCAGCGCAGAACAGTCCGACGGCGCGGGCGGTCCGGGCACGGCGTTCCACGTGCTGCTGCCGCACGCCCCCCAGGCCGGCGCCCCGGCCCAACCGGAGATTTCCCCGGCCTAACCGCAAGGAGCACCCATGGCATCCATCATCGTCCTCGACGACGTCGCCGACGCGGCCATCATGATCAAGCGCATCCTCTCGCGCCAGGGGCACACGGTGGAGGCCTTCACCGAGGAGCAGCAGGCCATCGGCTTCGTGCGCCAGAACCCGGTGGACCTGGCCATTCTGGACATCAAGCTGCTCAAGATGACCGGGGTGGAGGTGCTGGAGGAGCTGAAGAAGATCACGCCGGGCATCCGGGCCATCATGCTCACCGGCTACCCGACCCTGGAGACGGCCAGGCAGGCCCTGGAGCTGGGGGCCAACGCCTACTGCGTCAAGCCCATCGACAAGGACGAGCTGGAGGCCACGGTGGCGTCGGTGCTCAAGGCCTGAGGAGGCGCGCATGGGCCGGATGACGCAGACGCTCGCCCGCTGGGGCCAGGAGCTTTTCGCCCCGGCGGAAGGTCTGCGCATGCGCTACGAGGCCTTCAAGGCCCTGCTCGCGGCGGACGAGAAGAGCCTGCTCCTGGTGGCCGAGCTGGAAGAGGTCTTTGCCGGGGGGCGGCAGGTCGACCCGGCCAGGATGCGCTGGCTGTGCGGACAGTTGTCCGAGGCCGTGGGCGAGGTGGTGGCGCGCCTGCTGGGCATGCATCCGGGGGGCTACCCGGGCCTGCCCGAGGCGCTGGCGAGAATCCGGGCCGGGCTGGCGCGGCAGCTCCCACCGCCCATCAGCGACAGTTCCCGCGCGCAGTCCCCGCTGCCGCCCCTCGTGCTGCCCTTGGAGCTGGCCCTGGGCAGGCCGGAGCTGGCCGGGGGCAAGGCCGCCAATCTGGCCGCCGCGCAGCGGGCCGGGCTGAACGTGCCGCCGGGCCTGTTCGTCAGCACCGGGGCCTTCCGGCTGTTCATGGCCTCCGGCAAGCTGCGCTCCCGCCTGGAGCGCCTGCTGCGCCAGGTGGATCTCTCGCGGCCGGAGCGCCTCGGCCCGCTATGCGCCGGGATGCGCGCCCTGGTGCTGGGGGCCGCGGTTCCGGACGCGTTGGCCCAGGCCCTGCGCGAGGCCGCCGACGCCTTGTCGCAGCAGTCCCCGGAGCCGGGCGGCGGGCTCCTGGCCGTGCGCAGCTCCGCCGTGGCCGAGGACGGGGAGCTCTCCTTCGCCGGGCAGTACGCCAGTGAGCTGAACGTGCCGCCTGGAGACATCGTGGATGCCTACCGGCGCGTCGTGGCCGCCAAGTACCGGGCCAGGGCCGTGACCTACCGGGTGCGCTGCGGCCTGCCCGACGAAGGCGCGCCCATGGCCGTGCTGCTGCTGCCCATGATCCAGGCGCTCGCCGCCGGGGTGCTGCACACGGGCGACAGCCTTCCGGGCAGGGCCGGGAGCTGCGTCACTGTCTTTGCCCTGCCCGGCCTGGGCGATGCCCTGGTTTCGGGCGCGGCGGAGCCGTGCGTGGTGCGCCTGGCGCGCCGGGTTCCAGCGGAGGTTCTGGACCTGTCCGGCTGCGCGGGCGTGGAGCTGGGTCCGCCCGTGCTGTCCGAACTGGTGCTGTCCGGGTTGGTGCTGGAGTCGGCCTTTGGCGGCCCACAGGAGATAGAGTGGGCCGTGGACCAGGCAGGCCGCGTCTTTGTTCTGCAATCCCGCGCGCACAGCCAGGCGCCTGCGCCCCAGGAGGGTGCGGAGGTCGTCCGGCCGGATGCCCAGGCCCTGGCCGAGGGCCTGAATCCCGTGGCCCCCGGCGTCGGCTGCGGGCCGGTGTTCCACCTGGATGCCAATGCGGACATCCCCAGGGTTCCCGCCGGGTGCGTGCTGACGGTGGACGCCCTGACCCCGGCTCTGGCCCGGTGCGTCGATAGGGAGGCGGCCGTGGTGGCCCG
>MGTN01000099.1:0-1500 GCA_001799475.1 Desulfovibrionales bacterium GWA2_65_9 | reverse complement strand
CGCGCCAGCCACTTCGGCTCCATTGCGCGGGAAAGCGGCCTGCCCGTGGCCTCCGGGCTTACGGACGCGCGCGCACGCCTGCCCGAGGGCCTGCTCGTCACCGTGGATGGAAGCGCGGGGCGCATCCTCGCCGGGTGCGCGGAGACCCTGCTGCACGGCCCGATGCAGCGCCGGGACGAGGAGCGCCGACGCCTGGCGGCGCGCTTTGCGGACCTGGCCCGGCAGACCTGCCACCTGCGGCTGACGGACCCTGAAGCGCCGGATTTCACCCCCGAAGGCTGCGCGTCCCTGCACGATCTGGTGCGCTTCTGCCACGAAAAGGCCGTGGCCGAGATGGCCGGCCTTGCCGGACAGGGCGCTGAGGACGACAGGCCGGGCCGGGGCCTGGGCAAGGCCAGACGGCTCAAGTCGGACCTGCCCCTGTCGCTGTACCTGCTGGACCTGGGCGGCGGGCTTGCGCCCCCGCTCACGGCTGGAGTCGACCCCGGAGCAGGGCCCGGAGCAGGGCCTGGGGTCAAACACGGGGCCAAGGGCGGGTCCAGCCGCACGGTCGACGTCCTGCCGGAGCAGATCGCCAGCGCCCCCATGCAGGCCCTCTGGCAGGGGCTGGCCCGCTCCGGCGAGGTCTGGCAGGACACGGGGTTTTCCTGCGACTGGCAGGAGTTCGACCGCATCAGCGCCGGGATCTTCCGCCAGGACTCGCGCCTCTTGGCCAGCTACGCGCTCTTGTCCGCAGACTATCTGCACCTGCTGGTGCGTTTCGGCTACCACTTCGCCGTGCTGGACAGCCTGTGCGGCCAGCGGGCCGAGGCCAACTATATCGGTTTCCGCTTCAAGGGCGGCGGCGGGCTGCCGGAGCAGCGGCTGCTGCGCGTCCGGTTCATCGCCAGCGTGCTCACGGGATGCGGGTTCGCGGTGCGGGTCCGGGGCGACATGCTCGACGCCCGCCTGTCCCGCGTCGGGGAAGCGGAGGTACGGCGCGCCCTGATTTTGCTGGGCCGCCTGCTCGTGCGCACGCAGCGCCTGGACCTGGGACTGGCGGACGAGGGGCAGGCCGAGCGCCTGGCCCAGGACTTTTTGACCACCTGCGGCGATGCTCCGTGAGGGGCCAGCATTGCTTCATGACGAGCCAGCATTATTTCCTGAGGAGCCAGCATTATTTCCTGACGAGTCGGAGGCGCGCATGAGCGCAGAGAAGCAGCACCATCCCATAACCTGGGTCACGGACCACCTAGCCGTGGGGCCTGCGCCCATGTCCTATGACACGCTGGACTTCCTACGCAGCCAGGGAGTGCGCGGCATCCTGAACCTCTGCGCGGAGTTCACGGACCTGCACCGCATCGAGGCCGAGCAGGGCTTCGAGGTCTACCACCTGCCCATCGAGGACGAAGAGGCCCCGGACCTGGCCGAACTGGAGAAGGCCCTGGACTGGCTGGACGAGGCCATTTACCTGGGCAAGAAGGTGTTCATCCACTGCCGCCACGGCATCGGCCGCACGGG
>MGTN01000098.1:5602-5846 GCA_001799475.1 Desulfovibrionales bacterium GWA2_65_9 | reverse complement strand
GGAAGAAAATCAGGATCGCAAAGAATTGAAGATGTGTTTCAGTGGAAACTGGAGAACCTCAGTCTGGAAGGCCAGGCGGGGTTTTTTAGTGCCGTGCCGCCGGCTTCTAAGCGTTCCGAATCGCGGGAAGGGCCGGAGAGCTTCGCTCAGACCTTGGTGGCAACAACCGAAGCGATTCTTGCAGCGGGCGGGATTTACGGTCTCCTGAGTTATCTGACCTCTCACGGCATGGGCTATTGGCCGG
>MGTN01000098.1:0-5454 GCA_001799475.1 Desulfovibrionales bacterium GWA2_65_9 | reverse complement strand
CCAGGTGGTGGCGAGCATGCCGCCGAAGAGCACATAGCAGATCATCACCGCGCCCACGAAGACGATGGCGACCTCATACGGCAGGCCGAAGACCATGTGGATGAGCGCGCCGGAGCCCACCATCTGCGCGATGAGGTAGAAGCACACGGTCATGAGCGAGCCGATGCTGGCCGCGATGCGCACGGGCTTCTGCGACAGGCGGTAGGCCACCACGTCGGCGAAGGTGTACTTGCCCAGGTTGCGCAGCGGCTCGGCGATGAGGAACATGATGATGGGCCAGCCCACGAGGAAGCCGATGGAATAGATGAGGCCGTCGTAGCCCTTGAGGGACACGAGCCCGGCGATGCCGAGGAAGCTTGCGGCGCTCATGTAGTCGCCGGCCAGGGCCAGGCCGTTCTGGAAGCCGGAAATGCCGCCGCCTGCGGCGTAGAAGTCAGCCGTGGTCTTGGATTTCTTCGCCGCGAAGTAGGTGATGAACATCGTCCCCGTGATGAAGACGAAGAAGAACAGGATGGAGGTGAGGTTCGGTTGCCCGATGGTTGTGGTGAACTGATCCATGTCTAATTCCTCCTGAGGCTCTGCCGGATGGCGTTCACGGCTTTGTCGTATTTGTCGTTGGCCCAGAACACGTAGATTCCGGTGAGCCCCCAGGCCAGCACGATGACGAACAGGCCGATGGGGATGCCCACGCTTAAGCCTGCGGTGATCATGCCGCCAAGCAGGGCCTTGTTGAAGGCCAGAACCAGAATGAAGCCGAAATATACGCCCAGCATGATGATGGACAGAACTGCCGAGACGGACCACTGCCTGGCGACCAGGGCCTTGAATTCAGGCGAGTTGATGATGGCTTCCGGGTCTTTGTTCATGATGGTCCTCCTGTTGTCGTTGCCTGCGCCGGGGCTTCGGACCGCCCAAGGCCCCTACGCGCTGTCTTCGGTTATTGATGTAAAGCACATTTTTCGATTGTTGTACCCTCTTTCGTTGAATGGCGCTATTCCGGCGGTGAGCATCCTGTAAGGCCCGATGAACACTCACCCGCCGATTTGCGCCGTTCGCCGCAGGCCTGCCCAGGTAAACGGCGGCAAGCGGCGTCCGCCAGCACAATAATCGCGCCATCGGCAGGCTTCTTGCTTCAGCTCTAGCGGAGAAAATTCTGCCGGAGCGCCTCATGAAAGTGCTTGTGATGAACCTGACCCGACTGGGCGACCTGCTCCAGTCCCAGCCCACCGTGGCCGGGCTCAAGGCCCAGGGACACAGCGTGGCCCTGGCCTGCCTGGAGAACTTCGCCCCGGCGGCCAGCCTCATGCAGGGCCTGGACGGGGTCTTCCCCTTCCCTGGCGCGCGCCTGCTGGCCCGGCTGGACCAGGACTGGCGGCTGGCCCTGGCGGCCTATCGCGAGGCCACGGAGCGCATACGCCACGAGTTCGCCCCGGACCTCGTCATCAACCTGACGCCGTCCGAGCCCGCGCGGCTCATGGCCATGTCCCTTGGCGCGGCGGAGCTGCGCGGCTTCGCCCTGGACGACCACGGCTTCAACGCCGACAGCGGCGCCTGGGCGGCCTTCCTGCAACTGGCCTCCTCCTCGCGCGGGGCCAGTCCCTTCAACATCGTGGATATTTTCCGGCGCATAGCCGGTCTCTCCGGCGCGCCTGACAACAGCGGAGGCTTCGGCCTGCGCGGCCCGACGCCCGAGGCCCGGAGCGAGGCACAGGTCCGCCTGCACGGCTTGCTGCCCGACGGGTTGCAGGGCGCCCCGGCAAAGGGCTTCGTGGCCTTGCAGCTCGGCGCGTCCGAGGACCGCAGGCGCTGGCCCGTGGCGCGCTTCGCCCAGGTGGCCCGTGGCCTCGTGGAGGCCGGCTTCGCCCCGGTGCTCGTGGGCACGGCCCAGGAGAAAGCCCTCGGCGAGCGGCTGCGCGCAGAGCTCGGCCCGTGCGGCCCGGCCGGCAGCAGCGCGCCCGTCATCGACCTCATGGGCCAAACGGACCTGCCGGCCCTGGCCGCAGTGCTGGCGGAGTGCCGCCTGCTCGTCACCAACGACACCGGCACCATGCACCTGGCCGCGGGCCTCGGCGTGCCTTGCCTGGCGCTGTTTCTGGCCACGGCCCAGCCCTGGGACACCGGCCCGTATCTGCCCGGCAGCATCTGCCTGGAGCCGGACATGGCCTGCCACCCCTGCGGCTTTGGCCAGGACTGCCCGCATCTCACTGACGGGAACGAGGCCTGCCGCCAGGCCATCGCCCCGGAGACCGTGCTCGCCCTGGCCCTGGACATGCTTTGCGGCCGCGCCACGGCGGGCGGCGACAGCACTGACGGCGGCGGCGCGCGCGTCTGGCGCACGGTCATCAACTCCGGCAGCGGCCCTGGCAGCGGCGCAGACGGGCTTATGGACCTCGTTTCCCTTTCCGGCCACGACCAGGAAGACCACACGCGGTTCATCCGGATTCAGCGCACGCTGTATCGTCGATATCTTGACGGAGAATCCTTGGACCTGGCCGCAACGCCAGCCGGACCTCCAACCGCAGGGGCATCCGGGCTGTCAGCCGAGGCGGCAGGCCCGCTGTTGAAGGCCCTGGGCACGGCCTCGGAGTTCCTGTTCCTGCTGGAGCGCCAGGGCCAGCTTCTGGGCCGCGACCCCATGAAATCCGTCAAGGCCAAGTTCCTGGCCACCTGGCAGCGGGTGCAGAGTTCGCTCTGCGCCGACCCTCGCCTGACAATGCTTTCCGCGCTGTGGATGTTCGAAACCGAGCGGCCCGGCCTGGATATGCCCGAGATCCTGGCGCTGGCTGCGCGCTTCCGCGCGCTCATAGACGCCATGCGAGCCTCTGTCGAAATTGGCATGAACACTGCATATGGTCATGCAGACCAGTAAAAAAATCCCAACGCTGAACCCAAGGAGGGGCACATGCTGCTCATAGACGGACAGAAAAGCGAACTGGATTTCGCACATTTCAGCAGCCTGGACCAGGTCTTCATCAAGGTCATGGAAGACGGGCTGTTGCACGACCGCATTGTCACGGACGTGTTCGTCAATGACGAGCCCTTCTCCGAGATCTACCCGCACCAGGCCGAGGACATCGACGTCGGCGAGCTGAAGACCGTGGAGATCCGCACCATGCCCGTGGGCGAGGTGGCCGTGGAGATCACCCGTGAGCTGTACAAGGTCGTCACCCTCATGGGCGAAGGCGCCAGCCGCGTGGCCGAACTCTTCCGCCAGGCCGACGACGCCGAGGCGCTGGAGACCTACCAGGACCTGGTGGACGTGACCCGCGACTTCATCGGCATGATCAGCACCCTGCGCGGCGAGTTCGCCCTCAAGGACTACCGCGAATTCATGGAGGCCAGCGACCAGCTCTCCAACCTCTTCGGGGAAATGACCTCAGTCATGGGCAACGAGGACTGGATTCTGCTGGCCGACCTGCTGGAATATGAGTTTTTGCCCGCAGTGAACCGCTGGAAGAAGGTCGTCGCGCAGCTGCGTGAGGACGTCCGGGCATCCGGAAGGGAGTAAGCCATGCGCGCGGCCCTCACCCTGCTCGACCAGGCCATTGCGATGGGAAACCTGGAGCTGGCCCACCTGGCCGCTGGCGAGGTGGACAAGGCCGAGGAGGTCGCCTTCGGACGCGACGGCGTCATGAACGCGGCCCTGGCCGAGGACAACCTGAGCGCCCCGGACGGGGAATGCCTGGACTCGCTGGTGGCCAAGCTGGAGGAGCTCAAAACCCTCCAGGCCAGGATCATCGACGAGGCCACGCGCCTGCGCCGCTCCATCGGCCAGGAGATCATGCGCACGGGCCAGGAGCAGAAACGGCACCAGGGCTACGGCAGGGCCGTGCGGCCCACCCCGCGCATCCGCAGCAGCTTCATCAGCAGAAACAGCTAGATCTTCGGGGAAGGGCGGCCCGCTTTGCGGGCCGCCCTTTCTTCACGCCTTCCATCCAGCCGTCCACCCAGCCTTCCATCCCGGCCCAGGCTCCCCGGCCCGCGCGCCAGGCCAGCCCACGGCCAGCACCATGCCGGACAGCCCCTGCAGGCCACCGCCACCGGCCCTTGCCCCGGCCTGAATACCCTGCCCAGGCCATCCTCCGGGAGGCCTCAGGCCCTGCGGCGGATCGTGCGCAAGAGCTTGCCAGGCCGCTGGATTGGAGCTATCTGGCAAGGCATGCTGACACCCGCAGACATGCTGACAGCCAGGCCGCGCATTCCCGTGGCCCTGCTGCGCCAGACGGGCTACGACCGCCCCGCCCTGCGCGACGCCGTGGAGCGCGTCCTCACCGCCTGCGGCCTGGACTTTGCGCGCGGGGAGCGAGTGCTGGTCAAGCCGAACCTGGTCTCCAAAAACAACGCCGCACTGTCCTGCACCCACCCGGAGGTGGTGCGGGCCGTGTGCGCGCATCTGCTCGACTGCGCGGCCAAGCCCATGGTGGCCGACTCCCCGGCCTTTGGCAGCGCCGGGCGCGTGGCAAGCGCCTGCGGCCTCACCGAGGCACTAAACGACCTGGGCCTGCGCGTGGCCACCCTGGACCGCCCCACGCGGCTCAAGCTGAGCGACGGCGGCACCATCGGCCTGTCGCGCCGGGCGCTGGAGGCCGACCGCATCCTGAGCGTGGCCCGGCTCAAGGCCCACGGCCAGTTCCGCGTCACGGCCAGCACCAAGAACCTCTTCGGCGCGGTCTGCGGCTGCCGCAAGGCCCTGGCCCACATGCGCCTGGGCGATCTGTCCGGACGCATGGAGCGCCTGGTGCTCGACGTGCGCGCCGCCCTGCCCCCGGCCAGCGGCCTGGTGGACGGCATCGTGGCCCTGCACCGGGGCGGGCCGGTGCACGGCGAGGCCTTTGCGCTGGGGCTGCTCGGCTGCTCGCCGGACACGCTGGCCCTGGACGCCGCGCTGTACGGGCTCCTGGGGCTCACCCCGGCGGACGTGCCCCTCTGGACCGAGGCGCTGATCCAAACACTTCCCGGCGCCGACCCGCACGCGGCGCGGTTCGTGCTGGAACCGCCCCAGGCCTTTGACGCCACTGGATTTGAAGTCCAGGCGCAGCTCAGCCCCATGCGCTTCGAACCCCTGCGTTTCATGCGCGGCCGCGTGAAAAGCCTGCTGGACAACATCGGCTAGGACGGGGCCAGGGCGGGCCAAGGGAGGACCGGCGGGCCTCGCCCCGGCACTGGCAGCGGCAAATACATCCGGGACAAAGACCGCCGCACCGCCTGGGACAGGGGTAATCCTTGCCACGCGCCCCGGCCTTGGCTATCAACACCGGGACGCCACCAGCCAAGGAGAGCTCATGTCCGACATTTCCCCCCGCCGCCGCATCACCGTCACCGGCCAGGTGCAGGGCGTGGGCTTCCGGCCCTACATCTACAGGCTGGCCCAGGACGTGGGCCTGGCTGGCATGGTGCGCAACGCCCCCGAAGGCGTCATCATCGAGATCCAGGGCAGCCACCGCCGCCTGGACG
>MGTN01000097.1:8536-8983 GCA_001799475.1 Desulfovibrionales bacterium GWA2_65_9 | reverse complement strand
GTTGAAGTGTGCGACGGCGTCGTCATCCACTCCCTGGTGGGCGCGCTGAAGCCCGGCGACATCCCGGCCGAAGTCCGCGTTGACGCCATCAACACCCTGGTCGAGCACTACTTCGTGAAGAAGAACGTGATCCAGGCCGGCTACCCCCTGGACATGCGCTACGCCGGTCCCCGCGAGGCCCTGCTGCACGCCCTGTTCCGCCAGAACTACGGCATGAGCGACCTGCTGGTCGGTCGTGACCACGCTGGCGTGGGCGACTTCTACGGCATGTTCGAGGCCCAGGAGATCTTCGAGAAGATCCCCTACGCCACCGAGGAGGCCAAGTGCAAGGTCGAGCCCGGCAAGGCCTTGATCACCCAGGCCATGAAGATCGACTGGACCTTCTACTGCGTGAAGTGCGACGGCATGGCCTCCCTGCGCACCTGCCCCCACTCCAAGGAAGACCGC
>MGTN01000097.1:0-8521 GCA_001799475.1 Desulfovibrionales bacterium GWA2_65_9 | reverse complement strand
ACCAAGCTGCGCAAGCTGCTCAGCGAAGGTGGCGACGTGCCCGATCACTTCGGTCGCGAAGAGTGCCTGGTCATCCTGCGCAAGTACTACGCCGGCCTGACCGAGAAGGTCGAAGTCAAGATGCAGAAGGCCGCTTCCGGCTCTGCCATGTAGTCCAGACGACCACAGCTTCAGCCTTTATGGGGGCGTCCTTCGGGGCGCCCCCTTTTTTGGGCCGGAGCGGCTGTCGCCGCTTGCCACGGGGCGCGTTACCCTGGTACATCCGCAGCATGGGACAGATACTCGTCACCGGCGGAGCCGGGTACATCGGGGCGCACACGGTGAAGCGGCTGGCCTCGGCCGGGTATGAGACCGTGGTGCTGGACAACCTCTCCACCGGGCATCGCGACTTCGCCCGCTGGGGGGGCTTCATCCAGGGCGACGTGACGGATGCTGCGGCCCTGGACATGGTCTTCGGCACCCGGCAGATCGACGCCGTGGTGCACTTCGCCGCCGCCAGCCAGGTGGGCGAGAGCGTCACGGACCCGCTCTTCTACTATCAGAACAACGTCCAGGGCGCGGTGACGCTGCTTGCGGCCATGCGTCGGCACCAGGTGGACACCCTGGTCTTCTCCTCCACCTGCGCGGTCTACGGCCCGCCCTTTGACGGCCTGCTGACCGAGGACCATCCCATCGGCCCGATCTCGCCCTACGCGCACACCAAGCGCATGATCGAGCAGATCCTTGAGGACTGCTCCCGGGCCTACGGCTTGCGCGCCCTGTGCCTGCGCTATTTCAACGCCGCCGGGGCCGACCCCGAAGGCGAGGTGGGCGAGCGCCACCTGCCCGAGACGCACCTGATTCCCCTGGTGCTGCAAACGGCGCTGGGCCAGCGCGAGTGCCTTCAGATCATGGGCGACGATTACGCCACCCCGGACGGCACGGCCATCCGCGACTACATCCACGTGCAGGACCTGGCCGAGGCGCATGTGCTGGCCCTGGCGCACCTGCGCTCGGGCGGGGCCTCCGGGGCGCTCAACCTGGGCAACGGCCAGGGCCACAGCGTACGCCAGGTGGTGGAGGCCGCGCGTGCGGTGACAGGCCTGGACATCCCGGTGCGCCTGGCCCCGCGCCGGGCCGGGGACTCGCCCCGGCTGGTGGGCGACGCCACCCGCGCCCGGGCAATCCTGGGCTGGCGGACGCAGTTTGCGGACATCCGCGAGATCATCAGTACGGCCTGGGCCTGGCATCGGCTGGAACCCCATGGACCCCGCCCGTTCTAGGGCCTGTCTCTAAAAGCGTCTTTTGCCCCCTGGACGTCGTCGTGAGCCGATTTGTGCCCAGGGCTGTACCGCATGAGTACACTCCCTGGCCCCAAAATAGGCTCTCTCCTCGCCAGGGAACAAAATCCATCTTTTGGAAACAGACCCTAGCTGGGGGCTGTGCGGAACCTTTGACTTTCCCTCCCGGACGGGTATGCTTGCCCGACCAGCCCACACCTCCGGAGGAGCTTGCCCATGCTCGTACGCGATTGGATGACCAGGAATGTCATCACCCTCGGCCTCAAGACCACGGTGGTCGACGCTGCGGAGGTCATGCGCTCCAAGCGGATCCGCCAGTTTCCGGTCATCGATGAGCAGGGCAAGCTGGCGGGCATCGTCTCCGACCGCGACATCCGCGACGCCATGCCCTCCAAATACCTCCCCGGCGACATGGCCTCCGGCGGCAGCCTGGCCAAGCTGCGCGCCTCGGACATCATGACCTCCGAGCCGCTCACGGTGACGCTGACCACCCCGGTGGACATCGTGGCCAACATGCTCCAGCGCCACAAGTTCGGCGGCCTGCCCGTGGTGGATACCGTGGGTCGGCTGGTGGGCATCATCACCGTGGCCGACGTGCTGCGCTTCCTCTGCTCGGTCTCGGGCGTGAGCCGCGGCGGACCGCAGATCGCCTTCAAGCTCGACGCCAAGCCCGGTCCTCTGGCCGCGCTCCTGGCCGACATCCGCAACGAGGGCGTGCGCTACGCCTCGGTCTTCACCTCCTACGACCAGGTCGATCCCGGCTACCGGCACGCCTACGTGCGCCTGGGCCAGATGGGCGAGCACACGGTGCAGAGCCTCCTGGCCAACCTGGGCGCGCGCTACACCGTGCTGTTCTATGTGGAGGACGGGCGGACAACTCTCGTCGAGGGCTAGCAGGGCTCGTTGAGGATTAGCCAGGGGAACGCACCAGAGGGGTGAGCCCCGACGCAATGCAAAGGCGCGCGGCCCGGCCGGAGAGAACTCCTGGCCGGGCCGCGCGCCTTTGTGGTCCCCAGGGTTTGCACGCCGGGAACTGTTCGTTGAAAGTCTCGCCCTCAACTACTCAACGGTCACGCGCACGCGCTTGTAGACATCGGGTCGGTACCCAGGCTCGTCCTTCTTGATCTTGATCTGGATGTCCGACTCGCCTGTGGCCGTGGCCGAGAACTGGTAGCGCACCCGTCCGCTGGCCTGGTGCACGATGCCGTCCAGGCGCAGCATGTCCGGGTTGAAAGACGCCCCGGCAAAGACGTAGCCGCTCAGGGCCGGGTCGCGCATGTCCAGGCTCAGGGTGCGGCCTTTGGTCAGGGTGGCCTCGTGGACCTGTTCGCCGTCCAGGGTCAGGGTCACGTCGCCGCCTGCGCCGCCGAGCATCTTGGGCATGGTCAGGCAGCCGGGCAGGGTGACTGTCAGCAGCACCAGGGCCAGGGCGGCCAGGAGCAGCAGACGCTGGGGCAGATGGGGCTTGGGGCTGTGCATGCGTGAGGGTGTACCCCGTGGCCAGGGCTCATGGCAACCGTGCGCCGGGCAAAAAAAGGGGGCCGGTTGTCCGGCCCCAGAGGGGGGAGAGGAGGATGAAGCGGATCGGAGCTTGTTCGTCAAGGAGAGGGGGTTCGTCTTGGCCTAATTCTTGGCGCGAAGCTGGGTTTCCAGCCAGGTGCGGACTTCAGCATTGGGCGGGTACACGCCCTTCAGGTGGCCCACGGACTCCAGGAAGTTCCGGCCCATCTGCTCGGGCAGGTCAAGCTCGACCAGCTCACGGGCTTCCTCGGAATTGCGGCGGACCAGGATGGCCCTGGGCGCCTTGTCCCAGGTGTAGACCACGAAATAGTTGCTGTAGTCGGCCTTGGAGCGCACGGGCTGGTGCTGCGCGTGCCAGGAATTGTTGCCCCATTCCAGGTACAGGGTCACGGCGTCCCAGGGGGTCATGCTCCAGTCGATCTCCAGGTCACGGTATTCACGAAGGCTGCCCATAGTTCCTCCTTGTTGTCTGAAGTAAATAGTAATCCTTCCTGTTTTAAAGTCAACCGCAATAGTCCACATTTCGAAAAATATTTCGCCAGGCGTTTTGACGTGTTATGAGCCTGCGCTGGAAACGCTCAATTTGACGGCCCGGCTCTGTTATGCCAGAAATTTCCAGCGTCTGCCTTGACGCAAGTCAACAAGGAGAAACGAGCATGCAGATGACCGACATTTTGCCCAAGGAGGCCTGGCAGGCCCTGGAGCAGGAAATCCATGAGCGCTACGGGCTGAACGCCCGGGTCTATGACGACAAGGGCTTCACCTTCACCGGGCACACCACCTGGGCCAACCGCATCTGCCCGGCCATTAAGGCCCAGCCTGCGGGCGTCTCGGCCATCTGCTCCGTGGCGCATTCGGCCATGGCCGCCGAGGCCCGGTCCACGAGCGCGTCGGTCGTCTCTGAGTGCGACGCCGGGCTGCTCAAGATCTGCGTGCCGGTCATGGTCGACGGCCTGATGGTCGGCGTGGTGGGCGGCTGCGGGCGGTTCCTGGACCAGGGCGAGATCGACGCCTTCATGATCGAGAAGTCCGCAGGCATCGCGGAGGCCGAGGTCGAGGATCTGTGCTCCGGCATCAGCGCCATGACCAATGACGAGGCCGAGACCGTGGCGGCGGAGATTGCCGAGCGCGTGGACGCCATCCTCAGAGACTTCGCCCTGCGGCGCTGAGCGGGTATATGCCGCGCATCTTCACCCGCGACATCGTCGTGGCAAAGCCGGACATCGACGTCCAGGGCCACGTGAACAACCTGCGCTATCTCCAGTGGATGCAGGACGTGGCCGTGGCGCACTCCAGCGCCCAGGGCTGGCCCATGGCGCGCTACGTGGCCGAGGGCATGGGCTGGGTGGTGCGCTCGCACACCATCACCTACAAGCGCCCGGCGTTTTTTGGGGAGGCCCTCACGGCCTGCACCTGGATCGCGGGCTTCAACGCGCGCTCCACGCCCCGGCGCTACCTGTTCTGGCGCGCGGCGGACAAGACCATCCTGGCCGAGGCCGAGACCATGTGGGTCTTCGTGAGCCTAGCCACGGGCCGCCCGACCAAGGTGCCGGACGAGTTGCGCGCCGCCTTTGAGATCGTGGAGGACGAGGGCGAGGTGCGGCGGGTGTTGGAGGGGGAAACCTATGTCCGGTAATTTGTCGCGTGCTGACATGTGGAGACAGAGATACGCGCTTCGTCCGTATTTAAAAAATGCGTCTCAATTACAAGTTGATCAACGAGTACGAGATGTTATGTCAAATTTGATGAGGTTAACAGAGAAAGGGCAAATTGCACCGCTCCCTATTGGTCCAGATCTTGAGTATTGGTCTGAATTATTTACGCATCTACTTGAAGAGAGTGGGCGGCGTGGGGGTATCCCGCAGAATGCCCTCAAGGAGCTGCAAGTTGTGAATGCAACATACCCAGAGAAGCCAAAAGCAGTAGCTGCTTTATCTTCCATTTCAATCCCGTCTCCAGGATCTTGTTTTGTAAAATTCACAAAGAGTCAATATGCGAAAGAATTTGTATTTAGAGGAAAGCTACGGATTGCCCCAGCAAGCTATTATGCTGATCCAACTCTGAACCAAGCTATCAGAGACGATGAACTATCTGTGACGGCATATTTCCCAAGAGATGAGGTTAAAATTGAAATATTGGATGGAAAGACAGGAGTAAGCAAGGGTAAAATTACGCCAACAACTGATCTGAAACGGTGTGTTCGTTCCTCAACGGATTATTACGTATGGTGCGTGGCTAGATCGTTAGACTTGCGGCTATTTGATGATTTTGAGTCAGATGCTTGTGTCATAATCAAGGACAAGCAGAGATTCCTTGACTTATTGAAACGTAAGATGGGTGTGCATTTGGTGAATTGGTGTTTTTGGAATAGCGCTGTGAACTATTTCGACCCATATTTAATAGGACTAAAGCAGGACATTGACCCGTATTTTTCCAAACATTTTCGATATTGGTATCAAAGAGAGCACAGATTCCTTTGGCTCCCGCCAGAAACACAATCCACTCCACTATGTCCAATAGACATTGAACTCGGCTCCCTTGAGGATATTGTCGACTATGTTCAGTTGTAAATTTTATTAGATTAGCCTAGCCTCCAATTGACTCCCACCCCCTCCCCGGTGCACAACTCCCCAACCATGAGCACAGATACCTCCGCCTCCGCACAGCTCCCCGCCAATCTCCCCATCGGCGTCTTCGACTCCGGCGTGGGCGGGCTGACCGTTTTGCGCGCCCTGCGCCGTGCGCTGCCCGCCGAGAACTTTCTGTACCTGGGCGACACCGCCCGCCTGCCCTACGGCACCAAGAGCGGGGCGACGGTTGCGCGCTATGCGCTCCAGACCACCCGCGTCCTCGTGGACATCGGCGTGAAGATGCTCGTGGTGGCCTGCAACACCGCCTCCTCCGTGGCCATGCCCGGCCTGGCCGAGGCCTACCCCGGCCTGCCCTGCACCGGGGTCATCGAGCCCGGCGCTGCGGCGGCCTGCCTGTCGGCCCCGCGCGGACGCATCGCGGTCATCGCCACGGGCGGCACCGTGCGCGGCGCGGCCTACCAGGCAGCCATCCTGCGCCGACTCCCGGAGGCCACCATCGCCACCCGGCCCGCCCAGCTCTTCGTCTCGCTCGCCGAGGAAGGCTGGATCGACGGCCAGGTCGTCACGGACATCGCCCGGCGCTACCTGGACCCGCTCATGGCCGAGTTCCCCGAGGGCGGCCCGGACTGCCTGGTGCTCGGCTGCACGCACTTCCCGGTGCTGGCCCAGGCCATCCAGGGCGTGCTGCCGAGCGGCGTGTGCCTCATCGACTCCGCCGAGACCACGGCCAACTGGGTGGCCGAGGAACTGGGCGCGCGCGGGCTCTTGCGGCCTGACCACAGGCAGGGTGGCGACGGGACGGGCGCTGTTACGGGCGCTGTTACGGGCTCCGTTACTGGCCTTGTTACCGGCAGCGTCCGCTTCTTCGCCACGGACGATCCCGACCGCTTCGCCCGCGTGGGCGAGATCTTCCTGGGCGAGCCGCTGTCGCCCTCGGACGTGACCCTGGTGGATTTGTAGCCGGGCGAGAGCCCCGCACCCTGGCCCGGCCTTGCCCTTGCCCTTTGGGGCCGTATTTTTCCCGGCCTCTCGCCCCGGCCTCTCGCCCCGGCTTCCCCCTTGCCCCGGCCTTGCCTCTTGCCCTTCCCTCTTGCCCTTCTGGGCCGCGCCGTCGTAAGGTCGTGCATCCTGTTTCCGGGGGCGCGCTTGATGCTTGAACTCGCCGTTTTTCTCTGCGGAGCCGTGGTCATGGTGCTGGAGCTCACGGGCTCCCGCGTGCTGGCGCCGTTCCTCGGCACCTCCATCGTGGTCTGGACCAGCCTCATCGGCGTGGTGCTGGGCGCGCTGTCCCTGGGCTACTGGTGGGGCGGGCGGCTGGCCGACCGTCGGCCCGAGCCCAAGCTCCTGGCGCGCCTGATCCTGCTGGCCGCCGTGGCCACCCTGGCCATGGCCGCGTCCAAGGGCCTGCTGCTGGCCTTTCTGCAAAACCGGACGGCCTGGGGCGTGTCCGAGCTGCCCCTGCCCATGGCCGGGGCCACCCTCGCCGCCACGCTGATCCTGTTCGGCCCGGCCTCGGTGCTGCTGGGCGTGGTCTCGCCCTTTGCCGTGCGCCTGCGCATGGAGAGCGCGGCCAGCTCCGGCCGCACCGCCGGGAACCTCTACGCCCTGTCCACCCTGGGCAGCATCGTGGGCACCTTTTCCGCCGGGTTCTGGCTCACGGCCACCCTGGGCACCACGAACATCATCCTGTGCATGGCCGGGGTGCTCGTCGCGGCCTCGGCCTGCGTGTACCGGGGCGACGGCGTGGCCAAGCTCGCGGCTCTGGCGCTGGTGGGGCTCGCCGCCGTGACCCTGTCCGCGTGGGACGGCCAGTTCCAGCGGGTGGGCCTGTATGATCTCGACACCGGCTATCAGCGCGTGCTGGTGTTCAACACCGAGGACGGTGGCGGCGGCGGGCAGATGCGCGTGATGACCACCGGGCCGGAGGGCATGCAGTCGGGCATGTTTGTCGACGACCCCCTGGCCCTGGCCGTGCCCTACACGCGTTTCTACCGCCTGGCCGGGCACTTCCGGCCAGACACCCGCCGGATGCTCATGCTCGGCGGCGGCGGCTACTCCTTCCCCAAATATGTGATGAGCCAGCCCCAGGAGTTCGGCGGCCAGCCGCACCTGGACGTGGTGGAGATCGACCCCGGCATCACGGCCATCGCCGGCGAGTATTTCGGCTGGCCCGGCCACCCGGATGTCCGCGTGCACCACGACGACGCCCGGCGCTTCCTGGCCCGCGCCCAGGGCCGTGCCCAGGCCCGTGCCCAGGATGACGGCGACACGTACCAGGTGGCCCTGATGGACGTGTTCACCAGCCACTATTCCGTGCCCTTCCATCTGGCCACGCGGGAGACCGTCCAGGCCCTGTCCGGCCTGCTGGACGCCGACGGCGTGGTGCTGGTGAACTGCATCAGCGCCGCCGAAGGCCCGCGCAGCCGGTTCTACCGGGCGCTTCTGGCCACCTACAAGTCCGTGTTCCCGCGCGTGGAGAGTTTCCTGGTGCTCAATCCGGCCGACCCGACGGAGTTCCAGAACATCCTGCTGGTGGCCTTCAAGTCGCCCGTTGCCCCGGCTCTGACCAGCCCCAAGGCCGACCTCCAGGCCATGCTGGACACGCGCTATGTGCCCCAGGCCCACCTGCCCGGCGACCCGCCCGTGCTGACCGACGACTTCGCGCCCGTGGACCACTACCTGCTGAGCCTGTAAGCTCGGCGCCAGACTCCGGAGGAGAGCCCCCATGTCCAAGCCCCTGCGCCTGCACGGCATCCGTCACGTGGAGTTCGAACACGAGGCCGAGATCGCGGCCTGGGCCGAGTCGCGCGGCCACAGCCTGACCCACACCGACCTCTGGAAGGGCGAGGCCCTGCCGGAACTCGTCAGCTTTGACTGGCTGCTCGTCATGGGCGGGCCCATGGGCGTGTATGATGACGACGAGTATTCCTGGCTGGCCGGGGAGAAGCGCTTCCTGCGCCAGGCCGTGGACGCGGGCAAGCTGATCCTCGGCGTGTGCCTGGGTGCGCAGCTTTTGTCCGTGGTGCTGGGCGGGGCGGTGACGCGCAACCGCTTTGCCGAGATCGGCTGGCACGAGGTCCAGGCCACGCCCCAGGCCATGTCTCTGGCTACGGGGAGCCGCATCTTCGC
>MGTN01000096.1:449-5941 GCA_001799475.1 Desulfovibrionales bacterium GWA2_65_9 | reverse complement strand
CCGTTGCCCTTGGCCAGGATGTAGCGCAGGCTGGCTGCCGCCCTGGCGGCGGAGAGCTCCCACTTGGAGGGATACAGGCCGTTGCCGTTCTCCGTGTCGTCCGTATGCCCACGGATGACCAGATCGACCTTCTGGGCCATGAGGATTTCGGCCACGCCGTCGAGCAGCTTTGCGGCCTCGTGCTTGAGCACGGCGGAGTTCGGGGCGAACATGACGGAGTTGTTGACCTGCATGAGCACGCCCGCATTGTCGGAGCTGATGCCGGAATTGCTTTGCAGGTCATTGTCCTTGGCCAAAAGCTCCTTCACCAGCAGGGCCACTTCGTACTTGAGCTGATCCTTCTCGGACAACTTCATCTCGGCCATGCCGACCTTGGCGTCCTTGGGGATGAACATGGCCTGGACCACGCTCTGCTTGACCTCGCTGCGCGAGTCGTGCTGGGCGTCCTTGAAGACGATGGCCAGGGACTCCTTCTGCTGCGGTTTCATGGCCACGATAAGCCACAGCAACAGGAAGAACGCCATCATGGCGGTCATGAAGTCCGCGAAGGCCACCTTCCAGCTGCCCCCGTGGGGCGCGGCGTGGCCGCCCACCACCTTCTTGATGATGATGGTGGTGCCGCCCTTATTTTTGGCCACCCTTCAAGGCTCCTTCCAGTTCTTCAAATGTGGGCCGGGCCGGGCCACACACCGCCCGGCGCGCAGCCTCAACAGCCAGCATGGGCGGAAAGCCGCTGGCAAACCCCACCAACCCGGCCTTGACCACCTCCAGCATGGAGTGGGTTTCCTTCACCTGGTACTCCAGGTTCTGGGACATGGGGCCGACAAAGCCGTAGGACAGAAGAATGCCCAGGAAGGTGCCGACCAGGGCCGCACCGATGCTGTGGCCAAGGACCTCTGGCGGTTCGTTGATCTTGGCCATGGTGAGCACGATGCCCAGCACTGCGGCCACGATGCCCAGGCCGGGCAGGGAGTCGGCCACCTTGTTGATGGCGGCCGGGGCATTGGACTCGTGCTTGTGCGAGGCGGCCATGTCGATATCCATCACCGCCTCGAACTGGTGCGGCTCGATGTTGCCGGCCAGGAGCACCTTGAAGTTGTCACAGATGAACTCAAGCAACTCGTGATTCTTGAGCACCGAAGGAAAACGCGTAAACACGGCGCTGCCGTCAGGCTTGCTCACGTGGCTCTCGATGGACACGATGCCGTCGCGCCGGGCCATGTTCATGAGGGTGTAGATCACGCCCAGGATGTCCAGAAAGGTCTGCTTGCTGGCCTCGGAGGCGGTAAAGACCTTGAGGGCCTTCTTCATGGTGCCGAAGATGATGCTCTTGGGCGAGGCGATGAAAAACGCCCCCACAGCCGCGCCGCCGATGATGAGCAGTTCGACGGGCTGCACAAGCACACCCAGAGGCCCGCCTTCCAGGGCAAAGCCCCCGATAACGCAGACAAGTACGACAATGACGCCTATGATCGCAAACATAACGCGGTGATCTCCTCGTGGCCGCCGGGAGCTGGGCGGCCGAATCCGTCAGCCTGCTATTTTACACAGCAAACAGTGCCAGGAATACTTATTGAATCAAGTTGTGCCCTTTTGTAAAGCACTCATTTGCGACAATCGCGTAACCAGCGAAATTTTCTATAGTTACAAATTCTCTAGACTCTTTCAACACACAAAATGGCCAGGATGGACAAAGCTTGAAAACATGGTACGTATCCCCTGAACACCCCAGCCAATCGCCCTGCCTTCCCCGGAGGATGCCGTGAAATTAATGCTCCTGGCCGTTGCCCTGCTCTTCATGTTCCCATCGGATATTTCCGCCCAGGAGATCAAGAAATCACACCTGGTGGTGCAGCAAAACGGCCAGGCCCTGGTGACCGAACTCAGGCCCCTGACCCTGCCCAAGGGCGAAGGCAGCGTGCTCTTGCCAGGCCTGCCCAGCACCCTCGATCCGCAAACCCTGCAAGTGCGCTCCAAGACCGCACCGCAGGGGCTCGCCATCCACGACCTGGCCCTGGACGACGACCTGCTCACCCCGTCGAACCTCCTGCGCCGGAACCTGGGCAAAAAGGTCACCCTCATCCTGCCCGACGGCAAGACCCGTGACGGCCGCATCCAAAAGGAGGCGACCATCCTGTCCACGGATGAGGCCCCGGTGTTCCTCATCGACGGCGCCATCTACGCGGGCCCGTACGAGGCCATCCTCTACCCCGAGCTGCCCAAGGGCCTGTCCCCGCGCCCCAGGCTGACCATGAACGTCAACAACTCCGGTCCGGCCAGGCAGGACATTGAGCTGACCTACATCGCCAGGGAGCTGTCCTGGCGCATGGACTACGTCCTGGCCATGAACAAGGCCGCAACAAGCGGCAAGCTCACGGGCTGGGTGACCCTCCAGAACCGCTCCGGCGCGGACTTTGGCGACGCGGTCGTGGAGCTCCTGGCAGGCGACCCGCGCAGCGCCACGCAATTCACCCCCCGGGCGCTGTTCGCAGCCAAGGCCATGGCCGCGCCCGAGGCCATGGACGCCGTCAGCGCGCCGCAGGAACTCTTCGAGTACCACCTCTACCCCCTGAAGCGGCCCCTGACCCTGGCCAATCAGCAGTCCCGGCAGGTCCAGCTCTTCGAGTCCGGCCGCCTGGGCGTGAGCCGCAAGCTGCTCGGCCGGGCCAATGCCTTGCCCTCGGGCCGCGAGGCCGAGCCCATCAAGGAAAACCTCGACGCAGTCATCTCTTTTCGGAACACCAAAGCCCTGGGTTTAGGGCTGCCGTTGCCCAAAGGCACCCTCAGGGCCTTTCAGGAACAGGCTGAAAGCAAATACTTTCTTGGCGAGGCCCCGCTGGAGCGCACCCCGGTGGGCGGAAGCGTGGAACTGCGCCTGGGACAGGTCTTCGACATCACGGTGGAGCGCGTGGCGCTGGAATTCGAGAAGACCGGCAAGAACAGCTACAAAGGCAGCTGGGAGCTGCGCCTGAGGAACTCCAAGAAAGAGGCGCAGCGCGTGGTGCTCCAGGAGTTGCTGCCCGGCAAATGGAAGGTGCAGGACGCCTCCCAGAAGTGGTCCAAGCCCTCGTCCGGGGTGCTTGAGTTCGCGGTGGATGTGCCTGCGGGCACCGGGCAGGAGCCCCATCTGGTCAGGTACTCCTTCAGCACGGAGCTCTAGGGCCTGTCTCTAAAAGTGTCTTTTGCCCCCTGGGCATCGTCATGAGTCGATTTGGCGCCAGGGCTGTACCGCATGAGTACTCTCCCTGGCCCCAAATCGTCTCTTTCCTCGCCAGGGAAACAAAATCCATCTTTTGGAAACAGGCCCTAGCCTGGCGGCTGCCCAGACTCAGGGGCTTGCCCTGGATCATGTCCCGCGCCCTTGCCCTCTGGCTGATCTTCGCGTAGCTCACTGCCCACGCCAGAAACGGGGGGTTCCCACGTGAGCAAGGGGTTCAAGGGCTTCATCTATGCCGCGCTCTCTGCGGCCTGCTTCGGGATGCTCGCCATCCTGGGCAAGCTGGCGCTGGCGCGCGGCTTCGCGGCCACGGAGATCCTGCAATACCGCTTCGGCTTCGCCAGCCTGATGCTGCTTGGCTGGTTCGCGGCAACCGACCGCTCCGTGCTGCGCGCCCGGCCCAGGACCCTGCTCAAGGCCGCCTTCCTGGGCATCGGCCTGTACCCGGTGCAGAGCTTCTGCTTCATGTCCTCGCTCAAGTACATCCCGGCGGCCACAACCTCGCTCATCCTCTACTTCTATCCCGTGGCGGTGACGCTTCTGTCCGCCCTGCTCTTCAAGACCCGCCTGGACCGCCTGGTGGCCCTGTCCCTGGGCCTGCTGGTGGCGGGCTGCGGCCTGGTCTTCTTCGACGCCTTTCTGCGCAGCGCAAACCAGACCGGGCTGACGCTGGCCGTGGCGTCCATGCTCATATTCTCCTGCTATCTGCTCTGCCTGGAATTCCTGCTCAAGGGCGAGAACCCGCGCACCATCTCGCTCTATGTCGTCATCGCCACGGCCCTGGTCTACACGGTCATGGCCCCGCCCACGCGCTTCCTGGACCTGGATATGGCCTCCAAGGGCTTAAGCGTGCTGCTCGGGCTTGTGCCCACGGCCCTGGCCGTGACGCTCCTGTATCGCGCCGTGGAGCTGGTGGGCAGCGCCAAGGCGTCCATCTGCTCGACAATCGAACCCATCACCACGGTGCTGGCCTCGGCCCTGATCGTGGGCGAGGCCATCATGCCGCTGCAGGTGGCCGGCATGGCCCTGATCCTCCTCGGCATCGTCCTGCCGAACCTGCGCATGTTGCGCCTCGGCGGGCCTGTGGCCGAGGAAGGACACGCGCCCGTCCCTTGACGCTCTGCCCAATCCGGCCTAATAATTACATAGGATCAGCACACTCCGGCAAGGACAATGGCATGGAAAACAAACGCCGCCGCAGCAGGGTCAGCACGCACGTCACAGCGTTCTACCTCCAGAAAGGCGCGAAGGTGTATCCCTTGGTCACGCAGAACATCAGCCTGAAGGGCATGCTGGCCATGCCGCAACCCGGCATCAGCACCGGCGGACTCGGCGTCATCCGCATCGAGCTGTCCAGTGACGCAGGCATCGAGATCGAGTGTCAGATCATCCGCAGCGACAAGACCGGGGTCGCCATCGACTTCATGCCCATGGACGAGGACAGCTTCTTCCACCTGCGCAACCTGGTGCGCTACAACGCCCCCGACGCCGACCAGATCGACGCCGAGCTCAAGATACCGGCCTTCTGAGCCGAGCTGAACCCGCTCCCCCCAATATAAACGGCGGCCTGTTTCCAGACCGCCATTCGTTTTTTATGGACAGGAAGAGCGCCGCTTCCGCCCCCCAAACGCTACCCTCTTACCACTGCATGGACCGCTTCACGGCCATGGCCTTGGCCTGCTCGTCGTAGGTGGCGAACCCGGCGTGGTGCATGGCGTCCTCCACGGTGTAGGTCCAGTTCCAGCTGGAGTAGATGACCGGCTTGTGGAAGGTGGCGCGGAAATGCTCCATCTCCTGGCGGTAGAAGGCTTCCTTGGGGTTCTCAATGTTGTCGCGCAGCTGCTCGCTGAAGCGATCGAGTTCGCCCTCGTACCACTCCATGATGTCCTCGGCGGTGTTGTAGCGCTTGAGGATGTGCCCGTAGCCGTGCTCGTCGAGCAGAGCGCGCAGGCGCCCAAAGTGCTGCTCCTTGAGCCAGGCGCCAAGGCCCGACACCGGAATGTCCAGGGCCTCGACCTCGGCCATCTGGACCTTGGTCTTGCGGTAGGTGTCGGGCACAACCGAGGCCGAGTCGATGCCCGCGATGGCCACCAGCCCGCGCAGGATCTCGCTGTTGGACACGCCCTGGCCGCAAAAGCCGACCTTCTTCACGTACTTCTGGCCCGCGAAGATGGTCACCAGGATGGCCCAGATCACCGCCGGGTCTTCCTCGTCGTAGATGTGCTGCAGGCGCGAGTTGTCGCGGTCGGTGGCCAGCACCATCTGCGTCATGTCG
>MGTN01000096.1:299-441 GCA_001799475.1 Desulfovibrionales bacterium GWA2_65_9 | reverse complement strand
GATGGAGAAGCCGTCCACCTCCTGCAGGAATTCCTTGCAGAGGATGGCGTTACTGGGAATCTCGGCCATGAGGATGAGCTTGACCCCGTCCTTGCCGGACTCGATGTTGTGCACCTGCTTCAGGTAGCGCTTCATGCTGCGC
>MGTN01000096.1:0-282 GCA_001799475.1 Desulfovibrionales bacterium GWA2_65_9 | reverse complement strand
CACAAAGGGCAGCATGATCTGCAGATTCTTGCCGCCGAAGATGCCGCGGGCCAGCTTGAAGGCCTCCAGCTCCCAGTCGTGGATGTTGCGCGACACGCCACGGAAGCCGAGCATGGGGTTGTCCTCGTGCTGCTCGAACAACAGACCGCCCAAGAGGTTGCGGTACTCGTTGGTCTTGAAGTCCGTGGTGCGGTAGACGATGTTCTTGCCGTAGAAGGCCATGGCGAAGAGCGCCAGGCCCTGGGCCAGGGTCTGGATGTAGTGCTCCTTGCCGGTGCGGAA
>MGTN01000095.1:9323-11945 GCA_001799475.1 Desulfovibrionales bacterium GWA2_65_9 | reverse complement strand
CCCCCGCTCCGGCCCCGGCCCTGGTTCTGGTCCTGGTCCTGGTTCTGGTTCTGGTCCTGGTTCTGGTCCTGGTTCTGGCCCTGACGAATCGGCAGCCACGACACCGGCCCCAAAACCGGAACCGAAACCGTGCCGCCGCCCTGCTCCAGCACCACGCGCCGCTGCTGCGGGGCCTCGACCACGCCCAGCGCCTTCAGATGCTCGGCCAGGGCGTCGTGCTCCAGGTATCCGGTGTCCACGCGGACGCCCGGAGCGCTCTTCAGCGTGGCCAGGCCGTCGCCGCCGCCCGCCAGGTAGCTGTTGGTCACCAGCCGGTAGGTTGCCGCCGGGTTGATCGGGACATACTCTGAGACCGCAGAGCTGCCGTCGGCCTGGCGCACGCGCAGGGAGCCGATGCGGCTGCCCCTAGGCTGGCTTGGGTCCACAGTGCAGGTGAACCCGGCCGCGTGGAACACCCGGACCTTTCGCCAGTCGATACCTCCGGCCGCGCCGTCCGGCGGGTGGACCTTGAGGCGGAACTCCGCAGCCTCCTCCAGGACGCTTGTGAACTCGGTCCCGCTGACGTCCAGGCTGACCAGGGTATTGCCGAAGGGCAGCACGCCCATGACCATGCCCAGCGTGAGCTCGCCCTGGAACAGGTCCTGGCGCAGGCCGCCGGGCATGAGCAGGGCCAGCTGCGCCCCCGGCGTTTTGGCCAGGTAGGCGTCGGCCACGATTGCGCCGGGGTCCGTGGCCGTGCCCCGGATGAGGTCCACCACGGCCCTGGCCCCGATCTGCGCGTTGCGGAAGGCGTCCAGCTGCCGGGCATAGGGCTCCAGCCGCTTGGCCAGCTCGGCGTCCTCAGCCACCACGCGGGCCACGCCGGAGGCCGTGAGCGCCGCCACCAGGGCCGCCTGCTCCGGTGAGCCCTTGGGCACTGGCTTGCCGTCCCGGCTGAAGCCGTCCCCGGCCAGGAGCATGGGCCGGGCCGTGTAGCCCACGATTTCCCCTTCGGCGTCAAACGAGAGCGTCAGCACCCCGAGCTGGGCGCCCCAGCGCCAGGCCTGGACCACCAGCACACGGCCATTGTCCGGGCCAAGCACCTCGGTGGGATAGGGTCCGGCCGGGGTCAGGCCGAGCGTCGCCAGCCGGGCCGGGTCGCCGAGCAGCGTGTGCGAGTGGCCGCCCACGATGACGTCGATACCCGGCACGGCCTTGGCCAGGGCGATATCCTGATCAAAGCCCAGGTGGGAAAGCACCACGATCTTGTCCACGCCCTGGCCGCGCAGTTCCTGCACGGCCTCGGCCACGTCCGGGGCGGCCTCGTGGAAGACCACCTGGCCCACGCTGGTGGTGATTTGCGGCGTGCTGGGCGTGGTGGCACCGATGATGCCCACGCGCTCGCGCCCGAACAGCCGGACCACGTAGGGCCGGATGCGGCCCGCTAGGGCCGGCTCGCCCGAGACGTCGAGGTTGGCCGCGAGCATCGGAAACCTGGCCCTGGCCGCCAGCAAGCCGGTGAGCTCCGGCCCCTTGTCGAACTCGTGGTTGCCCAGCGTCATGGCGTCCAGGTCCAGCTGGTTCAGGAAGGCAACGTCCGCCTTGCCCTGGAACACGTTGAAGAAGAGCGTGCCCTGCACCGCGTCCCCGGCGTGCAGCGCCAGCACGTTCCTCTCGCTGGCGCGCACCTCGTCCAGGGCCGTCTTGAGCCGCGCGAACCCGCCCAGCTGCGCCTTGACCTTCACGCCCGCCAGGGTCAGGCCGGTGTCCACGGGCTCCAGGTTGGAGTGCGTGTCGTTGATGTGGGCGATGGTCAGGGTCAGCGGCTGGTGGACAGGCCGCGCGCAGCCTGCGGGCAGCAGCAAAAGCAGCGCGGCGCATTGCAGCAGCCAAAGGGGTTTCGCGGTCAGTCGCATGAGTCCGGACTCCTTGTGGCTCGGGTTTCGTGTTTGCGCAGCGCGCCCGCCCTCGCTCTTCGTGATCGAAAAATTCCGCCGCGCGGGCTGTAGCGGACCCGTCTCGCTGATCAGTCGGCTTACTACTCCGGCAGCGTGCCCTGCACGCCCCGGACGAACCAGCGCATGGACAGAAGCTCGGCGTCCGTGGCCTTGCCGCCCTTGTTCACGCGCAGGGTCCCGGCCTGGTCCACGATGGGTCCGGCAAAGCTCATGTCCTCACCCTTGACCATTTTGGCCTTGAGCGCCAGGACCTTGCTGGCCACGGCCCTGGGCACGGCACGGTCAAAGGGGGCCAGCCCCACGCCGCCAGCCTCGAAGCCCACGAAGACCTGGTCGTTCTTCCAGGTCCCGGCGAGGATATTCCGCACGATATCGACGTACAGCGGCCCCCACTCAAGCGTGGTGGAGGTCAACGCACAGGCCGCGCCATACTTGGCGGAGTCGGTGCCGTAGCCGATGGCGGGCACGCCCTTCCGGCAGGCCGCCCTGGAGGACTCGGAGGTGTCGGCCATCTCGCGGATGAGGTCGTGCTTTTTGGCGGCCAGTTCCTCGGCCAGGGTGGTCTCGCGCACCGCGTCGCGCCAGGACTTGAGCCAGACGATGGTGTTGACCCGGTCGGCGTCGAACGGCGTCCCGGACTCGCGCAGGCCGCGCACCAGGCCCAGGGTGAAGGAGTTGATGCCGC
>MGTN01000095.1:6563-9293 GCA_001799475.1 Desulfovibrionales bacterium GWA2_65_9 | reverse complement strand
AGTGCATGAACGTGACCTTGGGAAACTCGCCCGCCACCGTGTACAGGGGCTCCATGTGCGTGAAGGTGGTGCCGAAGATCACGTCGAAGCCCTGGCGCGCGTAGTCGCGCAGGACGCGCTCGGCCTCGGCCGGGGACTGCACGTTCTCGGTGTAGGACACCTCCACCTGGCCGCCCAGCCGCTTCTCCAGGTGCCGGATGCCGTCGTAATGGGCCGTGGTCCAGCCCTGGTCGCCGATGCCCTCCAGGAGCACGAAGGCGGCGCGGACTGTCTTGCCTGCGGCCTGGGCCTGTTGCGGGCCGGCGGACAGCGCATCGGCGAACAGCGCATCGGCGGGCAGCGCATCGGCGGGCAGCGCATCGGCGGGCAGCGCGCCCACGAACAGAGAAACAGCAACCACCAGGCAGAGGGCCAGCACTGCGGCGGACAGTTTTTTCACGGACACGGGTTCCTCCAGCGAAGGTTGGCCGGGGCGGACAGGACGCCAATCCCGCCCGGTTTACGGCATACGCATAGCGCGCTTGTAGCGCACCGGACAGGCCGGGGACAAGCCTTTCCCCAACCTTGGCCTGCGGCGTTCCTCTGCGGCGATGCTCGGCGGCGTTGGCCTATGCGTGCCCCCCGACCAGCCTGCTGACCGGCCTGCTGACCGGCCTCACGAGCGGGTTGACCCTGCGCTCCCAGGCGCGCTATTGTTTCAGGATTGGACGACAGCTTTGGATAACAGGTTTGGATAACAGGTTTGGTCAACAGGGCCGGGCGACATGACCGGACAGCAGAGCTGGACCATGCCAGACGCCGACAACAAAAACCAGCACCGCTCGCGGTGCGCGCGAGGCACGCATGAACATCGGCGCATACACCTTCGAGGAGTTCAAGGACAAGGCCGCGGCCTTCCACGGCTACCCCGCCCCTGGCCTCTTGATCGGCGGATACATGGTGGAGCTGGCGCGCCGGGATTTGCCCGAGGGCACCCTGTTCGAGGCCGTGGTGGAGACGCCCAAGTGCCTGCCCGACGCCGTGCAGCTCCTGACCCCCTGCACGCTGGGCAACGGCTGGATGCGCGTGCTGAACCCGGGCCGCTACGCCGTGGCCTTGTTCGACAAGCACACCGGCGTGGGCTTCCGCGTCTGGCTCGACGTGGACAAGATGGCCCCTTTTGGGGAGATCAGCTCCTGGTTCCTCAAGCTCAAAAAGAAGGCCGACCAGGACACGGACAAGCTGTTCCGCGAGATCGAGGCGGCGGGCGAGAGCATCTGCTCCATCGCGCCCATCCAGATGATCGAGCGCGCGCACAAGCACAAGGGCATGGGCCGCGTGGCCCTGTGCCCCATCTGCGCCGAGCCCTACCCCGCGCCGGACGGGGCCATCTGCCGGGGCTGCCAGGGCGAGGCCCCGTACCTCTGCGCGCCCAGCGCACTGGCCGAACCAGCGCTGACCGCCGTGCCCGTGGCCGAGGCCGTGGGCCAGCGCGCCCTGCACGACATGACGCGCATTGTCCCTGGCGAATCAAAAGGCGTGGAGTTCCAGGCTGGGCAGACGCTGAGCGGCGGCGACGTCTGCCGCCTGCAGCAGATGGGCCGCGCCAACGTCTACCTGGAGCAGGACGCGCCAAGCGGCTTCGTGCACGAGAACGAGGCCGCGCTGGCTTTTGCGCACCTCATGGCGGGCGACAACGTGCTCTGTGACGAGACCCCGCGCGAGGGCAAGATCAATTTCCGCGCCGCCTGCACCGGCGTGTTCGAGGTGGACCGGGAACGCCAGGAGGCCTTCAACCTGGTGCCGGATGTGATGTGCGCCAGCCGCCACTCCGGCGTGCTGGCCGAGGCCGGCAAGGGCCTGGCCGGGGCGCGGGCCATCCCGCTGTATCTCTCGGCCGAGAACTTCCGCAAGGCCCAGGCCGTGCTGGCCGCCGGGCCGCTGTTCCGCGTGCGGCCGCTGCGGCCCGCGCAGGTGGGCGTGCTGGTGACGGGCAGCGAGGTCTTCCAGGGGCTCATCGAGGACAAGTTCGCGCCCATCATCCGGGAAAAGGTCGAGCGCCTGGGCTGCTCGGTCGTGGCCGAGACCATCGTGCCCGACGACACGGACAAGATCGCCGAGGCCGTGGCCGGGCTGCTGGCCGCTGGCGCGGACCTGATCATCACCACGGCCGGGCTCTCCGTGGACCCGGACGACGTGACCCGCAAGGGGCTGGTGGCGGCCGGGCTCACGGACATGCTCTACGGCGCGCCGCTCCTGCCCGGGGCCATGACGCTGCTCGGCCGCATCGCCTCGCCCACAGGGTCGGCGCAGGTCATGGGCGTGCCGGCCTGCGCGCTGTTCCACAAGGCCACGAGCCTGGACATCCTCTTGCCGCGCGTGCTGGCCGGCTGCGAGCTCACGCGCCGCGACCTGGCGCGGATGGCCGAGGGCGGCTTCTGCCTGAACTGCCGCAGCTGCACCTTCCCCAAGTGTCCCTTCGGGAAGTAGCGAGGCCCCCAAGTGTCCCTTCAGGAAACAGCGCGGGCCGGAACACCCCTGCGGGGCTGACGGGAAGAATCGTCGGGAATTGGGGAACGAGGCTCGGGTCAGGCGGGCTAGCTGTCGATGTCGTGGCCGAGGTAGGCGCACTGCACATCGCGGTTGGCCAGCAGCTCACGGCTTGCGCCCTCAAGGGTCACGCGGCCGGTCTCCAGCACGTAGCCGCGGTCGGCGATCTTGAGCGCGCGCCGGGCGTTCTGCTCCACCAGA
>MGTN01000095.1:2820-6535 GCA_001799475.1 Desulfovibrionales bacterium GWA2_65_9 | reverse complement strand
GGGTCACGATGAGCCGGAAGATCTCGCGCGTCACCAGGGGGGCCAGGCCCATGCCCGGCTCATCCAGCAACAGCACCCTTGGCCGGGCCATGAGCGCACGGCCGATGGCCAGCATCTGCTGCTCCCCGCCGGAAAGCGTGCCCGCAGCCTGCTTCCTGCGCTCGCGCAGCACCGGGAACATCTCAAACATCCGCTCCAGATCCTCCGCCGCCTGCTCGCGCGCCTCCGCGCGCGCACCGGCGCCGCTGCGGCCATAGGCGCCCAGGCGCAGGTTGTCGGCCACGGAAAGCGGGCTGAACACGAGGCGGCCCTCGGGCACGTGGGACACGCCGTCCTGCACGATGCGCTCCGGCGCGCGGCGGGTGATGTCCGCCCCGGCAAAGGAGATCGTGCCCGCGCTGGCGCGGATGAGCCCGGAGATGGTGCACAAAAGCGTGGTCTTGCCCGCGCCGTTGCCGCCGATGAGCGAGACGATCTCACCCTGGCGCACGTTCAGGCTGACCTGGCGCAGGGCGTGGATCTTGCCGTAGAACACATCCAAATTGGTTATTTCGAGCAGTGGCGCGTTCATGTCTATCCCTGCTTCTAGGGCCTGTTTCCAAAAGATGGATTTTGTTCCCTGGCGAGGAAAGAGGCGATTTGGGGCCAGGGATAGTACTCATGCGGTACAGCCCTGGCGCCAAATCGACTCATGACGATGTCCAGGGGGCAAAAGACGCTTTTAGAAACAGGTCCTAGTCCTCGTCGTCGCCCAGATAGGCGCTGATCACGTGGGGGTCGCGCTGCACCTGGGCCGGGGTGCCCCGGCTGATGGCCTGGCCGAAGCAGAGCACCAGCACCTGGTCGCTGATGCGCATGACCAGGTCCATGTCGTGCTCCACCAGCACGATGGACAGGTTGAAATGCTCCCGCGCGCGCAGAATCAGGTCGGCCAGGACCTGGGTCTCGGACATGTTCAGGCCCGCGGCGGGCTCGTCGAGCAGAAGCAGCCGGGGCCGGGCGCCCAGGGCGCGGGCCAGCTCCAGCAGGCGCTGCTTGCCAAAGGGCAGATCCTTGGCCGCGTACTTGGCCAGCTCGAACAGGCCCACGAAGTCGAGCACCTCAAGGGCCTCGTTGCGGATGGTCTTTTCCATGGCCTGGGACGCGCGGGTATGCAGCAGGCTCTGCCAGGCCCCGATGCGCAGCCGGGCATGGCAGCCGGTCATGACGTTCTCCAGCACCGTCATGTTGGAGAAGATCTCCAGGTTCTGGAAGGTGCGCACCAGGCCCAGGCGGCTGCGCTCGTGGGCCGGGGCAAGGGTGATGTCGTCCGCGCCCAGGCGGAAGGTGCCGCGCTCAGCCGCCACCATGCCGGAGATGGCGTTGATGAGCGTGGTCTTGCCCGCGCCATTGGGGCCGATGACGGCCGTGATCTCGCCCTGCCCGGCCACCAGGTCCACGCCGGAGAGGGCCTGCAGGCCGCCGAAACGCACGCCCACGTCCGTGCAGAGAAGCAGCGGCTCAGCCATTGTCCTCTCCCGAATGGCGCACGTAGACCAGCCGCCCCAGCAGCCGCCACAGGCGGTGGAAGCCCCCGGCCAGGCCGTCGGGCAGATACATCATGCACAGCACCAATATGCCGCCGAAGAGCAGGATCTCAATGCTCTCAAAGGCGCGCAGGAACTCCGGCAGCACGGTGAGGAAGAACGCGCCCACGATGGAGCCGGGCACGCTGGTCATGCCGCCCAGCACGACCATGACGATGAGCTGCACGGAGAACAAAAAGCCGAAGGACGCCGGTGCGATGAAGGTCAGGTAGTGGGCGTAGAGCACCCCGGCCAAGCCCGCGAAGGCGGCCGAGACGATGAAGATGAACAGCTTGTAGCGCGCGATGTCGATGCCCATGGCCTGGGCCGCCTTCTCCGAGGTGTGCAGGGCGCGCAGGGCGCGGCCCACGCGCGAGTGCAGGATGTTGAAGGACAGCCAGACCACCAGGCCCAGGATGGCGATGATGAAGTAGTACACCGAAAGGTCGCTGGTGAATTCCACCCCGAACAGCGACAGGCGCGGGATGCCCGTGAAGCCGGACGGCCCGCCCGTGACCGCCACGGTCTCGTTGAACAGGATGGACAGGATGACGCCGAAACCCAGGGTGGCCATGGCCAGGTAGTGGCCCTTGAGCTTCAGTGCGGGCAGGCCCACCAGCGCCGCCACGCCGGAGGTCACGCCCACGCCAGCGAGCATGGACAGGCCCACGGGCACGCCCAGGGTCGTCGAGAGCGCCGCCGTGGTGTAGGCCGCCAGGCCGTAGAACCCGGCGTGGCCAAGGGATATCTGCCCGGCGTGGCCCACCAGCAGGCTCAGGCCCACGGCGATCATGGCGTTCAGGCAGCACATGGTCAGCACCGTGAGGTAGTAATTGTTGCCGAGCAGCGGCGGCGCAAGCACAAGCAGCACCAGCAGGCCGCACAGCCAGCGCATGTCGCGTCCGTAGCCCATGCTCAGACCCGCTTGCCGTCCTTCTGCCCGAAGAGCCCGGAGGGCCGCACGAACAAAAGGACCAGGAGGATGACGAAGGCCAAAGCGTCCTTGTAGGCCGAAGAAATAAGCCCCGCGCCCAAGGACTCCAGCACGCCCAGGATGAGCCCGCCGGCAGCCGCGCCAAAGGGATTGCCCAGGCCGCCCAGGATGCAGGCGGCAAAGCCCTTGAGCCCAAGCATCACGCCCACGTCAAAGGAGGTCAGGGTGATGGGCGCCAGGATGGCCCCGCCCACAGCACCCACCAGGGCCGAGATCATAAATGAGAGCAGCACCATGCGGTCAACGCCAATGCCCACCAGGGCCGCGGCCTTGGGGTCAAAGGAACAGGCCAGCATGGCCTTGCCGTGGATGCTGCGCGCAAAGAACGTCTTGAGCCCGGCCAAAATGAGCAGGCTGATGGCCAGCACCCACAGGGTCTGGGGCATCAGCGCCGCGCCGAGAAACGGCAGGGGCGCGCTGCCGGAGAACGGCGGCAGGGCGAAGGTGTCCTTGCCCCAGAGGAGCATGGCCGCGCCCCGGATGAGGATGGACACGCCGATGGTGATGATGACCAGGTTGATGGGCGGGCAGTCGCGCACCGGGCGGATGGCCAGGCGCTCCACCAGCGCGCCGAGCAGCGTCGTGCCGGCCACGGCCAGGGCGATGGCTGCGGGTTCGGGCAGGCCGAGCGCGCGCATGAAGAACACGCTCATCATGCCGCCAAGCATCACGAACTCGCCCTGGGCGAAGTTGATGATGCCGGTGGTGTTGAAGATGATCGTGAAGCCCAGCGCCGTGAGGCCATAGGTGGCGCCCACGGTCAGGCCCGTGATGAGGTATTGCAGCAGGCTTGGCAGATCCATGCGCTTCCAAAGACAAGACGGCCGACGAACCCGAAGGTCCGCCGACCGCGTTGCACGTTATAACGTCAGGCTAGTCGACGACCTTCCACTCGCCCTTCTCGATGGTCACCATGAAGAAGGCGCTCTCGTCCAGGCCGTTGTGGTTCTCCGGGCTCATGCTGAAGACGCCGCCAGCTCCCGGCATGTTCGTGATCTTCTCCAGGTTGTCGCGGATGTCCTGGGGCTTGATGGACTTGCCCGCCTTGACCGCCGTGATGACGAGCATCAGCGCGTCATAGGTATGGCCGCCGAAGGTGGCCGGCGCGCTGCCGAACTTCTTGGTGTAGTCGGCCACGTACTTGGTCAACAGAGCC
>MGTN01000095.1:0-2770 GCA_001799475.1 Desulfovibrionales bacterium GWA2_65_9 | reverse complement strand
CACAACGGCCGGGCCGGGGTTGGTGCCCCAGCAGACGATGGCGTCGGGTGCTGCGCTCTTGATCTTGGTCAGCTGGGCGGACATGTCCGTGTCCTTGGGGCCAAAGACCTCGTCGGCCACCAGGGTCAGGCCCTGGGCCGGGATGAGCTCCTGCAGCATGGCGCGTCCGGCCTGGCCGAAGCCGTCGCTTACGGTGAGGATGGCCAGCTTGGCGTAGCCCTTCTTCTTGGCATCGGCCAGGATCTTGCCCACGGCGTGGCGGTCCAGCGACGGGGTGTTGAAGACCCAGGGGTCCACGGGCTTGACGATCTTCTCGGCCGCCGCGCAGGAGATCAGCGGAATCTTGGCCGGGGCGAAGAACTTGGAGATGGCCAGCGTGTTGCCCGAGGTGCTGGGGCCGAAGACCGCCACCACCTTGTCCTGCTCGATAAGCTTCTTGGCGGCCATGACGCACTTGTTCACGTCGGACTCGTCGTCGTAGATGATGACCTCAAGCTTGCGGCCCTCGACGCCGCCAGCGGCGTTGATCTGTTCCTGGAGCATGAGCAGGGTGTTCTTCTCGGGCTCGCCCAAAAACGACGCCGGACCGGTGACGGAAAGCACCGCGCCGATCTTGAGGGAGTCGGACTCTTTCGAGCAGCCCAGGACCGTGAGCAGAGCCAGAACGATTGCGGCAGCGCGCGCCATTTTCATGGAAATGCCTCGCCTGATGTTGGGACGTGAATGAGCATTTACCCGCACGGCACTTCGCAGTGCCCAAAAGTAAATGCACATATCCACACATGGCGCGGGCTGTCAATGCGCGCACACGGACGGCCGCAAGCCGTTCTGTTCCTCACGTTCCGGCAGGCTCAGGCTAGTCGACGACCTTCCACTCGCCCTTCTCGATGGTCACCATGAGGAAGGCGCCCTCGTCCAGGCCGTTGTGGTTCTCCGGAGTCATGGTGTACACGCCCCCGGTTCCGGCCAGGCCCTTGATCTTCTCCAGGTTGTCGCGGATGTCCTGGGACTTGGCTGACTTGCCAGCCTTGACAGCCTCGACCACGAGCATCATGGCGTCATAGGCATGGCCGCCGAAGGTGGAGGGCGGGCTGCCGTACTTCTTGGTGTAGTCGGCCACGTACTTGGTCAGCAGGGCCTTCTGGGGATGGCCGTCGGGCACCTGGGTCACGGCCACCAAGCGGCCTGCGGGCAGAACCAACCCCTCTGCGGCGGCGCCCGCCAGCTCGATGAACTTCTTGGAGGCCACGCCGTGGCTCATGTACAGCGGGATGGTGAGGCCCAGCTGGGCGCGGTTGCGGGCCACAACGGCCGGGCCGGGGTTGGTGCCCCAGCAGATGATGGCATCGGGCGCTGCGCCCTTGACCTTGGTCAGCTGGGCGGACATGTCCGTATCCTTGGGGCCGAAGACCTCGTCGGCCACCAGGGTCAGGCCCTGGGCCGGGATGAGCTCCTGCAGCACGGCGCGTCCGGCCTGGCCGAAGCCGTCGCTTACGGTGAGGATGGCCAGTTTGGCGTAGCCCTTCTTCTTGGCGTCGGAAAGGATCTTGCCCACGGCGTGGCGGTCCAGCTGCGGGGTGTTGAAGACAAAGGGGTCCACGGGCTTGACGATCTTCTCGGCCGCCGCGCAGGACACCAGCGGAATCTTGGCCGGGGCGAAGAACTTGGAGATGGCCAGGGTGTTGCCGGAAATGCTGGGGCCAAGGACCACGGCCACCTTGTCCTGCTCGATGAGCTTCTTGGCAGCCATGACGCACTTGTTCACGTCGGACTCGTCGTCGTAGACGATGACCTCGACCTTGCGGCCTTCCACGCCGCCCTTGGCATTGAGTTCATCCTGAAGCATGAGCAGGGTGTTCTTCTCGGGCTCGCCCAAAAACGACGCCGGGCCGGTGACGGAAAGCACCGCGCCGATCTTGATGGTGTCGGACTCTTTCGAGCAGCCCAGGACAGTGAGCAGAGCCAGGACGATTGCGGCAGCGCGCGCCATTTTCATGGGTAGGCCTCGTATGCTGATTGGTTGAAAATGAGTACTCACCCGCAGAGGGCCACACAGCTCTCTAGAGTGAGTGCTCATTTTCCATACTTCGCGCGGGCTGTCAATGTGGAAGTGGCTTTGCACAGGCTGGTCCGCGATGTTCGCAGGACGCGGACCAGCCTGCCCCTTGCCCCGCTCAAAGTACAAAGGACCGCCGGAGCCTCTCGCCCCGGCGGTCCTTTGTGTTCATGCAAGGTTTCGGTTCAGCGATCGCAGTCGCACACGCCGGAATAGACCACGCGGTCCACGTACTCGGCCTGCTTGCCCTTGTTCCAGCGCGACACGGGCCGGTAGTAGCCCACGATGCGCGTGTAGACCTCGGCGACCTCGCCGCAGGTGGGGCAGGTCTCGTGCTCGCCGTGGATGTAGCCGTGGTCCTTGCAGACCGAGAAGGTCGGCGTGATGGACAAGAACGGCAGCTTGGTGTTGCGGAAGGAGCGCACGATGAACTCGCGCAGGCTCGCCAGGTCGGCCACGCTCTCGCCCAGGAAGGTATGGAACACCGTGCCGCCGGTGTACAAGGGCTGCAACTGGTCCTGGTGCTCCAGGCAGGCCACGACATCCTCGGAATGCCCCACGGGCAGGCAGGTGGAGTTGGTGTAGTACGGCGTGCCGTTGCCGCTGGTGATGATGTCCGAGTAGAGATTCTTGTCGATCTTGGCCAGGCGGTAGCTGGTGCCCTCGGCCGGGGTGGCCTCCAGGTTGTACAGCGTGCCCGTCTCCTCCTGGAAC
>MGTN01000094.1 GCA_001799475.1 Desulfovibrionales bacterium GWA2_65_9 | reverse complement strand
CACGGTGCGCTTCATGGCGCGGCGGAAGGCCACGCGGCGCTCCAACTGGGTGGCAATGCTCTCGGCCACGAGCTGGGCCTCAACCTCGGGACGGCGGATCTCGGTCACCTCGATGGTGATGTCCTGTCCGAACTCCTTCTTGAGGTCGTCACGCAGCTTCTCGATCTCGGCGCCCTTGCGGCCGATGACGATGCCTGGGCGGGCAGTGTGCAGCACCAGGCGCACCTTGCCGCCAGCGCGTTCGATCTCGATCTTGGCGAGACCGGCGTGGTAGAGCTTCTTCTTCACGTATTTACGGAGCTGGTCGTCCTGGAGCACGAAGGCCGGATAGTCCTTCTTGCTGAACCAGCGGGAAAGCCAGTTCTTGGTATACCCCAGGCGGAACCCGATCGGATGTACTTTCTGACCCATGGCGCCCCCTACTTTTCCTTCACGATGACGGTTATGTGGCTGGTGCGCTTGAGGATGCGGTAGGCACGGCCCATGGCGCGAGGCATGATGCGCTTCTGAGTCGGGCCTTCGTTCACCATCACATTCCCCACAACGAGGGCGTCCACGTCAACGCCCGGAATCTGTCCGGCGTTGGCGATGGCCGAGTACAGCACCTTACTGATCAGCTGGGCCGATTTCTTGGGCGTGAACTTAAGGATGTTGAGCGCATCCTCAACCGGCTTGCCCTTGATGTTCTCCGCCACGATCCGCACCTTGCGCGCTGAAATGCGCAGGTACTTGGCGATAGCTTTGGCTTCCATTGCTGCGCTCCCTACTTGCCCTTGGATTTCTTGTCCGCAGCGTGTCCGAAGAAGGTGCGGGTGGGCGAAAACTCGCCCAGCTTGTGCCCGACCATATTCTCCGTCACGAAAACGGGAATGAACTTACGGCCATTGTGGACCGCGAACGTGAGCCCGACCATCTCGGGAAGGATGGTGGACCTGCGGGACCAGGTTTTGATGACGCGGCGGTCCTTGTTCTCGTTGGCGGTATCGGCCTTCTTCTGCAGATGGCCGTCCACGAAGGGACCTTTTTTGACTGATCTGGCCATGTTCTACTCCTACTTCTGCCCGCGGCGCTTGACGATAAGCTTGGAGGACGACTTCTTCGGCTTGCGGGTCTTGTAACCCTTGCTCGGCATGCCCCACGGGGAACACGGATGCCGACCGCCGGAGCTTCTGCCCTCGCCACCGCCCAAAGGATGGTCGACCGGGTTCATGGCCACGCCGCGCACCTCGGGCCGACGGCCCTTCCAACGATTGCGGCCGGCCTTGCCCAGGGTGATCTTTTCGTGGTGGATGTTGCCCACCTGGCCGATGGTGGCCATGCAGTGGGAGAGCACCTTGCGCACCTCGCCCGAAGGCAGGCGAAGCAGGGCGTATGTGCCCTCCTTGGCCACCAACTGGGCGTAGGCGCCGGCGGCGCGGCAGAACTGGCCGCCACGGCCGGGGTGCAGCTCGATGTTGTGGATGACCGTGCCCACCGGGATCTTGGACAGCACCAGCGCGTTGCCGGGCTTGATGTCCGCGGACTCGCCGGAGAGGATCTGGTCGCCCACCTTGAGGCCCAGGGGGGCCAGGATGTAGCGCTTCTCGCCGTCGGCGTAGTGCAAGAGGGCGATGCGGGCGCTGCGGTTGGGGTCGTATTCCACGAACGCAACCTTGGCCGGCACGCCGGTCTTGTTGCGGCGGAAGTCGATCTCGCGGTACAGGCGCTTGTGCCCGCCGCCACGGCGGCGCGAGGTGATGCGGCCAAAGTGGTTGCGGCCGGACTTCTTACACAGACCACTGGTGAGGGACGGCTCCGGAGTGCTCCGAGTGATCTCCTCAAAGGTGGAGATGGTCTGGAAGCGGCGTCCAGCCGAAGTGGGTTTTACCTTGCGGACGGACATGTCTAAACTCCCTCGAAGAACTCAATTTTGTCGCCCTTGGCCAGGGTGACGAAGGCCTTCTTGTATCCCGACACCTTGCCAATGGTCCGCCCATGGCGGATGCGGCGGGAGGGACGCCTGCGGACGATGTTCACAGCCTCGACCTTGACGTTGAAGGCGGCCTCGACGGCGCGCTTGACCTCGATTTTGTTGGCGGAATTCGCCACCACAAAGGACACCTGATTCAGGTATTCCTTCGCGAGGTTGGCCTTCTCGGTGATGACCGGGCGGATGATTATTTTCGTGTAGTCCATGCTACTTCAACCTCTCCTGAACAGAAACAGCGGCGCTCTCAAGCATGACCAGCTTCGGGTACAGCAACACATCGTATGCGTTGAGTTTATCAGCCGGGAGCAGCTTGATGCCAGGCAGATTACGCGCCGAAAGAAGGAGGTTATTATCCACTTCCGTGAAAACAATCAAGGCTTTTTCCAATCCGAGGCCCTTGGCGACCTCGGCGAAGTGCTTAGTCTTGAAGTCCGGAAGGTCAATCCCCTTCAGCACCAGCAGGTTGTCTTCGCTCAAGCGCGAGGACAGGGCCATCTTCAGTGCCAGGCGGCGAATCTTGCGATTCACCTTGAACTCGTAGCTGCGCGGAGAAGGCCCGAAGATGACCGCACCGCCGCGCCAGATGGGCGAACGGGTGGAGCCGGCGCGGGCGTGGCCCGTGCCCTTCTGCTTCCAGGGTTTCTTGCCGCCGCCGGAGACGAAGGCGCGGGTCTTGGTGGAGTGAGTGCCGACGCGCTTGGCCGCCAGCTGGGCACGCACCACCAGGTGCATGATCTCGGGGCGGACTTCCACCTCGAAGATCTCCGGGGACAGTTCGAGGCTGCCCACTTCCTTTTTGCTCTGGTCGAACACGGTAACAGTTGCCATGATTGTGTCCTTCTAGCCGGCCTTGCGGATCATCACCAAGCCGTTTCTGCAGCCTGGCACCTGGCCCTTGACCACGATGATGTTATCCTCAGGGCGGACATCGACGATCTCAACGCTTGACAGGGTCACGCGCTCGTCGCCCATGTGTCCGGGCATTTTCTTGTTCTTGAAGACGCGCGAGGGCTCGGTGTTGGTGCCGATGGAGCCGCCGGAGCGGTGGACCTTCTCGGCGCCGTGGGAAGCCTTGAGGCCCTTGAAGTTGTAACGCTTCATGACGCCCTGGAAGCCCTTGCCCTTACTGGTGCCGGTAACCTTCACCTTCTCGCCAGGCTGGAAGATGTCCACAGTGATGTCCTGGCCGAGCTCATAGCCCTCGACGGCCTCCAGAGGAAATTCCCTCAGGTGGCGGTAGAAGCCCTTGTCGGCCTTGGCCTGGTGGCCCTTGGCAGGCTTGGTGAGCTTGCGCTCGGGGATGGCGTCGTAGCCGACCTGCAGGGCGTTGTACCCTTCCTTCTCCGAGGTCTTGATCTGGAGAACCGGGCAGGGACCGGCAGCGATGACCGTGACGGGCACAACCGTGCCGTCAGGAGCAAAAATACGCGTCATGCCGAGTTTGCGGCCGAGGAGTCCGAGAGTCTTTGACATGTCTCTCCCCTCCCCTACAGCTTGATCTCGACGTCCACGCCAGCGGGCAGCGAAAGCTTGCCCAGGGCGTCGACAGTCTGCTGGGTGGGCTCCAGGATGTCGAGGAGGCGCTTGTGGATGCGCATCTCGAACTGCTCACGGGACTTCTTGTCCACGTGCACGGAGCGGTTGACGGTGGTCTTGAGGATGTTCGTGGGCAGGGGCACAGGGCCGGCAATAGCCGCACCGGTATTCCGGGCGGTATCGACGATCTCCGTCACAGCCTTGTCCAGGATGCGGTAATCGTAGGCCTTGAGCTTGATCCGAATACGGTCGCTCGTCATCGCAGCCATACACTCTCCTTCGTTTCCGGGGGTTCGCACCCCTCGCGGCAGGCATGCGTTTGCCTGCTGCTCCACGGAAATGCTGGGGGTTATCTGGTTCTCGTGATATTCGTTCCGGGGACACCCCCCGGACATTTTCTACGAGGCGGAACGTTGCCTTACTTGTTCGACTCTTCTCCTGTCAAGGGAAAAGTGCCGCCGGAGGCTCCCGGCGACTATTTCTTCCTCATGATCTCCTCGGCAATGCTGCCGGGAACCTGCTCATAGTGATCGAACTGCATGGTGAAGGTGGCGCGGCCCTGGGTGCGCGAACGCAGATCCGTGGCGTAGCCGAACATGCTGGACAGGGGCACCTGGGCGTTGATGACCTGGGAGGAAACACGCGCCTCCAGGTTGCTCACCCGCCCACGGCGTCCGTTCAGATCGCCCATGACGTCGCCAAGGTACTCCTCAGGCGTCACGACCTCGACGTTCATGATCGGCTCAAGCAGCACAGGACCGGCCTTGCTCGCCGCTTCCTTGATGGCCATGGAGCCGGCCACGTAGAAGGCCTGCTCGCTGGAGTCGACTTCGTGGAAGGAGCCGTGGACCAGCTTGACCTTCACGTCCACGGCCGGGTAGCCCGCCATGATGCCGTTCTTCAGGGCATCCTCGATGCCGCGCCCGATGGGGGCGATGTATTCCTTGGGGATCAGGCCGCCCTTGATGTCGTCCTCGAACACATAGCCGCCTGCGGGGTTCGGCTCGATCTCGATGACCACGTGCGCGTACTGGCCGCGGCCACCCGTCTGCTTGGCGTGCTTCATGTCGCACTTGCTCGGCTTGGTGATGGTCTCGCGGTAGGCCACGCGGGGCGCGCCCACGTTGGCGTTGACGTTGAACTCGCGCAGCAGGCGGTCAACGATGATTTCCAGGTGCAGCTCGCCCATGCCGGCGATGAGGGTCTGGCCGGTCTCCTCGTTGCCCTTGACGCGGAACGAGGGGTCCTCCTTGGTCAGCTTGGCCAGGCTGGCCGAGAGCAGGTCGCGGTCGGCCTTGGTCTTGGGCTCGATGGCGACCTCGATGACCGGTTCCGGAATGTCCAGGGACTCCAGGACGACCGGGGCCTTGAGGTCGGCCAGGGTGTCGCCGGTGGAGACGCTCTTCAGGCCGACGGCGGCGACGATGTCACCGGCCAGGGCGACCTTGATCTCTTCACGCTTGTTGGCGTGCATCTTGAGCAGACGACCGATGCGCTCCTTCTTGCCGCTGCCCGCGTTGACCACGGTGGCGCCGGACTCGATGCGGCCGGAGTAGATGCGCAGGAAGGTCAGGTGGCCGACAAAGGGGTCGGTCATGAGCTTGAAGGCCAGGGCTGCCAGCGGCTTGGTGTCGTCGCAGGGGCACTCGATCTTCTCTTCCTCGTTGTCGGGGTTGATGCCGATCATGGCCGGGATTTCCAGCGGGGACGGCAGGTAGTCGATGATGGCATCGAGCAGGGACTGCACGCCCTTGTTGCGGAAAGCGGTGCCGCAGAGCACCGGGCAGATCTTCATGGCGATGGTGGCCTTGCGGATGCCCAGGATGATCTCATCCTCGGTGAGTTCCTCGCCGGCGAGGTACTTCTCCATCAAGGCTTCGTCTTCCTCGACCACGGCCTCCAGCATGACCAGGCGCAGCTCATCGTACTTGGCCTTGAGGTCGGCGGGGATTTCAACGATGTCGAAGGCCACGCCCTTGTCAGCGGCGCGGTCCACGTAGATCACGGCGTTGCCGCGCACGAGGTCGACCATGCCCGCGTAGGAGTCTTCGCTGCCGATGGGGATGTGCAGGGGCACGGGCTTGGCGCCCAGGCGGGTCTTGATCATGTCCACGCAGCGGAAGTAGTCCGCGCCGACGCGGTCCATCTTGTTCACAAAGGCGATGCGCGGGACGTTGTAGCGGTCGGCCTGACGCCAGACGGTTTCAGACTGGGGCTCGACACCGGCCACGGCGTCGAACACGGCCACGGCGCCGTCAAGCACGCGCAGGGAGCGCTCGACTTCCATGGTGAAGTCGACGTGCCCGGGCGTATCGATGATGTTGATGCGGTGCTCACGCCAAAAACAGGTCGTGGCCGCACTGGTGATGGTGATGCCGCGTTCCTGCTCCTGGACCATCCAGTCCATGGTGGCCTGACCGTCATGCACTTCGCCAATCTTGTGAGAGACGCCGGTATAATAGAGGATGCGCTCGGTGGTCGT
>MGTN01000093.1 GCA_001799475.1 Desulfovibrionales bacterium GWA2_65_9 | reverse complement strand
GTACTGCAAGGCTTTCCAGGTCAGGTTGCCGACGAAGGGTGCCTTGTTTTTCACCTTCGGGTCGGCCGACGAGCGTGCTGACGACAATATGCTAGGCCGATCCGTCGCACAGCGGCGACGCGCCGAATCGCGGTCGCTTTCCATGCCCATCTCGATGGCCAGATCGGCACAGGTTTCCTGCGAACTGTAGCCAATCGATTCGGCCGCCGTGCTGACAATGGCCTTGGCGGTTTCGCAGGAATTGATCCGGGCATTGTTGATCCAGGTCTCCAGCCCCTTGGCCCACTTGGTCAGCCCGCCGAGCAGGGGCGATACCGCTTCCAGGGCGAGCTGAAAAGCGATCCCCGGCAGCGCCGCCGTGATGTTCTTCAGCATGTTCTTGAACTCGGTCGCCGAAATGTGCGAGAAGGAACCACCAAAGACGTCGATGCCGCCGCAGCCGGCCTTGGCGCTTGGGAACTGGATGGCGGCCAGCTGATAAACCTTGTTCGGCGAACGCATCATCAAGTTGCCGCCGGTGTAGGTATTGAAGGTCTGGCCGCGGAAGGCACCGGGTGCCGTGTAGTTACCGATGGCACCCAGATTGTTGAACATGTTGTTCACCTCGCTGTTGAGGTCGCCGGCCTGCAGTTGGAGGGACGGGATCGCCAGCAGCAGCGCCAGGAAGGCGGCAGCACTACGCTGCAAATGAGGATGATCGTAATGTTTCATGGCACCTCCGGGGGTAGGGCGAGACCTTGTGTGGTTGTGGGCAGCATGGCCTCGGCTTGCGGAGTGGAGACGACGGCAATGCGTTCGAGCAACTGGGATTCCGAGAGCACCCCGAAGCCGATCGGGCTGATCTTTCCGGTGAAGGGCTGGGCCAGATATACGGCGGGCACCTGGCTGACTTTCAGGGCAGTGGCAATGCCGTTGTCTGGGCGGGCATTGGGGAAAACTGGCAACTGTCCACCGTCCACGCTGATGGCGACGACCTGGATACTGTGACGGGCCTGGAAGGCTGCCAACGTCGGTGCCAAGGCATGGCAGTACGGACAGTCCGAGCGATAGAAAAAGAACAGCACGTGATCCTTGCCCAAGTCGGTAATGGCGCGCGAGCGATCCACCAGTTCGGCTTGGTCGAAGACTTCCAGGGCCTTGGCATTGACCGGGCGGCCCTGCAGGGTCGGGTCCAGTTGCGGGGTGGCCCAGGCCACGCGTTGCGCGACATCGGCGAAGTAGGAAGCGCGGGCGACGACCTGTGACTCCAGTTCCATGTAGCGCCGTACATTGGCTTCGCTCGGTCGCATGATGGCGATGTTGCGCGTCTCCTCCAGTGCTTTCTGAAGGCGTTCGAATTCGAGCAGTTCCGGTGCCCGCGAAGGTTGGGCTGGTGGCACAGTTGTTGTAGCCTTGCCCGGCGGTAATGGGTGTTCGATCTCTTCTGGCACTGGCGCTTCATAGAAATGCCAGCCGCGCCAACTGTCGGCCCAATAGCGGGAGGCAGCATCCTGGGCTGTTGCGCTCTGGTTGCCGAGCAGCACGGCGAAGGTCAGCAGCAGCGGGAGGGCGGAGCGGTTACGGATAATCATGCGTGGCCCTACTTCAGGGATTGCGGTGGCTGGCCGTCAAGGCAGTAGTTGATGCCGAAATCGATGCTCTGGCGGCGTGGGCTCGGCGCACCGGGCAGTAAAACCCCGTCCTGCCAGAACCTGACATTCAAGCGGGCACAACCGGCCTGGGCGTAGCGCTTCTCGGTCGTGACATCGATATAGATCGGCGAGGTGGCAGCAAAGCGCTGGGTGAGCGCCTCGGCAATCTCGCCGCTGAGGATGGCGTGGGCCTCGCCATCAACTGATCGGAGGGCGGCCAACATGACCGGTCGGGGATCCGATACCGGGGCTCTGGGCACCTCGTCGGCGAGGGCGGGCGACGCGAATCCGGCGAGCAAGGCAGCGGTGTAAGCGATCTTCATTGGCACTTCCCCTGTCCGTAGTAGCAAGTCGTCAGGCGGGCGGCGTTGCTGCCCTGGAGCGCGCCGGCATTGGGCAGCGTCGGGACGATGGATGCGTAGAACTCGGTGAGGTCCATGGCCGCAAAGTCGAGGCTCTGGAGTTGGGCGATGGTGAACCCCGAGCAGTCGGGGCGTTCCCCGGAGCCCCAGCCCTTGCCGACCTGCACGCGGCCCTGCTCATTGACGATGCGGGCCAGTTTGCTGTTGAAGCAGCACTTGCCGGTGCTGTGTTCGATACAGGAGACGCACTTGCCGAAAATCCGAATGCAGGAGGAGCACCAGGAACCGACCGTATGGCACAGACCGGCCCCTTCCTTCATGGCGAGCTTGCCTTCTTCCTCGTTACAGGACGACATCGACATGATGATGTAGATGACGATTGCAATGACCAGCGACCAGGGGTCGAAGGCGACGACCAGGCTTTCACCGGAATAGAGCACGGCCGAACTGGCCGGCAGTGCCGTACCGTTGACCGCAACGGTGATGCCATAAGTGGTGAAGCTGCCGCTGAAACCGCCGCCCAGCAGCAAGGCCTGCATCCCTTGATAGAGAAACTCGCGGTTCTGGGAATTCATCAGCACGTCGTAGACCAGGCTCGAGCCGGTGCCGAACAGGCTCTGGTTGGTCATGCCGGCGCCGGCCGAATCGGAACTGCAACAGTTCTTCAGCAGGCGGTCGCGGCAGCGGTTGCCTTCGCCTTTGAAAACCTGCATCTTGCTGGTGTCGAGATACACGCCCGCTTCGCGTCCGGCTTCCATCAGTGACATCGAACGGGCGAAGTCGGCATCGTTGGTGTAGCTGGTGTTGAAGCAGTTCGCACCCAGGCAATAAACGTTGGCCGGGCAGTTCGAAGCGGTAGTCGTGGTTTGCGCGGCGACCGGGCAGGTATAGGTGTCCTGGGTGATCTCGCACAGTCCGCTGCCGACATTCATTTGCTTGCAGGAACTGCTGGCTGGCGTGCAGCCGCTGCTGGCCAGCGGTGCGCACTCGTCGACCGGGGCGCCCGAGGTGCAGGTCAGGGTGCGCTCATAGGACCAGCAGGCACGGGTCACGGCGCGGCCTTCGATGGCCTTGGTCGCCGGGCCGTCGACACAGGTGTCGGCCGTGGTGACGGTGCAGCGCCCGCCAGCGTTCAGCACGGCACTCTTGTCGACCCAGACATCGGTCTCGTGTTGCACCATGGCCGGCTGGACGAATGACAGAGGCAGGTTCCACTTCACGAATCCGCCAAAACCGCTGAACTGGAATGTGTAATTGCACGTCCCGGCCGTGCAGCCTGAACCGGGCATCATGTTGACCGTGAATGGGCTCCGGCAACTGCCTTCCCAATGGGGGGATAGGTTGGTGACATAGGTGGCCAGGGTGGCCGGTGCGGTCGGGAGGTCGACGGTCTGCCAGCCGATGCAGGCCCCTTGGCCACCGGCCGCATAGAAGCGGAAACGCTGCAGCCCATCGCTGCGCAGTTGGCATTGCGCTTCCGCCACCATGTAGTCGGCGCCGTTGCGGTTTACCTGACCGTGGGCGACCCAAGTGCCTTCGATGCAACTGGGCTGGAGGTCGATCTCAACCGTCAGATCGCGCCGCGTCGTGTAGTTGCCGACCCCGCTGTAGCGATTGCAAACCTTGGTCGTGGTGCCCGCCGCAATGCCGACCTCGGCGGTGGTGCAGCCCGAGTAATAATCGGCCAGGCTGCCCAGTGTGCTCGACGGATTGCGGGCGATGTCGCGGGCCGCGGAGACCGCCGGATCGTAGGCGGAGATCGCCGGACGGGGGGTATTGGCCGAGGTCAGCGCGCCGTCCTGGGCCTGGCAGACCGGATCGCTGGTACCAGCCGCGCAGGTACTCAGGCGGACATTGGCCGCCCCGGACAAGTTGGGCTGGCCGTAATACGCCGTTTCGGGGGGCGTCGTGGTGTACGACGGCACGGCGCTCGCGGCGCTGGGCATATTTACCGTGCCGCGAATGACCGGGTTGGCCACCTGGCCGGCGGCGGTGCCCTCTTCAAACGGCCCGGCGATTGCAGCACTCTGCGTCGTGACGAAGCAGAACAGCGTGATCCAGATGATCAGGCGGCGCATGGGGATCACCTATCCTCTGATGCGTTTCAGAAAGAGTTCGGCGGCTGGACTGAAGCCAGGGGCAGAGCGCTGCATGTGCTCCAGCGCGTAATCCAGGCTGACGTCACCGGTTGTGCGCAGGAAACTGTCAGCGGGCGCGCAACTGCCGCTGGCACAGGGAACGGGACGTGTTCTGTCGCGCACCAAGACGAAGCTGGGCACCTTGCTGATGGCGAAGCGGTCGAAGGCCAGCGGATCGATCTGGATTGCCACCTGCTGTTTGCCGATCAAGCCCTGGATCTGGGAGACCGTTTCGCGCAGCGAGCCGTTGGCGAAGCCGCGGATGACGATGGCGGCTTTGGCCAGCGCCGCCTGGTCGACCAGACGTTGCAGTGTGGCGCGGGGCATGGTCAGGCTGACGAAGATGAAAAAGCCTGGACCCGTAGCGAGTCCCTGCGCCCGCGTCATCGCATCGGATTGTCCGGCATAGCCGCGGGCCAGCGCTTCCAGGTCGACCGGCACGGGCGTTGCCGGCTTGGGCAGCGCCTCAAGGTTCGGGCTGTTCTGCGGCGCGGATCGGCGCCCGACATCGATCGGCTGCGCGTACTTCTGCCGCGCCAACTCGATGTCTTGCTCGGTGACCGTGGGGGTCTCACGCCGGGCTCGTTCGATGTCCGCCTCCGTGACGACCGGAGTTGTCTGCGCCAGGGCCGGGCTGCCGATAGCAAGCGCGGCACTGAGTCCGAGGGTCAGGAGGGCAAGGGTTCGATGGAGGTTAGTAGCCGACACAGCAATTCCTTTTGCGAAACAACATGAAGGCGAAGTCCTCACCGCGCACCGGGTATTCCTTGCCGGCCCCCCAGAGTACGGTGGTCCGTCCGAAGGGCTGGCAGCAGCGGCCGCCTTCCTTGTCGGTGTTGGGAATGGGATAAGTGAGTTGGGTTTTGTAGGCGGTCTTGTCCATCACTGGCTCGAAGTACGGCCCGCACAGGCCGTCTTTGCCATGCCAGCCCCAGGCCACCAACTCGCGGTGCATCTTGGCGCTCAAGCGCTGGGCCATCAGCGCGGCAGTCCGCACGCCACCCAGGTGGTAGGGGACGTGCCCATTGAGCGGATAGATGCCGCCTTGGCAACCAGCGCACCAGAACATCTCGCGGATGCCGAAGCCAACCGAGGCTGCGACGCAATCGGCGGCACAAGCGGAAATGGCGACTGGATTGGCGAACAGCACGGCATCGGGATTGAGGATCAGGGTGAGTTCGTCGTCGGCCCACAAGGGATCGACCTCGGTCATGTAGGCCAGATCGAAGGATGCCTTCTCCAGGCAGGGAAAATCGGTGACCACGTCTAGCCAGTACATCACCGGGTTCAGGTAGTAATGCGCCTGATAGAAACCGCCACCATCGCCATCGCCTTCCGGCCGGGTAAAGCGGGCCGCCTCGGGAGCCGGGATGCCCGGATCGAGGTCGACGCCGCCGAGCGAGACGAGGCAAAAGGGTTTGCGCACCACTTCGACATGGCGCGCCGGCTCCCAGAAGCCGATGGACAGACCGACGATCGGATTGACCAGGCAACTGCACACGGGGTTGGGTGGATTGTCGGTATCCTCCTGGTCGCCAAAGTTGGCAATACGCGCACTGCCAATGCTGATCGGCAGGATGCAGGACCAGCAGATGTCGGTGATCGGATTCGGAAACTTGCCGGTGCAGGTGGCTGTTCCGGCAGCAGGGGTCGGCAGGGAGGAGAAGCCGAGGAACAGCGCCAAAAGAAAATGGAGACTGTTCACGAAGCAGCGTTGGCTCATCGCGCCATCTCCAGTTCGTCGATCCGTAGGCGCAGTCCTTCCTGCGATACCAGGGCAGG
>MGTN01000092.1:2597-8595 GCA_001799475.1 Desulfovibrionales bacterium GWA2_65_9 | reverse complement strand
TGGCCGTGCCGTCAGCGCGGAACTTGCCCAGGCGCGGGCCGAGGACCATGGCGCCAGCCAGGGCGGCCACGCCACCGGTCATGTGCACCACCGAGGAGCCGGCGAAGTCGAGCACGCCGTGACCCAGGGCAAAGTTGGCACCGAGCTGCGACAGCCAGCCCGCGCCCCAGACCCAGTTGGCATACAGCGGGTACACGAACATGGAGATGAAGAAGCCGTAGATGATGAAGTGCTTGAAGGTCCAGCGCTCGGCCATGGCCCCCGTGGGGATGGTGGCCGTGGTGTCCATGAAGACCATTTGGAAGAGGAACATGGTCAGCACGGTGGTGTCGTAGACGCTGTCGCCCAGGAAGAAGCCCTTGGTGCCGAACAAGCCGAAGTCATAGCCGAAGAGGTGGACGACGAACTCCTCGTTGAGCAGGGTGCCGCCGCCCAGGGCCGCCGCGCCGCCGCTGCCGCCCATTTGCAGGGCGAAGCCGGTCATCCAGAAGCCGAGCATGCCGATGCCGTAGACCATCATGTTCATGCCCATGGTGTGGCCCGCGTTCTTGGCGCGGGTGAAGCCTGTTTCGGCCAGGGCGAAGCCAGCCTGCATGAACATGACCAGGAAGCCGCAGATGAGCGTCCAGACCATGTTGATGGCGATGCGGTTGTGGCCGATGACGTCGGCGAGCTTGACGGCCAGGGGTTCAGCGGTGGCCATCTTTTCCATGTCCTCGGCCGTGGGCGCGCCGCTGGTGGCGTTGACCACGTCCGCCGCAGTGCCGATGGTGACGCCGATGGGGTCTGGCTTCGGGGGGTCGCCCGCGAAGCAGGTGCCGGTGCCCACGAGGACGACCAGAGCCAAAGTAAGAGCCAGGAGAATGTTCTTGAGCATGATGCCCTCCCAATGAAGTAATGAAAAACGCTTGGCAAGCTTATGGCAAGAAGCGGGCCAACAGTTCATTGCTCTGAAATAACTGATTTAGTTGTAATCGATGGCGAGCATACCATGTGCATATGTTTCGAAAATGTAAATTTATGTAAATATTTTGTAAACAAGATGACGAGCCTTGTTCGTCGGGTCTTTTCATAACATTCTGTAATATAATGTTTAGTGTTGCATTCGGAGTTATCCTCAACGCATTCTCCTTTGGCACGCGGGCATATTCCTGAAATGTGATTTCGAAATTGTAGAATTCATGAAAACATTTTGCGCAGAGCTTACCTTTCTAATTTTAATATTGTATTACAACATGTTGCTCGTTTACAGGGCCGAGATGTCCAGCCACTTCGGCGGGCCTTGTTGGCGGTGTCCCAGGGGCAAATGCGGTTTAGGCAGAGCTTGTCGGCAAAGATGATAATATTGTCAATTCGTCTGATTTTGGTGCGCCGGGTGCCGGCCAACGTTGACAGCAGCGTCTCGTGTGTGTGTAGGCGAACGGATGCTGCACCCGGCCCCTTGAGCGGCGCCTTCCCTTGCACCCACCCAACAGTATTGTGAACGCAAGCTGGTGAACGTGCCGGAGAACTCGCAGCTGGCGCGCGCCCACGGCCTTGACATCGACCGTTCCAGCACCACCTTACTACCTGGATGAGAGACTTTGCCCACAGGGAGCACACGACGGTTGCCGCTTGGCGGAGATTCCTGCTTGTGTCCGGGGCACGCAACATCTTGAACGGCACCGATCTGCTTCGGCATACCGCCGGGGAGCGTGGTGGAGCTGGGAAGTCAGGTGCGAGGATTTCCGAGCTTCCGTGGCCTGCGGGGGGTTTTCAAACCCCGCCGGGTAGGGTATGAAAGATTCCAGGTAAACCCTTTTGGAGGCCATCATGATTGGCGAACTGCTTCAGCCCATGCACCTGCTTCTGATTCTAGTCATTGCCCTGCTGTTGTTCGGCCCGGGCAAACTGCCGCAGATCGCGGCCAACCTTGGCAAGAGCATCCGTGAGTTCAAGGGCGCCCTGTCCGCCCAGGAAGAAGTCGTCGTTGCTCCGCCCGCCCAGCAGCCTGCCCCGGCCCAGCCCGCTCAGGCGCAGGCTCAGGCTCAGGCTCAGCCCGCGCAGCCCCAGGCCGCCCAGGCCACGGCCGATGCTCCCAAGCAGGAGCAGAAGAGCGCCTAGTGGCTGCTTTGCCTTTCGAGAACCGCACAACGCAGGGCGTTCCGGTCCGGTCTCCCCGGGCCGGAAGCCTTTGCGTCTTCCGTGTCGCCCAATGAGCAACCCGGCGGCAGCGTGGACCTGACTTACTACCTCTCCACCTACGGTTACCTTGCGCTGTTCATCGGCACCTTCCTGGAAGGCGAGACCATCCTCATCATCGCTGGCTTTGCGGCGTTCAACGGGCATTTGTCGCTGCCCCTGTGCATCCTGGCGGCGTTTTTGGGCAGCTTCGCGGGCGACCAGACAGCCTTCTACGTGGGCCGCTACAACAAGCGCCTGCTGGAGACCAAGCTCAAGAAGTGGGAGTGCCGCATCGAGAAGGTGCACCGGTTGCTGGAGAAGCACCAGGTGCTGCTGCTCATCAGCTTCCGGTTCTTCTACGGCTTCCGCAACGTCACGCCCTTTGCCGTGGGCACCACGAACATCTCCCCCTGGCGCTACTTCTACCTGAACGGCATCGGCGCGCTGCTGTGGGCCATTTCGTTCGGGCTGGGCGGGTACTATCTGGGCGACGTCCTGGAGCGTTTCCTTCAGGAAGCCAAGTGGTGGGTGGCCGGGGGCCTGTTCGGGGTCATCCTGCTCATCTGGATCATCAAGACTGTCCGCAACCGGGTGCGCACCCCCAAATGCTAGCCGACCTCACGGCGTGCGGACGCGCTCGATTTGCCCCTTGGGCAGGTTCGCGCTGAGCGCCCCCCAAAGCTCGAAGACCTCGATTCCCGGCGCGTTTGAGCCCTGCAGCACGGCCTTGGCCTTGCCCTGGTTCTGGCCGTGGTAGGCCTGGGTCAGGCCCTCGTTCAGCGTGAGCACGGCCCCGCGCATGGCCACGCCGACCATGAGCCCCACCCCGTCGCTGAAGGCCGTCACCGGGCGGCGCTCCGTGAGCGAGCCCCGGCCGGCCTCTTCGCGCACACCCAGCACATCATACTTGGCGATGACGTCGAAGTTGAGCCCGCTCTCCAGGATGCGCTCCAGCATCTCCTGCTCCTGCACCACCAGCACCAGCCGCTGCCTCTCCAGCCCGATCTGCAGCCCGAACCCGGCCCCGCCCACGCCCACAAAGGCTGGCGCGCCCCAGTGGCCGTCGCTGGTGCGGGCGACGATGACGCCGCTGCCGCCGTGCACGGAATAGTAAAAGCCGGCCTGGTACACGCCCGGAAGCACGATGACCGCGCGGGCGTCTTCCAGGGCGTAGTCCAGGATCTGGTGGCGCGTGGCGGCGCGCAGCTCCTTGAGGGTGCGGGCGGACTCGGACACCAGCTCTGCGGCCAGGGTGCTGCGCTGGCTTGGCGGGTCTGAAGGCGCGGAACGGGTCGCGGCGCAGGCCGCAAGCAGGCACAGGCAGGCCAGGACAAGGATTTTGCGGGTCATGCGGACTCCGGGGCGCGCCCGATGAGTGCTTGGAGCACGGCCAGGCGCTGGGGCATGTCTGCCGGGCTTGGCGCGCCGGGGCTGCCCAGGAGTTCGCGCAGCAGGTCCACGCCGTCGAGCAGGGCCTGGAACACATCTTCGTGCGGTGCGAGCTGGCCTTTGCGCAGGCTGTCCAGGACGTTCTCCAGCCGGTGGGCGGCGGTTTCCAGGTTCTTCAGGTGCAGCAGGTTCGACCCGGCCTTGATGGAGTGCGCATCGCGGAACACGGCGTTCAGGCGGTCGCCTTGCGGTTCTTGGGGCAAGCGCTCCAGCTCCAGCAGCCCGGCTTCCAGCGCCTCCAGGCGCTCCGCTGCCTCTTCGGCAAAGGCGGCCAAAACTTCCGGGTCAGCCTCAAGCATTGTGTTACCTCCGCTTGCGTTCGTACTCCTGCACCAACTGCACTGCCTTCTCCGGGATGCTCTCCAGGTCCGGCTTGGATATCTGGCAGTCCGCACCCACGGACTGGCCTTTGTGGCGCAGCTCGTCGGTGATGATGGAGGAGTACAACACAACAGGCAAGTCACGCAATAACGCGTCGTGCTTGAGGTTCTTGGTCAGGGTAAAGCCGTCCATGAGGGGCATCTCGATGTCCGAGATGATGATGTCCAGGAAATCGTGGATGGGCCGGCCCTCGGCCTTGGCTTGGCGGGCCAGCGCCCGCGCGGTTTCCAGGGCTTCCTGGCCGTTTGCGGTGATGGTGGGCGTGATGCCGGCGCGCGTCAGGCTTTTTTTCAGCATCAGGCGGATGGTGGCGGAGTCGTCGGCCACCAGCGCCTTCAGTTCGCGCGTGGCCACAAAGGTCGGGGCCGTTGCGCCCAGGTCGCTCTCGGGCGAAAGGTCGGCGATGATGGTCTCCAGGTCCAGGAGCTGAATGAAGTGGCCGTCGCGCTCGACGAGCCCGATGATGGCCTGGGTGCCGGTCTTGGGCAGATAGCCGTCGGGCGGGATGACTTCGGGCCAGCCAACGCGGTGGATGCCCGTGACCCCGGAGACCACAAACCCGGTGACGGCCTTGCTGAACTCGGTGACGATGACGTTGTCCAGCGGGGCCGGGGCCTTGGCGATGTTTAGCCAGACCGCGAGGTCGATGACGGGCAAAATATGGCTGCGCAGGGGGATGATGCCCCGGAAGCTGGGGTGGACCGCGCCGGGCAACGGTTCAAGGCCAGGGCTCTCGATGACCTCCATGACCTTGGCCACGTTGACGCCAAAGGAGTTCCGCACGCCAGGCCCCTCTGGACCAGCGTCACTGTCGATATGAAATTCCAGTATTTCCAGTTCATTGGTGCCGGTATCAAGCAGGATTCCGGTCTGCATGACATCGGCGCTGGTGTCGGCCTTCTGGTTTTTCATGAGGCCTAAGTACCGCGCACAGGCGGGCCTGTCCAGCATGGGGAGGCGGAAAATGAGCTGGCCGGTGTGGTTTGTGTCCCGCGATGGGTTCTGCTAGAAGTGGCGTGCCCGGAAGGACTCGAACCTTCGGCCGTCAGCTTAGAAGGCTGATGCTCTATCCAACTGAGCTACGGGCACGCACGAGGAACCATTCACTAATCAAGCTATGGGGCGCGGTCAAGGCCTGCGTCCGCAAGGTCGTCCGTGACGCACGCCCAAACCTTCCAAGACTTTCTGCACCGCCTGGACAGCCTGGGCCTGTTCCACATGGACCTGACCCTGGACCGCATGGCCGCCTTTGTAAAGCGCGTCGGGCTGCCGCGCTTTCCGGTGCTGCATGTGGTGGGCACCAACGGCAAGGGCTCCACCGCCACCATTCTGGCCGAGTTGCTGTGCGCCCACGGCCTGCGCGTGGGGCTGTACACCAGCCCGCATTTTGTCAGCGTGCGCGAGCGCATCCTGGTGGACGGGCTCAAGCTGCCCGAAGACGCCTGGGCGCGCCTGGGCGGGGAGGTTCTGCGCCAGTCCGAGGGCCTTGGCCTGACCTATTTCGAGCTGCTCACGGCGCTCTGCGTCCTGGCCTTCGAGGACGCGCACGTTGATGTGGCAGTGATGGAGGCCGGCCTGGGCGGGCGCTTCGACGCCACCAATGTCCTTGAGCCCGCGCTCACGGTGTTCACGCCCATGGGCCTGGACCACCTGAACGTGCTGGGCAACACCCTGGCCGAGATCGCGCACGACAAGGCCGGGGCCATGCGTCGGCCTGTGCGGGGCGGCGGGCTGGCCATCTCCGCGCACCAGGAGCCCGAGGCCTGGGAGGTGCTGCAACGCGTGGCCCGGGAGGCCGCAGCGGAACTGGTCAGCGTGGGCGAGGTGCTCTCATACTCGCGCGCCAAGGGCCGCGTGACGCCCGGTCATTCAGGAAAAGGCTCTGTCCGCTCAATCATCCAGCCCATGACCGGCGTTTTTCTGAAGCTGCTTGGCCTGCACCAGCAGGACAACGCCCGTTTGGCCCTGGCCGCGTTCGCGCTCTGGTCTGCGCGGATGCGCCTGC
>MGTN01000092.1:0-2513 GCA_001799475.1 Desulfovibrionales bacterium GWA2_65_9 | reverse complement strand
GTCATGCTGCCCCTGGTGCGCAGCCTTACGGAAGGTCCCCTGTGTGCTGTGGGCATCCCCGGCTGCCCGCGCGCCCTTGCGCCGCAGGAGCTGGCCGGGCTTCTGGGGCCTGGGGCCGTGCCTGCGGCGGATGTCCATGCTGCGCTGAGGGAATTGGCGGGCGGTGCCGGACCTGTGCTTGTCTGCGGTTCCTTGTATTTGCTGGGCGAGTTTTATACTACACACCCAGGCCTGCTTGAGCGTCCGGAGTGATCCAGCCGCCAAGCCGTCCCGCCCCATTGGAGGATCTGCCGTGACCACACTTTTCCGCCACCTGCCCGCCGTCGACCAGTGCCTGGCCGCCCTGGCCGCGGACACGGGCCGCCTGGACAAGGCCCTGCGCCCGGTCCTGCACCCTGTCCTGCACAGCGTCCCGCGTCCGCTGGTCAAGGACCTGGTGAACGAGTTCCTGAACCTCGTGCGCGAGGAGATCCGCGCCGGAGCCTTTGCCGACGAGGCGCAGCTCTCCCTGGCCGCGCTCTATCCGCGCATGCTGGCCTATGTGCGCCAGGGGGCCAAGCCGCGCTTCCGGCGGGTGCTGAACGCCACGGGCGTGGTGGTGCACACCAACATGGGCCGCTCGCTTCTGGCGCCGGAGGCCGTGGCCGCCGTTTCCGAGGCCGCCGCGCACTATTCGAACCTGGAGTTTGACCTGGCCACGGGCGAACGGGGCAGCCGTTATGCCCATGTGGAGGCGTTGCTCTGCCGCCTCACCGGGGCCGAGGCCGGGCTGGTGGTGAACAACAACGCCGCTGCCGTGCTCATCGTGCTGGACACCCTGTGCCAGGGCCGCGAGGTCATCGTCTCGCGCGGGCAGCTGGTGGAGATCGGCGGAAGCTTCCGCATCCCCGAGGTCATGGCCAAGAGTGGGGCCATCCTGCGCGAGGTCGGGGCCACCAACCGCACGCACCTGCGCGACTACGAGCAGGCCATCACCTTGGAGACCGCAGCCTTCATGAAGGTCCACACCTCCAACTTCCGGCAGGTGGGTTTTGTCAAGGAGGTTCCGCTCTGCGAGCTCAAGACCCTGGCCGCCACCTTCGGCCTGCCGGTCATCGAGGACCTGGGCAGCGGCAGCCTGCTGCGCTTCGACGCCGACGGCCTGCCCGGCGAGCCCACGGCGGCCGAGTCCATCGCCGAGGGCGCGGACGTGGTCACCTTTTCCGGCGACAAGGTCCTGGGCGGGCCGCAGGCGGGCATCATCGTGGGCCGACGCGAGATCATCGAGCGCATCAAGAAGAACCCGCTGAACCGCGCCCTGCGCATCGACAAGATGACGCTGGCCGCGCTGGAGGCCACCCTGCGCCTGTACCTGGACCCGGAGCTGGCCCGTGGCCGCGTGCCCACGCTCTGCATGATGACGCGCACGCTGACGTCCCTGCGCGCCCAGGCCGCGCGCCTGGCCGGGCTCTTGAAGAAGCGCCTGCCCTGGTGCCTCGACGGCCGCCTTGAGGTCTCCGTGCGCCGGGGTGTTTCGCGCGTGGGCGGCGGGGCCTTTCCCGAGGCCGACCTGCCCACGGCTCTGGTGGCCCTGAACCCCCGCGAGGGCGCGCCTATGAACGTCGACGGCCTGCGTCAGGCGTTGCTGGCCACCGATCCGCCCCTGGTGGCCCGGGTTGAGGACGGCGCGCTGTGCCTGGACCCGCGCACCCTGGATTCTTCGGAACACACCCTGGTCCTCGACGCCCTGCGTCAGGCCCTGGGCGAGAGTTAAACGACAACGAGTGCCGCGTCCGTGTTTTTCGTCGTTATGAGTGTCGCCTGGGCGCAAGGCCTTTGAGTGGTTTCTGCCCAGCCAGGAGTAGAGGTTTTCTTCAAGGACGCGACACGAGAACGACGACAGATCGGCAGCTGAACGAAATCTGAAATGCTGAACAGGCCTGGAGCATACCCGTGAGCAAATTGAAGCCCGAACTGGAACATTCTTCCCGCAACTGCTGGGATGTCTACGCCTCCGCTGCTGACCGCAAGGCGCTTGCCGCCTGCGCCGACGGCTACATGCGCTTCCTCTCCACCTGCAAGACCGAGCGCGAGACCATCGATTACGTGCTGGACGCCGTGAAGAAGGCCGGGTTCAGCGAGACGCTTTCGCCCAAGACCAAGGCCTACGCCCGTGTGCTGCGCGGCAAGTCCATCCTGCTGGTGCGGCGCGGGCGTAAGCCGCTGTCCCAGGGCTTCCGGTTGCTCGGCGCGCACGTGGACACTCCGCGCATCGACCTGAAACAGCACCCGCTCTACGAGGACACCGACCTGGGCCTCATGAAGACCCATTACTACGGCGGCATCCGCAAGTACCAGTGGCTGGCGCGCGAGCTGGCCCTGCATGGCGTGGTGGTCAAGAAGGACGGCGCCGTGGTCAAGGTTCTGGTGGGCGAGGACCTGAGCGATCCGGTGCTGACCATCACCGACCTCCTGCCGCACCTGGCCGCCAAGCAGGTGGAGCAGAAGGTCTCCGACGCCTTTGAGGCCGAGAA
>MGTN01000091.1:5257-6069 GCA_001799475.1 Desulfovibrionales bacterium GWA2_65_9 | reverse complement strand
GGAGATCCGATCGAGGGTATCGGACATCCGTGCAGCGTGGACAAAATCGATGAGGATGACATTCGGATTCTCCTCCAACCGGAGGAGGGCAAAAGGGGCCCCCGGCGGGAGCGGTTGATCCATCGCTACAAAGGAGGCGGCAGAGACGGCGGGGAGATCGAGACCCATGACCTCACTTATCGACCAGGGCGAGAAAAAGTTTCCTGCCTTGCCATGATCCGATCCCCCGTGCTAGCCGCCGTGTCGATGCATCGGTTGAGCTCCTTCATTATAGTATCCCTTGTTGCGCTGACGGCCGCCGGCTGTTCCACCAACAAACTCGTCGCCGGGATGTCGGCATCGGTCTTTCGTCAGGGGGTTCCGGCCCTGGAGCGCGAGCCTGATCCGGTGATCGCCGAGCAGACCGCGCCGGTGATGCTCAAGATGACCGAGGCGCTGCTGGAATCGGCCCCGGACAACGAAGATCTCCTGACACTCCTCGCACAGTCGTACGGCAACTACGCCTTCGCCTTCATTGACGACGATGTGGTGGCAGCCACCGGCGATGAGGCCGCACAAAAGGAGTCTATCGAAAAGGCAAAATACTTTTACGCCCTCGGCCGCGACGCCGGCCTCAAGGTCCTCAAAAAAAACGGCAAGATCCGGAAAGGGCTCGCGGAGAACTACCAGCTCTTCGAAAAAGGGGTGCAGGGATTGGGGAAGGGAAATGTCCCCGTCCTCTTCTGGACCGCGTTTAGCTGGGGTAATTGGATCAACTACACCCGCGACAACCCGTTTGCTGTAGCCGATCTGGCCAAGGTCCAGGCGATGAT
>MGTN01000091.1:0-5143 GCA_001799475.1 Desulfovibrionales bacterium GWA2_65_9 | reverse complement strand
ACAGCACTTCGACAAAGCGATTGCCATCTCCGGCGGAAAATACCTGATGCCCAAGGTGATGTACGCCCAGTTCTATGCCGTCCAGGCGCAAGATCGGGAGCTCTACCAAAAATTGTTGAACGAGGTGATCCAGGCCGACCCCAACGCGCTGCCCGACCAGATCCTCGCCAATAAATTGGCCCAGGGGCGCGCCAACGTGCCTCTGCAGCAGCTGGTGCGGCGGTCTCTGTGCCACATCTATACGAATTTATATGAAATGTTGCAAAAGAATAAATACGCAGAACAGGCCTAATCTGATTGCCTGGAGGGGTCGATAAGAAGCCAGCGACAGTACTGACCGACCAGTTCTGGCGCTGCGAAAACCAGGATAAGGATTTCGCCAAAATCGGGCGAAAGGGACTTCGCCAAGCACCGGGCGGGGGCGAAAAGGCTCCACCCGAGGGCTTACGCCCCCGCCCGACACCGTGCGCCAGGCTGTGACCGACCGCAGCCTGGCACATGCTGACCGACCACGATCATTATGTTGAGTTTCCGGGAGAGGAGAGACACCATGACCACGCACGCCCCGCATCTGGACCGGGCACTATCCGATCCGCCGATGCCTGATTCGCCGATGACGGAGGCCGCCTGCCGCGAGGCGGACGATCCCGAACGCCTGGCCTACCTGGACGGGCTCAAACACCAGATACGCGAGGGGGTGTACAGGCCGGACATCCGGGACCTGGCGCGCTCTCTGGCGAACATGCTCGTGCGCCAGCTGTAGACCTGAGGGCCTGCCTGCGCCCGTTGGCGGGAAGATTTCGCTTGCCAAGAGCCTTGCAGTTCGGGTAATTGACCCTTCTCACGCGCGCCGAGGTAGCTCAGTTGGTAGAGCAGGGGACTGAAAATCCCCGTGTGGGGAGTTCAATTCTCTCCCTCGGCACCAGAAGAATCAAGGGCTTACGGATTAAACCGCAAGCCCTTTTTCTTTGCTCCCTCTATTCTGTACTCCTCCTGTACTACTATGGTGGGAAATTCGCTTCTGGCTCCCACCACGTGCTACCTGCCCGGTGGCTCACCACAACAATCTCTCCATGTCTGAGTCGCAACAAATTAAAGACGAACTCGTTGCGTTAGGGTTATGGTGAGCATCCAGAGAAGCACACGCGGCGAGTTCCAGCCCTGGCCGAGCCTGAGCCCGGTTGGACAACCCCACGATTTGCGGTACAAATACGGCCAGGTTTGCACAGCAGCGCATCTGGCCGCCCAGATCGCCGCGCCCAGGCGGTTGTGAAACCGACCTGTTTCGCGCTACATGCAGGGCCGGGAGACCCACACCACATGAACACGAGCGATGCGCTGCACAAGATCCTCCTGCTGGCCCTGGCCGGAGCCTGCGGCACCCTGGCCCGCTACTGGCTCTCCGGAGCGGTGCATGGCCTGCTCGGGCGCGGCTTCCCCTGGGGCACCGCTGCGGTGAACCTCACCGGTTGCCTGCTCTTCGGGCTCGTCTGGGTCCTGGCCGACGAGCGTCAGCTCATCCGCGCTGAATTCAGGGTGGTCATCCTGGTGGGCTTCATGGGCGCATTCACCACCTTCTCCTCGCTCATCTTCGAAACCGGCGAACTCTTGCGCGGCACCCAGTGGGCCTATGCGGCGCTCAATCTCATCGGCCAGAACGTGCTGGGCTTCGCGGCCTTTTACCTCGGCGCGGCCCTCGGCCGGGTCATCTGACGAGGCATCTGGCGGGGCCTCTGGCGCACCGGCGGAAACGTCCCACATGAATGGGGGGAAACGATGAAGATCCGTACCGAAGCCGAAGTCCTGCGCATCTACGTTGGCGAAAGCGACCACGTTGGCAGCAAACTTTTGTATGAGGCCATCGTGGAGGAGGCCCAAAGGCGCGGCCTGGCCGGGGCCACGGTCACGCGCGGCCTGCTGGGCTTCGGGGCGGGCAGCCATGTGCACACGGCCAAGATCCTGCGGCTGTCCGAGGATCTGCCCATGGTGGTGGAGATCGTGGACCGGCCGGAGCGCATCCAGGCCTTTCTGCCCCTGCTGGAGGACATGCTCGGCGAGGGCGTCATCACCCGCCACACGGTGGCGGCCATCTTCCATTGCTCCATGCGTGTGCGCGATGTCATGACCGCTGACGTGGTCACCGTGGGCCCCAGCACGCCCCTGCCCGAGGTGCTCGACCTGCTTTTGGCGCGCGGCATCAAGGCCGTGCCCGTAAAGGAGGGCAGGAAGGCCGTGGGCATGATCACCGGCGGCGATCTGCTGGCGCGCGCGGGCATGGCCTTTCGCCTGAGCCTGCAGGCCGAGCTGCCGCCGGAGATGCGTGGCGAGGAGGCGAGCAGGCTTACGGTTGCGGGCAGGACCGCCCGTGATGTCATGAGCGGCCAGCCGGTGACGGTGAACATCCGGGCCACCGTGCCGGAGGCCGCCGCGCTCATGGCCGCGCGCAAGCTCAAGCGCCTGGTCGTGGTCGACGATGCGGGCGATCTGGTCGGCATCATCAGCCGCATCGACATCCTGCGCACCATCTCCAGGGCCGCCTCCATGACCCCACATGACGAGGGCGGCGCCCCCGGAGCAGAGCCCAGGCCAGCCCCGCTGCCCCAGGGCCTGAAGCTCACGGCCGGCGATGTCATGCTCCGCGGCGTGCCCACCGTGGGGCCGGACGCCCCCCTGGAGGAGGCCCTGGACAAGCTCGTGGCCTCGCCCCTGCGCCGCGTGGTGGTGGTGGACGAAACAGACCGGGTGCTGGGCATCGTGCTCGACCGCGAGCTCATCAAGCGCTACAGCCAGCGCGAGAAGCCGGGCCTGCTGCGCGCGCTGACGAACCTGCTGACGCCTGGCCGGGGCGCGGAGAAGGCCTTCGGCGTGCTGGTGCGCGAGGCCATGGAGCCGGATGTCTTCAGCGTGGCCGAGAGCACCCCGCTCTCCGCCGTGCTGCGGCACATGCTGAAGACCGGCGGCAAACGCCTCGTGGTGCTGGACGCCGAGGGCCGTCTCAAGGGCATGGTGGACCGCGACCGTATGCTGGGCATCATCGGCGGCGCATAACCCGGCGGTGACGGACGCGCATCCGCTTCCAGGGCAGCCACAATGGAAGCACGCCGCACCAGGCCTCTATGCTGCTGGAAACATTTGCGCCAGCGCCAGAAGTATGGCATCCATGCCGAGACAGGACAGCGCTTAAGCCTCCACGCTTTGGCCAGTTCCCGCCCTGTCTCCGGAGTGGATCATGCGCATCCTGATCGTCGAGGATGATTCTCTCAGCATGCAGTACCTGTGCTCCCTCCTGGAGCCGCACGGACAGTGCCATCAGGCAGCCAACGGCAAGGAGGCCGTGCGGGCCTATTGCCAGGCCGTGGAGGCGTCCGCCCCCTTCGACCTCATCTTCATGGACATCATGATGCCGGAGATGAACGGGCTGGACGCCCTGGAGCGCATCCGCGAGTTCGAGCTCTACAACGCCCACCGCATCCCCAGAAACGCCCTGGCCGTCATGGTCACGGCCACCAGCGACTCCCAGGATGTCGTGCGGGCCTACTGCTGTTGCAGCGTCTTCGCCTACCTGGTCAAGCCCGTCCAGGTGCCGGATGTGGAAGACGTCATGACGCGCATCAAACTGGACCTCCAGTCCCCGCCGAGCTGACCCCCACAGCGCACCCTTCCCTGACACAAGCCCAGCCAGGGCTGCGTATATTCCCCGCGCGCCCTTGCCACGGCCCTGCGCTTGTGTCAGGGCTTAGCGTAGGTTTTTCGCCATCATTTCCCAGGCCGCATCGGAGGAGCCCGTGCCGCAGTTGAAGAGACTCGCCTTGGCCCTGAGCTTGGCTCTGGCCATCATCACGCTCTCGCCCTGCGCCCAGGCCACCAACGCCACAACGCCCCAGACCGTGCGCGTGGGCGTGTACAACACGGCCCCCCTGTTCTTCATGAAGGACGGCCAGGCCGAGGGCCTCACCATTGACCTGCTGCGCAGCGTGGCGGAGCAGGAACAGTGGACGCTCTCCTTTGTGCCGGGCACCTGGGACGAGTGCCTGGGCAGGCTTGGGCGCGGCGAGATCGACCTGCTGCCGAACATCACCGAAACGCCTGGACGCAGCCGGGAATTCCGCTTCACCAAAGAGTTTCTCTTCCTTGACTGGGCAACGATCTATACGCGAAAGGACGCGCCGATCCATACGGTCTTCGATCTCAAAGGCAAGACCATCAGCGCCCTGCAGGGCAGCACCTTTACGGACGACCTGAAGACGCTCCTGGAGCAGTTTGGCATCAAGGCCGACATCGTCACCAAGCCCGAGTACGCGGATGTGCTGGATTCCGTGGCGCGTGGCGAGACCGACGCGGGCGTGTGCCCCAACGGCCTGAGCAGCAAGCTGGAACTCAAGTACGCCGTGGTGCCGACAGACATCGTGTTCGCGCCCACCAAAATCCGCCTCGCGGTGAAGCGGGGCCGCCATGAGGACCTGGTGGCCGCCCTGGACCGGCACCTGGCCGAACTCAAAGCTCAGCAGGGCTCCCTGTACTATCAGCTGCGCGACAAGTGGCTGGGCCTGGCCGGAGAGCCCCTGCTCCCCAGCTGGGCGCGCTGGGCCATTGGGGTGGGCCTGGCCGCCCTGTGTCTGCTGACGGCCTTCGTTGTCATCCTGCGGGTGATGGTCTTGCGCCGGATCAAGGACCTCGCGGTCAGCGAGGCCAAGTACCGCAACATCGTGGAGACGGCCAACGAAGGCATCTGGATCGTCGATAGCGGGTACATCACCACCTACACGAACAGCGTCATGGCGGACATGCTCAAATGCAGCCCCGGGGAGATGCTGGGCAAGACGGCCACGGACTTCATGTTCCCCGAGGACCTGCCCAGCCAGACCGAGAAGGCCGAGCACCGGCAGCGCGGCATGGATGAGGTCTACGAGCGGCGCTTCCGGCGCAGCGACGGGCAGGCCGTCTGGGGTCTGGTCTCGGCCAAATCCCTGCAAGACAGCCACGGCCGCTTCGCCGGGGCCATGGCCATGATCACGGACATCACCGCGCGCAAGGCCGCCGAAACAGCATTGCGGGAGAGCGAGGCGCGCTACCTGGCGACGCTCACCGCCGTGAACGACGGGCTCTGGGACTGGCACGTGCCAAGTGGCGAGGCCTATTTCAG
>MGTN01000090.1:305-5998 GCA_001799475.1 Desulfovibrionales bacterium GWA2_65_9 | reverse complement strand
AACTAAGCATTTGGTAGGTGATGTCGACATCTCCGCCGATGTCCTTGGCAATGGCCTCAGAGAGCAGAACCATGCTCTCTTTGAGCATGGCTTCCATGCTGTTGCGGGTCAGGGAGGCATTCAGCCATATGACCACGGCGAAGCCGATGGTGACCAGCAGTACGGCGGGAACCAGAAATTTTGCCTTTATCCCGATTCTTTTCATGGGGGGCTCCGGGGCTGTATGTCGCTACGGGTACTTTGACTGGATATCCACTTGATACCGTAACACCATAAGGACTTTGGTTGCAAGGAATCAAATTGATTTACATTTGGCGCGCAGAAGGACTTGAGGGCGCGGGATGCCGATGAAGGAAAGCAAAGGGCACCAGAGCAGCAGGTTGGAATATCAGTATTATAAATTCTCTAGACAATTTGTCCGGGCCGATGTAGGAAAACGTAATTTTTAACGCTGATGACACGTTCGCCCCAAGTCATGTGCCTGGGGCGACTGCGGAGGGCCTGCCATGGGGAAAATGGATTGGTCTGTGGACCAGCTTGAGCGCGATCTGGCCGCGAGCTTTGCCCTGCTTGGCCGCATGGAGCAGGGCGGCGCGCTGGCCCCTGGCGAGTCCGCAGCCCTGGCCGACGGGGTCTTGCGCTGTATGAACGGTGCGCTGCTCAAGGTTTCCGAGAGTCTTGAGGCCCAGGCCCTGCTGCGCCGCGAGCTGAATGCCCTGCGCGAGGAGCTTGGCCGCACCGGCAGTCATCATCAGACCTTCATGCAGGCCCAGGACCAGCGCATCCACCTGCTTGAGGGCGAGGTGCAGCGCCTGCGCGCCCAGTCCCTGCTGGCCGAGGACGCCCTGCGCCACTTCCCGTCGGATGAATTCCTCTCCCGCCCGCTTGTGGTGCGCTCGGCTCAGGGCGACTACCTTGGCGTGTCCGTGGTGGCGGGCGCTCCCCTGTGCATGGGCGACTTCGTGCGCTTGGTGGAGCAGGGCGGCGACCACCGGCGCATCGTCTGCACCCTCTGGGAGGAGCGCGGCACCGACTGGTTCTTGACCATGAGTCTGAGCGGCCAGGGGGCCGCGCACCGGCGCTGCTACGTGCTGGAGACCAGGGCCGTGCTGACGCCCAGCGGCAACCAGGTCACGGAACTGGTGGGCATGGCCGAGAACGGCGTGCCTGTCTCGGATGATTTCCTCTTGCAAATGTTCCGGCAGTTGCGGGAAACTTTGCAGGAATAATGAGGAATTGCTCTAGATTTACTCTTGATTGACGCCCTCTCTTTAGGGTAGGGGTTTTCTATCTCCCGTGTCTCTTTCGGAGGAGCAGCCATGCCGCAAGTCGCCGCCAGGATCAGCAATGACCACGAGAAGTGGCTCAAGGACTTCTTCAAGACCAAAAGCGCCGGGGCGGAATTCATCCTGCCCTGGGCCGTGGACGTCTTCTTCAAGATGATCCGCGGGGTGTCTGTGGAGTTCACCACGTCTGAACTCAAGACCGTGCTCGAGGCCTATCGCGACGTGCGCCTGTTGCCCAACCAGTCCAAGCAGGCCTATCTCATTTTGCGCGTCGAGAGCGCCTGCGAGGAGCGCGACGCCCACATCATGCACGGCGCCAGCCGCAGCAATTTGGAGATCAAGTTGCGCCGCTTGAACGACCTGCAGGCCACCGCGCTGATGATCTGGGCCACGGCCTACTGGACCAGCAAGGCCTGGAGCGGCGTGTCCCTCGATGATTTTGTCAAGCTCACGTGCACGGGCAGCTAGCCAGCCCGAGCCAAGCGGACCCGGACCATTCATCCCGCCAGACAGGCCCCCCCCAGGCGCTCCGACCCCAGGCGTTGTGCTTTTTGCGCCGCAACAAGCCGACCTATTTGAGGATATCCCCACATGCATGACTGTCCGACGATCTTGACCATTGCCGGATCCGATTCCGGCGGCGGAGCGGGAATACAGGCCGACCTGAAGACCATCGCCATGCTCGGCGGCTACGGGTCCTCCGTCATCACCGCGCTCACGGCCCAGAACACCATGGCTGTCACCGGGATCCATCCCGTGCCAGCCGACTTCGTGGTCCAGCAGTACTTGGCCGTGACCTCGGACATGAACGTCCGCGCGGCCAAGACGGGCATGCTGCTCTCGGCGGAGATCATCAAGGCGATCAGCCAGGTTCTGGCCCAGCGCAGCTTTCCCCTGGTGGTCGATCCGGTGTGCGTGTCGCAGTCCGGCACGCGCCTGCTCGAAGAGTCCGCCGTGGCGGCCATGGCGCGCAACATGTTCCCTCTGGCCGATCTGCTGACCCCGAACCTGCCCGAGGCCGAGCTGTTCGCAGGCATGCGCATCAAGAACGCCCAGGACATCTGCGAAGCGGCCGAGCGGCTCCTGGCCCTTGGCCCCAAGGCCGTGCTCATCAAGGGCGGGCACATGGACTCCCCGGCCAGCACGGACTGGTACGTCACGCCCGGCCAGAAGGCCATTCCGCTCATGCAGACCCGCGTGGACACCAGAAACCTGCACGGCACGGGCTGCACGCTCTCCGCAGCCATCACCACGCACCTGGGCCTGGGGCTCGACATGCTGGTGGCTGTGCGCCGCTCCCAGCACTTCCTGCACGCGGCCCTGCGTGCCAGCTATTCCGTCGGCGCCGGGGGCGGCTCGCCCAACCATGCCGTGCCCCTGGTCAAGGAGCAGGCTCGCCTGGGTCTCCTGCGCGACCTGGCCGACGTCGGCCTGGCCCTGTCCATATTGCCGCGCTTTGCCAAGCTGATCCCCGAGGTGCGCTCCAATTTCGCCCTGGCGCTGCCCTTTGCCGCGTCCAACGACGATGTTGCGGCCTTCAGCGGACGCATCACCTGCACCCGCCGGGGCGAGGTCATCCTGGCCGGCGGGCCGGAGTTCGGCGCGTCCTCGCACATGGCTCGAGTCGTTCTTGCCGCGCGGAAATTGAATCCGCGCCTGAGCTGCGCGCTGAACATCGCCTGCAACGAGTCCACCGTGGGCGCGGTCAAGCGCGCCGGGCTCACGGCCGCGCACTTCAACCGCGCCGAGGAGCCGGAACTGGACCGCGAGCATGAGGGCGGCACCATGGATTGGGGCACCATCACCGCGCTGGAGCGGCACAAGACGCCCGGCGCAGTGGACGCGGTCATCGACGCGGGCGGCATGGGCAAGGAGCCCATGATCCGGCTCCTGGCCGAGGACACCCGCGAGATGCTGGGCAAGGTTCGGCGCATACTGGACATTTTGTAGGACGGAGCCTTTCTGCGCGGCTCCAGGCAAGGGTCGTGGTTGACAGGGACCAATCCCCCGCTTATCTAACAGGACTTTTTGGCGAGAGTGGCGGAATTGGTAGACGCACTGGACTTAGGATCCAGCGGCTAAGTCCGTGGGAGTTCGAGTCTCCCCTCTCGCACCACTAAAACAACGCGACCCGCAGCAACAGCGGGCTGACATCTTCAGGAGGACTGCAAGTCAATGGACTACAAAGTTGAAGAACTCTCTCCGGTTACGCGTAAGGTCAACGTCACGGTTCCTGCCGAGGAAGTGAACGCGGCCCTGTCCGCCGGTGTGGCCCTCTACCGCCATCGCTACGAGATCAAGGGCTTCCGCCGTGGCAAGGCTCCGTCCTCGGTGGTTGAGTCCAAGTTCCGTGCGCAGATCTACACCGAGGCCACCACGGACCTCATCAACTATCAGATCAACGAGATTCTCGGCACCCTGAAGCTCATGCCGCTTTCGCGCCTGGACGTGGACAGCAAGGAGCTCGTGCGTGACGCGGACTTCATCTACTCCATCAGCTTCGAGGTGGCCCCGGACTTCGACCTGCCGAACTACGAGGGCCTCAAGGTCGACGTGGAAAAGGCCGAGGTCAAGGACGAGGAAGTGCGCGAGGTCGAGCAGCGCGTGCTTGAGAACGCCGCCACGGTCCGGACCATCACCGAGGTGCGCCCGGCGGCCGATGGCGACATCGTCATCATCACCTTCGGCGCCTACAAGGACGAGAAAATTTTCGAGGGCATCCAGGCCGAGAACTTCGAGCTGACCCTGGGCCAGCAGCAGGCACTGCCGGAGTTCGAGGCCATGCTCAAGACGCTTAAGACCGGCGAGAAGGGTGAGTGCGAAGTCGTGTTCCCGGCGGACTTCATCAATCCGGCCATGGCTGGCGAGACCCTGACCATGCGCGCCACCCTGCACGCCATCAAGGAAAAGACCATCCCCGAGCTCACCGACGAGGTGGCCAAGAAGGCTGGCGGCTTTGATTCCGTCGAGAAGATGCGCGAGGCCATCGTCAAGTCCTACATGCACAGCCGCGAGCAGCTGAACAAGTCCGTGGCTCAGAAGAAGCTCATGGACCAGCTTTTGTCCCAGGTCACCTTTGACCTGCCGCCCAGCCTGGTGGAAAACCGCATCGACCGCCTGCTGGCCGACCTGGAGCAGAGGCTGGACCGTCAGGGCAAGAGCCTGGAATCACTGAAGAAGACACCGGAAGAGCTGCGCGAGAGCGTCCGCGCCCAGGCCGAAGAGGCCGCCCGCGCCGAGATTCTGCTCCTGGCCGTGGCCAAGAAGGAGAACTTCGACGTCACCAGCGAGGAGATCGACGCCGCGCTGACCCAGGTGGCCATGCAGAACCGTCAGGATCTGCTCTCCGTGAAGCAGTACTATGAGGAGAACAACCTCATCTTCCCCTTGAAGGACCGCTTGCTGGCCGACAAGTCCATCGAGTACATTTACGAAAGAGCGGTGAAGAACGAGGTTGACGCCCCGGCCGAGGTAAAGGAAACTTCCACCTCAGACGAGAAGAAGGGCGAGAAGAGTGCCGCGGCCAAGCCCAAGAAGGCCAAGGCCGCCAAGACGGAAGATCCGAAGGAGTAGGGCAGGGGAGCCGGGCTTTCCCACCCTGCCGTCAGGAATATCCGCGCGGCGGTCCGGGCTTCATTCGTTCGGGCTGCCGCGCATCGATTTTAGAGAGCGTTCATTGCCGAACCGGCCTGAAAACAGCGCCGGTTTCACGGAATGATACTTGCTTGTTTGAACGAAGGGCCCCTGGCCCAGCGCATGAATCCGTTTCCGCCAGATAATGGCGGGGCCACAAGGAGCCGACCACATGTCCGTAGTCCCCATTGTCATCGAGACCACCGGCCGCACAGAGCGTGCCTACGACATCTACTCGCGCCTGCTGAAAGACCGCATCATCCTGCTTGGCAGCGCCATCGACGACCATGTGGCCAGCCTTATCTGCGCCCAGCTCCTCTTCCTTGAGTCCGAGGACCCGGAAAAGGAGATCTTCATGTACATCAACTCGCCCGGCGGCTCCGTCACCGCTGGCATGGCCATCTACGACACCATGCAGTACATCGCCCCGCCCGTGGCCACCCTGTGCATGGGCCAGGCCGCCAGCATGGGCGCGCTTTTGCTCTGCGCCGGCGCCAAGGACATGCGCTACGCCCTGCCCAACAGCCGCATCCTCATCCACCAGCCCCTTGGCGGCGCCCAGGGCCAGGCCACGGACATCGGCATCCAGGCGCGCGAGATCCTGCGCATGCGCGAGTCCCTGAATGGCATTCTGGCCGCGCACACCGGCCAGAGCATGGAGCGCATCGAAAAGGACACCGAGCGCGACTATTTCATGACCGCCCAGGAAGCCCTGGCCTACGGCATCATCGACAAGATCATGACCAAACGCGAAGCTACGCTCAAGAAGGCATA
>MGTN01000090.1:0-291 GCA_001799475.1 Desulfovibrionales bacterium GWA2_65_9 | reverse complement strand
TGTGCAACGACATCATCGCCCAGGAGCACGTGAGCGAAGGCGTGGGCGACGTGCGCCTGCTTCCGCCGCAGGAAATCAAGGCCCTGCTCGACCAGTACGTCATCGGCCAGATCACGGCCAAGAAGATCCTCTCGGTTGCGGTGCACAACCACTACAAGCGCGTGGCCTACGCCCAGACTGTCAAGGACGATGTCGAGATCGACAAGAGCAACGTGCTCCTGATCGGACCCACGGGCTCCGGCAAGACGCTGTTGGCCCAGACCCTCGCCCGCATCCTCAAGGTGCCCTTTG
>MGTN01000089.1:6215-8524 GCA_001799475.1 Desulfovibrionales bacterium GWA2_65_9 | reverse complement strand
AGCCGCAGGCCAGGCACATCTGCGAGTAGCGCCGCCACAGGGGCGAATCCCAGCATTTGGCCAAGAGGCGCGGGGTCTCTTCCCAGTTGTAGCGCAGGGCGTTCTTGCGGGCCTTGGCCAGAGTGCGCGCCTTGGCCCGGCGCGCGCCTTCCTTGTCGCCAGCGGTGGAGGCCAGAAGCGCTCCGTTCATGCCGAGCAGCTCCTCGCCACGGGCCGAGCCGACCTCGACGGTGAAGGCGGCCGGACCGATCTTGGTCCAGTAGAGGTCGAAGCCGTGGGCCACGCTGGCCGCGCCCACGCTGGCCCAAAAGGCCGAGGACGACACGGTGAGCGGCTCAAAGACCATAACCACCGTGGCCTCGCGGCGCCGAATATAATTCTGGTCCGGGCTGCCGCCCTCCATGAGTTGATCCAGCTGGTTCAGGGCCTTCACGTCATAGGGGTGCACGCCAAAGAGAATCTGCTTCGGGGCCTCGAAGACCGGCTTGGCCTCGCAGGTGCGGCGGTCGTATGTGATGAGCGCCTCGTGCGGCGGCATGACAAAGCGCTTGGGCGAGTTGTAGGCAACGTCGTAATCCCAGGCTATCTCCAGGTCCTTGTTCCAGGGCACAAGGTCGTAAAAACCCTCGCGCAGCTTGGCCGGGACGTGGAGCGCATACTGCTTGCTCCACTTCTCGAACAGCCCAGGAAGCTGCTCCTTGTAGACGGTGTACGTCGTCATGATTCCCCTCCGGGATCGGATGCGGTGACACTACGTTAAAAGCTCTTAGGCGAATATCCTAGGGAAATGCAACCCATGTTCAAAAATGCACATGGATTTCTTGGGGAAAAAAAGGGGCGCCCACTCGGAGCGCCCCATTTCAACCTTCCTGCCGAACGATCGTCAGCGGATGCCCGCCAGCCAGGCCCGCAGTTCGGCAAGCTGCCCGGCCACGGAAGCAGGCCCGGTGCCGCCGGCCAGGTTGCGGCGCGCCACGGCGGCCTCGAACGTAAGCACCGCGTACACGTCCTGCTCCACCAAAGGCGAGAAGGAGCGCAGCTCGTCCAGGCCCAGATCCTCCAGGGCCACGCCCTTATTCTCGGCCAGGGCGACCGCAGCCCCGGTGGCGTGGTGCGCCTCGCGGAAGGGCAGGCCCTTGGCCGCCAGATAGTCGGCCAGCTCCGTGGCGTTGAGAAAGCCCTTGCCCAGCGCCCGGCGCATGGCCTCGGGCACGAACTCCAGCACGGCCAGCATGTCGGCCATGATGGCCACGGACGAAGAAACCGTCCTGTCCGCGTCAAAGAACGGCTCCTTGTCCTCCTGCATGTCGCGGTTGTAGGTCAGCGGCAGGCCCTTCATCAGGGTCAAAAGCGAGGTCAGCGCGCCATACACCCGGCCGGTCTTGCCGCGCATGAGCTCGCAGACGTCGGGGTTCTTCTTTTGCGGCATGATGCTGGAGCCCGTGGAATAGGCGTCGGGCAGGCGCACATAGCCGAAGTTGGGGTTGGCCCACAGGATGAGCTCCTCGCACAGTCGGCTTAGGTGCATCATGATGACGCTGCCGCAGAACAACGCCTCCAGGGCGAAGTCGCGGTCGCTGACGGCGTCCATGCTGTTGGCGAAGGTGGCCGGGAAGCCCACGCCCTCGGCCACCTGGGCCGGGCTGATGGGATGCGTGGTGCCAGCCAGCGCCGCAGCGCCCAGCGGCGACACGCGCACGCGCTTCAGGCCGTCCTGCAGGCGCTCGAAATCGCGCCGGAACATCATCGCGTAGGCCAGCAGATGCTGGGCCAGGCTCACGGGCTGCGCGGGCTGCAAATGCGTGCAGCCGGGCAAAAGCGTGCTCACGTGCTCCTCGGCGCGCGCGCAAAGCACATCCACCAGCCGCGCCAGCTCCCCGCTCCAGACGTCCAGCCGGGCCGACACGTGCAGACGGAAATCAAGCGCCACCTGGTCGTTGCGGCTGCGCGCGGTGTGCAGCTTGCCGCCCACCGGCCCGACGATCTCGGTCAGCCTGCGCTCGATGTTCATGTGCACGTCTTCCAGCTCACGCCGCCAGACGAACGTCCCGGCCTCAATTTCGGCCAGCACCGCATCCAGGCCGCGCACAAGCTCCTCGGCCTCGTCCGGGCTGATGATTCCGGCCTGGCCGAGCATCGTCGCATGGGCCTTGGAGCCCGCAATATCTTCCCGATACAGCGCGCGGTCAAAGCTCTCGGACTGGGTGTACTGCTCAACCGTTGCCGCAGCGGCCCCGGCAAAACGCCCGCCCCACATCTTCTTGGTCATGGCATCGCCCTCCTGGCGTCAATATCTCTGGGTGAGGCTC
>MGTN01000089.1:3087-6195 GCA_001799475.1 Desulfovibrionales bacterium GWA2_65_9 | reverse complement strand
AGGGGGTCCCATCAATGGGTTGGCCCCTTGCAGGGGTTCAGGGGACAGAGTCCCCTGACGGGGTGCAGGGGCAGCGCCCCTGGCTATTACTTCCCGGCCATGCGCCCCTTGAGGCGCAGGCCCACGAGCTTGATGAATCCGGCGGCGTCGGCCTGGTCGTAGACCGCGTCCTCCTCGAAGGTGGCCAGGTCCATGCGGTACATGGAATACGGCGACTTGCGGCCCACGGGCACGCAGTTGCCCTTGTAGAGCTTGAGCCGCACCGTGCCGGTGACCTTCTCCTGGGTCTTGTCCACCAGGACCTGCAGGGCCTCGCGCTCGGGCGCGAACCAGTAGCCGTAGTAGACCATCTCGGCGTAGCGCGGGATGAGCGAGTCGCGCAGGTGCATGACCTCGCGGTCCAGGCACAGGCCTTCGAGGTCACGCTTGGCGATGTGCAGCACGGTCCCGCCGGGGGTCTCGTACACCCCGCGCGACTTCATGCCCACGAAGCGGTTCTCGACCATGTCCACCCGGCCGATGCCGTGACGACCGGCGATCTGGTTCAGGGTCAGCACCATCTGGGCCGGGGACAGGGCTTTTCCGTTCAGGGCCACGGGGTCGCCGGCCTCGAAGTCCAGCGTGATCTCCTCAGGCCTATCCGGGGCCTGCTCAATGGGCGTGCAGTAGCGGTGGCAGCCGGGGTCCGGCGCGTTCCAGGGGTCCTCCAGCTCGCCGCCCTCGAAGGAGACGTGCAGCAGGTTGGCGTCCTGGCTCCAGGGGTTCTTCTTGGTCACGGGCACGGGGATGCCGTGCTCTTCGGCGTAGGCGACGAGGTCCGTGCGCGACTTCATGTCCCAGTCGCGCCAGGGCGCTATTGTCTTAAGTTTCGGCGCCAGCGCCATGGTGGCAAGTTCAAAGCGCACCTGGTCGTTGCCCTTGCCAGTGGCGCCGTGGGCCACGGCCTGGGCGCCCTCGAGTTGCGCGATCTCGCACATGCGCTTGGCGATGAGCGGCCGGGCAATGGAGGTGCCGAGCAGATAGCGGCCCTCGTAGAGCGCGGCGGCGCGCAGCATGGGGAACACGAAGTCCTTGGCATACTCCTCGCGGATGTCCTCGACGTAGGCCTTGGTGGCGCCGGTGGCCAGCGCCTTGGCCTCCACGCCGTCGAGCTCCTCGCCCTGGCCGAGGTCGGCGGTGAAGGTGACGACCTCGCACTGATAGGTGTTCTTGATCCACTTGAGGATGATGGAGGTGTCGAGCCCGCCGGAATAGGCCAGGACGACTTTCTTGATGGAACTCATGCGTCTGCTCCGTGTTCGAAGATGGTGTTACAGGGCCTCGAAGACCCATTCCAGGATGGCCTTCTGCATGTGCAGCCGGTTCTCGGCCTCGTCGAAAATCATGTCCGCGTTGGCCTCGAAGACCTCGTCCGTGATCTCCTCGCCCCGGTGCGCGGGCAGGCAGTGCATGACCTTGCAGTGGGGCCGGGCCAAGGCCAGCAGGGCGTCGTTCAGCTGATAGCCCTCAAAGGCCGCCTCGCGCCGCAGCTGCTCCGCCTCCTGGCCCATGGAGGCCCAGACGTCGGTGTTCAGATAGTCCGCATTGCGTGCGGCCAGCATCGGGTCCTCGGTGAGCACGATGCGCGCGCCCTGCTCCCTGGCCTGGGCCAGGATGGAGAGGTCCGGGGTGTAGCCCGAGGGGCAGGCCAGGGTCAGCTCGAAGCCGAACAGCGCCGCAGCCTCGATCCAGGAATGGGCCATGTTGTTGCCGTCGCCGATCCAACCCACCTTGAGGGCGCAGAGCTCAGGGCTGCGTTCATACATGGTCAGCACGTCGCTCATGACCTGGCAGGGGTGGTGCTCGTCGGTCAGGGCGTTGACCACGGGGATCGTGCCCCACTGCACCAGCGTGTCCAGCTTCTCCTGGCCGAAGGTGCGCACCACCAGGGCGTCGGCGTAGCGCGAGAGCACGCGCGCGGTGTCCTTGAGGGGCTCGTTGCGGCCCAGCTGGGACTCGCCTGGGGTCAGAAACACGGTACTGCCGCCCAGGTGGCGCACGGCCACCTCAAAGGACACGCGGGTGCGCGTGGAGGCCTTCTCGAAGATCAGGATGACGGTCTTGCCGTCGAGCAGCTTGGTGCGGACGTTGCCGGCCTTCAGGGCCTTGGCCCGGGCGAGCACCGTGTGCGCGTCGGCCTTGGTCATGTCCAGGATGTTCAGGAAATGTCTCGGCATGGTGGACTCTCCTCGCAAGAACCCTGACGGGCGTTCGTGAAAAGATGTATTTTGCCCAACCGCGCCGGGATTGTAAAGAGGGCTGGGCTCAGGATGAAATCAGGCGGGACTCAGCCGGATAGCAGGCCGAAATCAGGCCGAATGGCAGGATGGAAATCAAGCCGAAAACGAGGCTGGCGAAGGCTCTTCCGGGCACACCGCGTCCACGGCCAGGTCCGTGAGGGCCTCCATGTCCGGGCCGTGGTCGTAGCCGCAGAGGTGCAGAATGCCGTGGCTGAGCAGCCGCGCCAAATGCCTTTGCGGTTCCTGGCCGTACAGGAAGGCCTCGCGCGCCAGCGTGTCCACGGACAGGAACAGCGCGCCCAAGGCTTCAGAACGCTCCGGGTCGGCCTCGGGAAAGCTCAGGATGTTGGTGGGGCCTTGGCAGCCCAGGTACTTGGCGTTAATGAGCGCAATGGCCGGGTCGTCCAGCAGCGTCAGCGACAGCTGCGCGCCGCCGAGGCCCAGGGCTTCGAGGATGGCCTCGACGAACCCCATGAGTTCGCGCCGGGAAAGCGGAAAGCGCGGGTCAAGACTGGCCGGACAGGTGCGGTAGTCCAGGGCTAGGCTCACGCGCCCGCCTTCTTGCGGCCCTGGGGCAGACGGCTCTGGGTCGGACGGCTCTGATCGGGCCTCCCCTGATCATAACGATCATAGGCCTGGACGATGCGGCCCACCAGCGGGTGGCGGATGACGTCCTCGTCGTGGAACTGGACGAAGCCGATGCCCTTGACCCCGGCCAGGATGCCGCGCGCCTCCACCAGGCCGGAGCGGGTCTGGGTCGGCAGGTCGATCTGGGTCACGTCGCCCGTGACCACGCAGCGCGAGCCGAAGCCCAGGCGGGTGAGGAACA
>MGTN01000089.1:0-3014 GCA_001799475.1 Desulfovibrionales bacterium GWA2_65_9 | reverse complement strand
CATGAAGGCCAGGGGCGCGACCTCGATGACCCCGGTGGCCAGCATGTCCTGCACCCGGGCGAAGTCCAGCATGTCGTGCAGGGCGTCGTAGAGCGGGCGCAGATAGGGGTTGACCTTCTCGGCCAGGTCGCCGGGCAGGAAGCCCAATTTTTCCCCGGCCTCCACTGCCGGGCGCGCCAGCACGATGCGCTTGACCTCGCGCTTCATGAGCGCGGAAACAGCGAGCGCCACGGCCAGATAGGTCTTGCCCGTGCCTGCCGGGCCGATGGCGAAGACCAGGTCGTTCTCGCGGATGGACATGAGGTAGTCGCGCTGGCTGATGGTCTTGGCCGCGATGGTCTTGCGCGGCGAGGCCACGTACACCGTATCCAGGAAGATGCGCCGGATGTCCGAGCCGGGCTCGCGCAGGAGGATGCGCCAGGCGCAGTCCACATCCTGCGGATGCACGCTCTTGCCTTCCTGGATCAGGCCGTAGAGCTGCGTCAGCACCGAGGCGGCCAGGTCCACGGCCTCGGGCGGTCCGCTCAGCGTGGCGGTGGAGCCGCGCGTGTCGATGACCACGCCGGTCTTCTCGGCCAGCAGGGCCAGGTTGCCTGCCTGCGGTCCGAAGAGCTTGTTGGCCAGTTCGGAGTCCTTGAACTCCAGCCTGCGGCCCGGTGCACCCTGCTCTGCCATAAGACTCGCGTCCTCCCAACGAAAATTACGTCAGCAAGCGCTACCGCAATCCGCCAAAGGCTGCAAGGCCAGCGCCCGCAAGGCAGCATGCTACGCGTCCGTCGTTGCAACGCCCTGCGCACAGGCCTGGTGGGCATGGCGGGAATGCATCAGCGCCCGCAAGGCCAGTATGCTACGCGTCCGTCGTTGCCACGCCCTGCGCGCAGGCCCTATGGACCTGGCGGGAACGCAGCAGAGCGCGCAGGATCAGCACCACGAGCAGGACCGAGGAGGCGATCTCAAGCCAGGCCGGCAGGGTCTCGGCCACGCTGCCAAGCACGGCGTGGATGTCAAACCCCAGGGCCGCGTAAATGCGGTTGGCCAGGAGCCCGAAAACCAGGGAGCAGGCCGCGATGGAGGCCACGTACACGCCCGTGAGCGCCGGGCCGAAGGTCCGGGCCATGACCGTGATGGTGGTGGCGTTGGTGGCCGGTCCGGCGAGCAGAAACACCAGGGCCGCGCCGGGCGACAGCCCCTTCAGGAGCAGCGAGGCCGCGATGGGCGTGGAGCTCGACGCGCAGACGTACATCGGCACGCCCACGAGAAGCATGGCCAGCATGGAGGTGAACTCGCCGCTGAGCGTGTCCAGGAAGAACGACGGCGGCATAAAAGCCGAGATGGCCCCGGCCGCCAGCACGCCGAGGACGAGCCAGAGGCCGACGTCGGCGAGCATCTCGCCAAAGGCGTGGCGCTGCCCCTCGCGCAGGCGCGCAGACATGCTGGCCGGATTGGCCGGGCTTATCGGTGCGGACGTTGCGCAGCCGCCGAAACAGCAGCCTGATGCGCAGCCTGCGCCCTCGGCTTTGAGCACGGGCCTGAGGGCGGGCCTGAGGGCGGGAATGAAACGCTCCGGCAGCAGGTTCGCCGCCAGGCCGGCCACCACGGCGGTAAATACGGCGGCAATGGGCCGCAGCACGGTCATGATGGGGTCGATCAGGGCGTAGGTCACGGCCAGGGAATCCACGCCGGTTTCCGGGGTGGCGATCATGAAGGCCGTGGTGGCTCCGGCCCCGGCCCCCTGCCGCCTGAGGCCCATGGCGGCGGGCAGCACCCCGCAGGAACACAGCGGCAGCGGCGCGCCGAGGAGCGCCCCCTTGAGCACCGAAACCAAGCCCCGGCCACCGAAGTGCCGCACCAGGAGATCAGCAGGCACCAGGGCCCGGAGCAGGCCCGCGACAAAAAACCCGAACAGCAGGAACGGCGCGGCCTGGCGGAATACGTGCCAGCTTTCGGCCAGAAATTTCAGCAGGAGATCCATGATGCTTCCTTCCAGTATTGCGCAAACAATTGCACACCTATTCAGTTGTTAGGCCAAAAAAAATATCCTCAGCGTTCCAATACATGCTCCAGGCCCTGGGCAAAGAGCTGGCGCACATGCTCGTCATCCAGAGTGTAGAAGACGTTCTTGCCCTCTTTGCGGGCCTTGACCAGCTTGGCCGTGCGCAGCAGTCTGAGCTGGTGCGACACGGCCGAGGAGGTGGCCCCAAGCACGGCCGAGATGTCGCACACGCACAATTCGCCCAGGCTCAGGGCGTGCAGGATGCGCACCCGCGTGCGGTCGCCCAGCAGGCCGAAGATCTCGGCCAGGCCCTCTGCCGCCTCATCGCCGAGCATGCCCCCTCGCACCCGCTCCACGCGGTCCAGGTGCAGGCACTGCTTCTCGCAGACATCCAGGTTTGTCGGCTTATTCATATGAACATGTACTCACTTGTTCCTAAGATATGCGCCCTGCCCTGCCCTGTCAAGGAACAAGGCGGTAGGATTTCCGTGGCCCGGCTACTGATTTTCCGTGGCCTTGGTCAGGAGCGTCACGTTGCTCTTGGTGAAGAAGCCGTCAAAGCCAGCGTAACGCTTGATGTATTCGTTGACCATGAGGGTGTTCTTGAGTGGGCGGCTGAAGGTCTGGCGCAGGCCCTCCTCGGGCGAGCCCACCAGCTCCACCAGGAACGCCATGCCCGCGGCCTTGAGCCCGGCAAAGGTCTGCTCAATGTGCTCGGTGCGGAAGGCCAGGTGGTGGATGCGCCGCCCGTAGTTCGCGATGAACATCTCAGTGGGGCCGGGCTGCGCCCCCGCCTCCTCGCCCAGGCCGGAGGTGATGACCATGGCATACACCTCGCCGGGCAGGCGCGCCACGTTGGTGATGGAGTTCAGGTTGTCCACGTATACGGACATGGAGTAGTCGTAGTTGGTGAGCTCCAGGAACTCCACGATGGCGTTGTCACGCTCGCGGGCGTGGACACGCACCGAGGCGTGGTCAAAGACGCCGATGTTGCGCAGGTGCGCCTTGTCCGGCTTGGGCA
>MGTN01000088.1:1870-8008 GCA_001799475.1 Desulfovibrionales bacterium GWA2_65_9 | reverse complement strand
AGCCGTCCACGGTGATCTCCTGGCCGTCGAGAGAGCGGATGACCTCCAGGCGCTGCAGACCGATGACCGCCGGGATGCCAAGCTCGCGGGAGGTGATGGCCGCATGGCTGGTGTCGCCGCCGACATCGGCCAGGATGGCGCTGGCGATGCGCATGCCCGGCACCATGTCCGGGTCCGTACGCTCGGCGGCCAGGATGTCGCCCTTGTTGACCTTGTTCAATTCCAGCGCGGAGCGCAGGAACTTCACCACGCCCTGTCCGGCCCCGCGCGAGGCGCCGTTGCCTTCCAGGATCAGCTCGGCATCGGCGAGGGCCTTGGGGTCCACTTCCTTGCGGCGCATGAAGATGGTGTCCGGGTGCTTGTCGAAATCGTCGTTCCAGCGGGTCTCGGGCCGGGCCTGGACAAACCACAGGCGGTCGGCGGAGTCGATGCAGAACTCGGTGTCCATGATCATTCCGCCATAGGCCTTGGAGATGCCGCGCACGCCGCGGGCGACCTCTTCGGCCTGGGCCAGGGAAAGGGCCCAGCGGTAGACCTCGTTCTCGTCAACGGGAACGTCCATGGTGCCGCCGAGATCCTCGTCGTAGACGATCTTCATGTCCTTGCAGCCCATGTAGCGGACAACGACCTCGGAACCGTCGTCGCGCTGGAAGACGTAGAACTTGTCCGGCGTGACCATGCCGCCCACCACGGCCTCGCCCAGGCCGTAGCTGGCGTCGATGGAGACCAGGTCGTTGCGGTCCGTGCCACGGCAGCCGGTGGCCGTGTCGGCGCTAAACGCCGTGCCGGAGATGAGCGGGTTGATCATGCGCATGATGCACACCGAGAGCGAGGTGTTCTCGATGGCCCATTCCTTCTTGGCCGTCTCGGCGATGGTGTCGTCTCCGGTCCGCTCAGCCTTGTGCACGGCGTCCAGAATGGCCTCGCGGCGGTAGGTCATGCTGCGCAGGTTGTAGGCCGAGGCGCAGTCCCAGTGGTAGGCCTCGACGCAGCGGTCCTCGCCGACGATGTTCAGGTAGGTGTCCTGCAGGCCGGCAAAGGCCTTCTTGCGGCTGTCCTCTCCGGCAGCCGACGAGCGCACGGCCACGGGCTCGTTCTCCAGGCCGGCATCGTTGCAAATGTCCAGATAGGCCCTGCGCACGGAATCCACGACCTCCTGGGGAGGCTCCACGGAGAGGATGGCGGCCTGCACGAGCACGGAGCGCTTGCGCAGCTGGTCGATGCCCTCTGGGCTGGTGGCGAAGCCCTCGACCACGTTGTTCACGAAGGTTCTGAGCTTGATCAGCGTTCCGGTATTCTTGGCCATTTCGGCCGTGATGCGCTTGGCGATGCGGCGGGTGAACTTGCGCAGGAACTCGACGTCGCGGTTGACCGCATCGTCGTTCCAGTCGGTGGCGTTGTACTCCTTGTCCACGATGGAGCGCACCAGGGCTGCATTGACCTTGGTCTCGTCGAGAAGCATATGGAAGGCATGGGAGGAGATGGCCCGAAACTGCGGGGCGCGAATCCCTGGAACCTGGCTGATGATGGCGGTGTTGTAATTCTTGCCGCCAACGAGCAGCTCGGCGTCGGGTCCGATCTGGACAATGTCCGCACCGCTGAGGACGATCTTCTGGGTCAGGTCAGGCTGGGCTGCGGGCTTGGGTTTGGACTCGGCAACAGCGCCTGCGGGCTTGGCGCCCTGGTCCTTCTTGGTCTTGGCCATGCTCTCCTCCTTGACATCTTGGGACATCAGGCCCGAATGGGCCATATCAGAAGACGCAAGCGCATCCCATCCCTGCCACGAGGTGCCCACAAAAAAGGGATCAGGACGCGTCACGCCTTAGCGTCTTCTTCCCGATACCTTGTTTGTCGACTCTTCGTCAATTGTACATACAACAATATCGGTAGACAGACAACAAAGCGGCCTGTCCTGGACCTTTCACCACGACCGTTCGCGCCAGGTGCTCAGGGTTTGCGACCCCTTATCGCCTGCCTGGCCGTTGCTTGCCGGATGATTTCTCATCAGTTGCATGTACAACAATACAGGCCCACAGACGAACCGGGCGGACTAGGGTCTGTTTCCAAAAGATGGATTTTGTTCCCTGGCGAGGAGAGAGCCTATTTGGGGGCCAGGGAGTGTACTCATGCGGTACACAGCCCTTGCCCCAAATCGGCTCGCGCAGATGCCAAGACGACATCCAGGGGGCAAAAGACGCTTTTAGAAACAGGCCCTAGATCTTCTGCCCGCAACTCGGGCAGAACTTGAAGTCCTCGCCGGACACAGGGGCTTTGCAGGTCGGGCAGCAGTCCTGCACCGGGCCGAGTTCGACCAAGAGTTCGCCCTCTTTCACCGGAACCATGATCTTGTCTTCCTGGTAGTTGGCGTTCTTGAGCACGCGTTTGACCAACCCGGCCGTCGGCGCATAGACGCTCTTCTCCTGCTTCATGATGGAGATGTTGCAGATCTCCTCGCCCAGCTTGACATGGTCGCCCGCGCGCACGTGCATGACCCAGAGGTCGCCGTTTGAGGGCGAGGCGATGTGGTACGGGTTCTTGTGGTCGGCCATCTCCACGGACTCGCGCTCGGAGGCGACGCCTTCGCGCACCTTCACCTGGTAGCTCACGGACTCGTTGTCCACGGTGTAGCGCACCATGCTCATGCCCTGCTCGTCGGGCTCGGAGATGTCATGGATCTGCATGACATGCGGCTTGCCCGAGGCGCTCTGGAAGAGCAGCTTCTCGTTCTTCTCCAGGCCCTCGAACCAGACGTCCACAGGCAGGTTGTTGGCATCGCCGAAGGTTTCGCAGAACTCGATGGTCTTGAGCGCGTCGCCTGGATGGTTCAGGTAAATGACGAACTCCTCACGCGTGGGCTTGCGGCCCAGGCGCACTTCGAGCGCCTGCTCCTCGGCCTTCAGGTCCATGTCCTGCAAGGTCTCCAGGGGCGAGTCTTCGGTGCGGCTGGCGATGGCGTCCTTCCAGTCCGCGCCAAAGGCGCTCTGGTAGACCCAGTCGGCGGGGAAACCAAGCGGCAGCTTGCCGTACTTGCCCAGCAGCAGGTTGCGGAAGGCGTCGTTGCTGTCGCAGTAGAGGTCGAGCCGGGCCTCGCGCTCATGGCCGGTCAGCTCGGACTCGGGCGCCAGGTTCACGATGTCCAGGATGTTCAGCAGGCGGCGCACCTCGCGCTCGCCGCCGCGCTTGTACGCGCCGGTGACGGCCAGAAAGGCGGTGTTCCAGGTGATCTGCGAGCCTGGGGTGACGTCGTGGTAGCGCACGATCTTGCGCGTGCCGGCCAGGAACTTGAGCATGTAGGGCAGCAGGTGGATGTAGCCCTGCTTCATGGCCCCTTCCTGGGACGACGAGGTGGCGCCGCCGGGCATGCCGTGCATGACCACGTCGTGGTCGATGCCCCGGAAGTACGGCGCGCAGTAGCGGTCATAGTAAGGCATGATCTGCTTGAGCGTGAAGTTGGTGGCGCGGATCATCTCCTTGTCGAGCAGGGTCGTGAGCCCCTCCATCTCTTCCTCGATGTAGGCCGCGGTAGAGAGCACTTCGCCCTGGCCGTACCAGCGCACGGCCGCGCCGATGGCCGTGTCCACGATGTGCGCGCCTGCGCTCGCAGCCGCGCCCATGGTCGGCACAAACAGGCCGTCGGTGTAGTGGCGGTGGCTGTGGATGACCAGTTCCGGATATTTCTTGACCAGGGCCGAGATAAGCTCGCGCATGAAACGCGGCGGGCACACGCCAGCCATGTCCTTGAGGCCCAGGGTTATGGACTGGGTGGCCTTCTTCTTGGACACGCCCAGGACGTCCGCGCACATGGCGAGGATGCTCTCCGTGACCCCAAGGTAGTGCTCCACATCAAAGCCCTTGGCCCAGGACAGGGACAGGGCCGGCTCGAAGATGTGCTTCTTGGAACCCAGCACCACCTCGGCGAAGGGGCGCATGTTCTCGGTATGGTTCAAGAAATCAAAGCAGCGGATGACGTCGTAGTGTTCGCAGATCATCTCGCCGGTCAGGCGCATGAGGTTTTTGGGCTGCGGCTTGTAGCCCAGCACATTGGTGGAGCGGATGAGGATCTGCTTCAGCGTGGTCGGCGCGAACTGGTTCCACTCGCGGGCCTCGGTGAAGGGGTAGGTCATGTTGGCCAGCATGGCCACGTGGAAGTGCGCGCCGCCGCCGTTCTCCAATGAGTAGAAGCCGCAGCGGTCCAGGTAGGGGCCGATGATGCGGTCCTCGGCCAGGCGGAAGCGGTTGCCGCTGTTGCTTTGCGTGATGTCGCGCGTGGTGGTGTCGCTGAAGTGGATGATCCCCTTGCTGCGGTCCTCGCGCAGGGTGTCCAGGATGGCGTCGCGGTTCATGGCCCGGGTGATGCGCGGCTCAAAGGCGGCGTCGGCGGTCTCCGGGGCCTTGACCAGCTGGAAGCGGCCCATGCGCTTGTCGCAGCGGCCACGGTACTCGCCGAGCGACACATACGGGTTGTAGCCCTTGGCCGAGATCTCGGCCACCAGGCGCGTCAGGCGCAGGCGCTCCGGCTCCTGGTCCGAGTAGGACATGAGTTCGGCCTTCTTCAGGCGCACGAAGTTGGTGTCGTAGTCGCCGGAGACGAAGTCCGGGTGCTTGATGACCTGGCGGTGGAAATTGATGGTCGTCTTGACGCCGCTGACCATGTACTCGCGCAGGGCCCGGCGCATGAGCATGACGGTCTTGTCCCAGGTGCTGCCGTAGGTGATCAGAAGCGCGGCGGCGGAGTCGTAGCGCGAGGGGAAGCGGTAGCCCGCGCAGACGCAGGAGTCGAGGCGCACGCCCTGGCCGCCGGGGGAGACGTAGCGGGTGATGGTTCCGGCGTTGGGCGAGAAGTCGTCCTGGGGGTCCTCGCAGTTCACGCGCACCTGCATGGCGTGCAGGTAGGGCTTGGTGGTCTTTTCGTTGAAGCGCAGCTTGGAGCCGAACGAGATGGCGATCTGCTCCTCCACCAGATCGATGCCGTAGCGGCACTCAGTGATGCCGTGCTCCACCTGCAGGCGGGTGTTGACCTCGATCAGGTAGGGCCGCCCGCTCTTGTCCACCAGGAACTCCACCGTGGCCAGGGAGTGGTAGCCCACGGCCTTGATGAGCTTCTCGGAGTAGCCCTTGAGCTCTTTGCGCAGCTCCGGGGTGAAGGTGGGCCAGGGCGAGGGGGTGATCTCGATGAGCTTCTGATGGTTGCGCTGCACGGAGCAGTCGCGCTCGTCAAAGACAAAGACGTTGCCGTACATGTCGGCCACGGTCTGAAATTCGATGTGCCGCACGGAGGTCAGGAGCTTCTCCACGTACAGGCGCGGGTTGCCGAAGCTGGCCTTGGCCAGGGCCGAGGCCTTGGTGAAGGCGCTCTCCAGCTGCGATTCCTCGTAGACCTCGTAGATGCCGCGTCCGCCGCCGCCGCCCTCGGCCTTGAGCATGATCGGGAAGCCGATCTCCTTGGCGATGCGCCGGGCCTCGGGGATGGACACGGCCTCCGGCGAGCCGGGCACCACGGGCACGCCGATCTCCTCGGCCAGCTTGCGCACGGCGACCTTGTTGCCGAGCAGGCGCATGGGCCCCTGGTTCGGGCCGATGAAGATGATGCCCGCGTCCTCGCATTTCTTGGGGAAGGAGTCGTCCTCGGAGCCAAAGCCCCAGCCGGGGTGGATGGCCACGATGCCACGGTCCTTGGCCATCTTGATGATGCGGTCCAGATCAAGATAGGCGCGGGGATCTTCGCCGAGCAGGAGCAGCTCATGGGCGCCGGTGGTGGCGGGGGAGGTTTTGTCCACGTCGGTCGCGGTCATGACGGCCACGGCCTCGAACATCTCGGTGATGGAACGGCAGATGCGCCGGGCCGGGATGCCACGATTGGCCACCAGAATAGGCTTGCCCTTGACGATTTCCAGAACCTGCTCAAACGACATCGGCTTCATGCGAGAACGTTCCCCCTTATATGCATCTTGTCGCCCGCCAAGCCCTGATGCCAGGGTTTAGAGGGGCGTCACGTCACCGGCAAGGAGGAGAATCTCCCTGCCATCCTGGTCCAGAACCAGCTCACCTGTCCCGGAAACTCCCTTGATTCTGGCCTCGTACCGAACGCTCGCACCCTCACACACAAGGACACGCCGCCCCATCCAGGCGAGCCTGGAC
>MGTN01000088.1:0-1859 GCA_001799475.1 Desulfovibrionales bacterium GWA2_65_9 | reverse complement strand
CCCGGCCGCAACGCAATGCCCGTCGCGCAGCTCCTCCTCGCGCGGGGCCCAGGCCAGGTTCAGGCCCAGCCCGGCGAGAATGCAGCCAGGACGCTCCTCCACGAGGATTCCGCCGATCTTGCGGTCATTGACCAGAAGATCATTCGGCCACTTGACGCGAACGCCGCTGCAAACGTCCTCCAGGGCCTCGGCCAGCAGGTGCCCAAGGACCAGGGGCCGCAGGTCGTTCCAAAGGCCCGCTGCGGGCGGCATAACCAGCGTGGCCAGCACGTTGCCCGGGGCCGAGAGCCAGGCCCGGCGCAGCTGCCCGCGCCCGCCTGTCTGCGTTGGCGTGATGACATTGCCAAAAATATCGAGCTCACCGCGCGCCACAAGTTCCCTGGCCACATCCATGGTCGAGGAGCATGGCCCGCAGACGACGATGTCCGGCCCCTGGGCCGAGCCAGGCAACCAGACCCGCCCCTGGTCCAGCCGCCACGGGCCGAGGGCCGTAACGTCCGCTGCCCACAGGGGATGCACGGAGGCCAACGTCTGCGGATCAAGGGGCTCGGCCAGGCCAGGCATGCCCTGGGCCAAAATGCGCAGGCTGCCGTGGAATTTCGGAGGCAAATCAGCAGGCATGGGCGTCTCCGGGGTGGGCGGCGGCTTTCCATCCAGGCCGCAAGCTGCTAGGTTGGCGCATGAAAATTCTCCTGGTCGGCGGGGCCGTGCGGAACATGCTCCTCGGACTCCCCGTCCGGGACAGGGATTATCTTGTCCTGGACGCCACTGTCGAGGACTTCCTGAGCGCCTACCCGGCCGCCAAGTCCGTGGGCAAGTCCTTTCCCGTGTTCATAATGAATGGCGAGGAGTACAGCTTCCCGCGCGGCGAGAGCCTGGAGCAGGACCTCGCCCGGCGCGACTTCACCATCAACGCATTGGCCCAGGAACTGCCTGGCGCCCTGGCCCAAGAAATATCCGGCGACGAAACCGGCACCCTCTTCCACCACCCGCTGGCGCTTCAGGACATCCAGGAACGCACCCTGCGCCCGGCCTCAGAGCACTCCCTGTCCGACGACCCGCTGCGCGCCTTTCGCGCCGCCCGGTTCCTGGCCGAGCTGCCCGGCTTCACGGCCCACCCGGAACTCATTGCAGCCATGCGCCAGGCAGCCGCCAGCGGCGCCCTCGGCCAGCCCTATGCCGAGCGCGTGGGCCAGGAGGTGCAGAAGGCCTGCGCAGGCGCGCGCCCCGGCGAATTCCTGCGCCTGCTGGACCAGGGCAACTGCCTCGCGCCGTGGTTCGCGGAACTGTCGAGCGCCTCGGCCATCCCGGCCGGGCCGACAAAGTATCACGACGCCAGCATGCTGGAGCACACGGCGCGGGTCATGGACCGGCTGGCCGGTGACGCCATGGCCGTGTGGATGGGGCTGTGCCACGACCTGGGCAAGGCGCTCACGCCGCCCCAGGAACTGCCCCGGCACATCGGACACGAGGAACGCGGCGAGGCCGTTGCGAAAGCCCTTGGCGAGCGCCTGCGCCTGCCCACGCGGCTGGTCAACGCCGGGGCCGACGCCGCGCGCTGGCACATGCTGGCCGGGCGCTACCCGGAGCTGCGCGACGCCACCCGCGTGGACCTGCTCTTCCGGCTCAAGAGCCGGGGCGTGCTGCGCGAAATGTTCCGCCTGGCCTATGTGGACAAGGATCGGGCGGACAAGAGCCCAACCCTTAATGACGACCACCTGCCCGAGGCCCAGGCCGACCTCGACGCGGCCCTCTCCGCCACCCTGCCCCCGGAGGCCCGCGACCAGGGCGAGAGATCAGGCCAGCTTCTGCGCTCCCTGCGCATCAAGGCCCTGCGCGTTGATCGTGCCGCCCGTTCA
>MGTN01000087.1:7655-9698 GCA_001799475.1 Desulfovibrionales bacterium GWA2_65_9 | reverse complement strand
ATCATCCCCAAGGGGCAGGACAAAGGTATCCTCCAAACCGGTTGGGAATATCTTGTGCCGGGAATCACATAGAACGCAACCCATTGATAAGTAACGAGCGACCATGAAAAAGATATCCTCCTGAACTGAGAGTTTCGAGAAAATGCCCTTGACGATGTTGCTGGAATTGGGTACTCACGGGTAAGACATTATTTCCTACTAGTTTGGGGTGAAAAGGGGCGGGGCAGACTGTCCGCGCTGTCTTCTCGGCGTTCACCATGATCGGGCTAACCCTCTCAACGTACGAGGCAAGGAACAACAACATGGAAAAAGGAAGAGTACTGCTGCTGTCAGCCGGGGCCATGTTTGTCCTGGCCGTGGTCTCGATCCTCAGCCTTGAGGCGCAAGGGGTCGGGGAGGCGCAGGCAAACGCAGCCATCCGTACGGACATGGTGACGATTGACGCCATGAAAGCGTACGGCAAGCTGGAGCTGCCGCCTGTGACGTTCTTGCATGACAAGCACACCCTGGCCCTCAAGACTGGCGAAAAGGACTGCAAGACCTGCCACGTTGAGAAGGACGGTCTGGTTGTCACCAAGTTCAAGCGCGAGAAGGACACCACCCAGGCCGAGGTCAAGGTCATCTACCACAACGGCTGCATCGGCTGTCACGCCGACATGGCCAAGAAGGGTCAGAAGACCGGCCCGCAGGACGGCGCCTGCCGCTCCTGCCACGACGCCAAGCCCAAGGTCTCTTCCGCCAAGCTGGAAGGCGGCCTGAACAATGCCCTGCACTTCCGCCACACCTCCACCAAGGAGCTGCCCTCGACCCTGAAGGACGAGGCCACCGGCGAACTGCGCAAGGAAAATTGCGACCGCTGCCACCACGAATACAACAAGGACACCAAGAAGACCTTCTACGCCAAGGGCAAGGAAGGCACCTGCCGCTCCTGCCATGCGGACAAGGCCACCAAGGAGTCCCGCAGCATGTCCCAGGCTGCGCATGACTCCTGCGTGAACTGCCACCGCACCCTGGCGCTCAAGGGCGTCAAGGAGACCGGCCCGACCCAGTGCGCCGGTTGCCACGGAGCCGAGGCCCAGGCCAAGACGGCCGCCAAGAACAAGCAAGCCGTGGCCAAGGCCGGTGAGGACGTCCGTCTCATCCGCAAGGCCGGCCAGCCCGACCTGACCCTGGTCAGCATCGAGAAGCCTGCCGAGGGCGCCAAGCCCGTGGCCATGAGCCCGGTGGCCTTCAACCACAAGCTGCACGAGAAGAACGTCGACACCTGCCGCGCCTGCCACCACAAGGAAACCGTGGCCTGCTCCAAGTGCCACACCGTGGCCGGCAGCAAGGAAGGCGGCTTCGTCCAGCTCGAACAGGCCATGCACCGCGCCAGCGCCACGCAGAGCTGCGTGGGCTGCCACAACCAGAAGAAGGCCGAGCCCAAGTGCGCCGGCTGCCACAACCAGCTGAAGACCCGCACCAAGCCCGCGAGCGCCGCGTGCAAGAAGTGCCACACCCAGGGCGCGCTGAAGGTGCCTGCCGAGCCCGGCCAGATGCCCGCCTACTGGGCCATGAAGCCGGAAGAGAAGGCCGCCGCCGCGACGGAACTCTTGAAGGGCCGCGCCGACAAGGCCGACATCTTCACCACCGACGACATCCCGGAGAAGGTCATCATCAAGTCCATGGTCAACGAGTTCGAGGCCTCCGAGATGCCGCACCGCAAGATCGTGCTGAAGCTCGCGGAGAACATGAAGGACTCCAAGATGAGCGGCGTGTTCCACGCTGATCCGGGCACCCTGTGCCAGGCCTGCCACCACAACACCCCGGCCGGCGCGAAGAAGCCGCCCAGATGCGTGAACTGCCACGGCAAGCCCTTTGACGACAAGCAGCCGAACCGTCCGGGCCTGAAGGCCGCCTACCACGGTCAGTGCATGAGCTGCCACAAGGCTATGGACCTGAAGAAGCCCGTGAACACGGATTGTGTGGGCTGCCACAAGGAAAAGAAGAAGTAAGCCGGACCCCGGCATTATAAGGAGCACGTCCATGAAGAGAAGACAGTTT
>MGTN01000087.1:3834-7600 GCA_001799475.1 Desulfovibrionales bacterium GWA2_65_9 | reverse complement strand
CCGCATCAGGCCACACCTTTGATGGCTACCCGAATGCAAAGGGTGTGTTGTTCGACTCCACCCGCTGCATTGGCTGCCGCAAATGTGAAGCCGCATGCAACAAAGTAAACAAGCTGCCGGCACCGGCAAAACCCTTTGACGACCTGAAGGTCCTGGACACGGAGCGCCGCACCGACGCCAAGGCCTACACGGTGGTGAACAAGTACGCGGGCAAGAAAGGCCCGGCGTTCCGCAAGATCCAGTGCAACCACTGCATGGAGCCTGCCTGCGCCTCGGTCTGCTTTGTCCGGGCCTTCACCAAGAACCCGGACGGCTCGGTGACCTACGACGCCAGCCTCTGCGTGGGCTGCCGCTACTGCATGGTGGCCTGCCCGTTCAATATCCCGGCTTACGAATACAACAATCCGCTGACCCCCCGGGTCATGAAGTGCACCATGTGCCACGACCAGATCCAGAAGGGCGAGCTCTCGGCCCCGGGCTGCGTGACCATCTGCCCCAAGGAGGCCCTGGTCTACGGCAAGCGCAAGGACCTGATCGAAGTGGCGCGCGAGCGCATCAAGAGAAACCCCGAGCGCTACCAGGACCATGTCTACGGCGAGCAGGAGATGGGCGGCACCAACTGGCTGTACCTCTCCGGCGAGAAGTTCAAGGACATCGGCCTGCGCGAGGACCTGGGCAACGTCAGCGTGCCGACCATGACCTCCGGCCCGCTCTCCGTGGTGCCCATGGTCGCGGCCCTGTGGCCGGCGCTGCTCGGCGGCGTCTGGGCCATGAACAAGCGCAAGGACAAGGTTGCCGAGGAAGAGCAGAAGGCCGCCGTCAAGGCCGCCAAGGCCGAGGTCAAGGCCGAAGCCGCAGCCAAGCTCGCCAAGGAGCTGGACAAGGCCGAGAAGGACAAGGCCCAGGCCATCGAGCGCGAGGTCAAGCGCGCCCTGGAAGAGGCAGCCGCCGCCCAAAAAGAAGAGGCAGCCGCCAAAAAAGACGAGGAGGGCGCGTAGATGACTACTGAAAACAACAAGACCCTGTTCACCCCGGTGAACATCATCACCGGGATCTTCCTGGCCATCGGCCTGGTGATCACGGTGCTCCGGTTCACCAAGGGCCTGGGCTACGTCACCAACCTGGACGACAACAACCCCTGGGGCATCTGGATCAGCTTCGACCTCTTGTGCGGCGTCGCACTGGCGGCCGGCGGCTACACCACCAGCTCGGCCTGCTACCTCTTCGGCCTCAAGAAATACCACTCGGCAGTGCGCCCGGCCATCCTGACGGCCTTTCTGGGCTACGCCCTGGTGGTCTTCGCCCTGCACTATGACGTGGGCCGTCCCTACCGCCTGCCGTACCCCATCTTCGTCAGCCCCGGCACCACGTCGCTGCTCTACGAAGTGGGCTTGTGCGTCTTCCTGTACGTCACCGTGCTGGCCATCGAGTTCTCCCCGGCCGCCTTCGAGTGGCTGGGCATGAAAAAGTTGCGCAACACGGTCACCAAGCTGACCCTGGCGCTGACGGTGTTCGGCGTGGTCCTGTCGACCCTGCACCAGAGCTCGCTGGGCGCGCTGTACGTGGCCGTGCCGAGCAAGATCCACCCGCTCTGGTACTCGCCCTACCTGGCGATCCTGTTCTTCGTGTCGAGCATCCCGGCGGGCCTGTCCATGGTCATCTTCGAGGGCACCCTGGCCCACAAGCCCTGGCACCACATGATGGACAAGACGCACCTGGACGAGCACGAGGGCGTGATCCTGGGCTTTGCGCGCGGCGCCAGCATCTCGCTGGCGGCCTACTTCTGCGTGAAGCTGGTGGCCGTGGCCTACGACAACAACTGGGCGTACCTGGCCACGGGCTGGGGCGCGTGGTACCTGCTCGAGGTCCTGGGCTTCGTGGCCCTGCCGAGCATGCTCTACGCCATCGGCAGCCGCGAAAAGAACATCAAGCTCATCAAGTGGACCAGCGCGCTGACCGTGTTCGGCATCATCCTGAACCGCTTCAACGTGTCCATCGTGGCCTTCAATTGGCAGCTTCCTTCCAGCCAGCGCTACTTCCCGAGCTGGATGGAAATCGGCATCTCCATCTTCGTGGTCACCGTGGGCGTCACGGTCTACCGGTTCATCGTGTCCAGGATGCCCATCTTCTTCGAGCATCCTGAATACAAAGACGCCCACTAGCAAGGAGGCGCGACATGGAATTCTTCGTATATCACGACTACATGATGTTCACCAAGTCCATCGTTTATGTGCTGATGGGCCTGTTCGTGGTTGGCTTCTGGGGCCTCTGGGCCTTCATGACCTCGCGTGACGAGGAAATTCACAAGATGCCCGAGCACCACAAGGAGTAAGCCATGTATCAGATCATTACCGGACCTCTCCTGTGGCTGACCTTCGCCGTATTCTTCGGCGGGCTGGCCTGGCGGGTTTACACCTACATCAAGGGCCTGGACTGGAAGCTCGACCGCGTAGCCTACGGCCACCACACGGCCTTCGGCATCCGGGGCGCGGCGCGCAGCATCGCGGCCTGGATCGTGCCCTTCGGCTCCCAGGGCTGGAAGGTGAAGCCCATCTTCACCATCCTGTTCTTCACCTTCCACATCGGCCTCGTGGTCGTGCCCCTGTTCCTGGCCGGGCACGCCGTGGTGCTCAAGATGCGCTTCGGCCTGGGTTGGCCCACCATCCCCATGCTCGCGGCCGACATCCTGACCGTGGCCATGATCTGCGCCGGCGTGTTCATCATCATCCGGCGCATCGCCCTGCCCGAGGTGCGCATCATCACCAGCCTGTACGACTACCTGCTGCTGGCCATCACCATGGCGCCCTTTGTGACGGGCTTCATGGCCGTGCACCAGATCGGCGCCGACTACGAGTTCTGGCTTCTGGCGCACGTCATCGCAGGCGAGATCATGCTCCTGGCCGTTCCCTTCACCAAGCTGTTCCACGTGGTGGGTTTCTTCCTCTCGCGCGGCCAGCTGGGCATGGACTACGGCATCAAGCGTGGCGGCATGAAGGGCACGAACATGGCATGGTAGGCTAGATACGCCGCCAAGCCCAAAAGCGCAGTCAAGGAGACGAAAGCAATGCCCGAAGGAAAATTCTGCAACAAGACGCCCGTGAACACCCAGGAGGCCCTTGAGGCCGTGCTGGGAGACAAGGGCGGAAAGCAATACTACGCCGAGATGCTGGAGCTGGAAGTGGATACGGCGAAACTCGCCGCGTCCATCAAGAACACCTGCAAGTCGCGCACGCGCACCTGGCTTGAGATGTGCGCGCACTGCGGCCTGTGCGGCGACTCCTGCTTCCTCTACCTCGCCAACAACCGCGACCCCAAACAGGTCCCGGCGTACAAGATCCAGTCCACCCTGGGCGAGATCGTGAAGCGCAACGGCAACGTGGACAACGCGTTCATGCGCCACGCCATGGAAGTGGCCTGGAGCCAGTGCACCTGCTGCAACCGCTGCGGACAGTACTGCCCCTACGGCATCGACATGGGCGTCATGTTCGGCTACCTGCGCGGACTTCTGTACTCGCAGGGCTTCGTGCCCTGGGAGCTCAAGATCGGCGCGGGCATGCACCGCGTGTTCAAGGCCCAGATGAACGTCACCGACGAGGACTGGACCGAGACCTGCGAGTGGATGGCCGAGGAGGCCCAGGACGAATGGCCGGGTCTTGAGATCCCCATCGACAAGCAGGACGCGGACATCATGTACACCGTGAACGCCCGCGAGCCCAAGCACTACCCCGAGGACATCGCCGAAGCCGCGGTGCTCTTCCACGTGGCG
>MGTN01000087.1:186-3729 GCA_001799475.1 Desulfovibrionales bacterium GWA2_65_9 | reverse complement strand
GACCCCCAAGCGGGCCGTGGGCACCGAGTGCGGCCACGCCCACCGCGCCACGGTCATCGAAGGCCCCTACTGGGCCGGACGGCCCGACGGCCTGCCGCCCAAGCCCTTCCTGCACTACACGGAATGGCTGGCCGAGGCCTTGCGCCTGGGCAAGATCAAGATCGACCCGGCCAAGCGCATCAAGCAGCCGGTGACCCTGCAGGACTCCTGCAACTACATCCGCAACTACGGCCTGAAGGAGATCACCCGCGAGATCCTCAGCTACATCGTGGAGCCGGGCTACTTCGTGGAGATGAGCCCCAACAAGGAGCACAACTACTGCTGCGGCGGTGGCGGCGGCTTCAACGGCATGGGCATCTTCCGCCCGCAGCGCAACCGCGCGCTGATGGTCAAGCGGGACCAGATCCTGGCCACGGGCTGCAAGCTCGTCATCGCGCCCTGTCACAACTGCTGGGACGCCATCCGCGACCTTGAGGAAGAGTTCAAGATCGGCATCAAGTGGAGCTTCCTCAAGCCCCTGGTCATCAGCATGATGATCGTGCCCGATCACCTGAAGCCTGCGGAAGAAGAGTAGAGCCAAGCGACACAGGCCGGGGGAGGTGGCTCTTGCCCCTTCCCCGGCCTGTGATATTGAGCAACCCCCTCGGAGAGTCCATGCGCCTGAGCACCAAAAGCCGTTATGGCACCCGTATGCTCATCGACATCGCCGAGAACTACCACGACGGCCCGGTGTCCGTGGCCGAGATCGCCTCGCGCACGGGCATCAGCGAAAAGTACATGGAGAAGCTCATCCGGCGGCTCAAGCGCGCCGGGCTGGTCTTAAGCAAGCGCGGCCCCAAGGGCGGCCACATCCTGGCCAAGCCCGCTGGCCACATCACCGTGGGCGACGTGGTGCGCGCCCTGGAGGACTGGGTGGTCCTCAAGGGCTGCTCAGCGGGCAAGGACGCGTGCGACACCTGCGCCCGCCAGAACAGCTGCCCCACAAAGATCGTTTGGGAGCAGGCCAACGCGGCCATGTTCCAGACGCTCGACGCCTACACCCTGCAAAGCCTGCTCAAGCCCGGGCTCTAGCCCGGCATTTTCTCCCTCTTCCCCCCGCCGTCTCGAGCTTTTGGCTCGAACACTCCATATTTTCTGCGTCCATATCTTGCCAGAGTGAATATCCTGGGATAAGTTTAGGTGCTGAGGCTCGTTGGCATGCTGCGCAAGGCGCAGAAGTTTTGCGGCATGCAACGGTTTGCGCGGAAATCAGCACCATAAATCAGTCAGTTGGAGGTCCCCCTATGCTTAAGAACCTCAAGCTCGGAACGAAACTCCTCGGCGGTTTTCTGTTGACCGCCGCCATCACCCTGGTGGTGGGCGGCTTGGCCTATGTCCAACTCACGTCCCTGGCCCACAAGGGAACGGACATCAGCACCGTGGACCTGCCCGGCGGGCAGGAGTCCATCAGCGTCAAGGCCGACCTCTACTTCATGGGCCAGTCCCTGCGCACGCTGATGAGCGCCGAGGTGCCCAAGGCCGACCGCGCCCGAAACTTCGCGAACGTCAGCAAAATCCGTGAGCACGTCGCGGCCTCCATGGAAGCCTATGCCAAGCTCGATGTGGACCCCAAGGCCAAGACCCTGTTCGAGGACCTGAAGGCCAAGCTGGCGGCCACGCGCGAGGCCAACAACAAGGCCCTGGAGATGGCCAAGAAGCTGGACGACAGCGACCTTACCCAGCCCGACGAACTCCAGGGCGACCTGCAGCTCTTCCGTGGCGACCACTACGCCCTGCAGGTCAAACTCCAGGATATGATCCTGGGCGGCAAGGCCTTCGAGGGGGGTGAGGATCCCACAGCCTGCAACTTCGGCAAGTGGGTGGCCTCCTTCAAGACGAGCAACCCGGTGCTGAACGAGGCCCTGCAGGCCATCAAGCAACACCACGACGCCTTCCATAAGTCCGTGGCGGAGATCAAGAAGGTCGCAGCTGACAAGGGCGGTAACGCCAAGGCCAAGGCCATCCTGGAAAGCATCACGAAGCCTGCCGCGCTGCATGTGTTCGAGGGTTTCGGCAAGATGAGCGCCGAGGCCAAGATCAGCCAGGAGCTGTTTTCCGGCATGGCCGGTGTGCTCTTTGGGGAGTCGCGTGCGCGCATGAACGCGGCCATCGCCGCTGCCGACGCCCTGGCCGACCACCACAAGAAGGAGGGCGAGCAGGCCGCCAAGGACATGGCCCTGAGCGCCGCCCTGAGTAAGACCGTGGCCCTGGCGGGCATGGTCCTGGGCGTGCTCCTCGCCGTGGGCCTGGGGCTCATCCTCACCCGCAGCATCACCGGCCCGGTGATGCAGGGCGTGGCCTTTGCCAAGGCCATGGCCGAGGGCGACTTCACCAAGACCCTGGACATCAACCAAAAGGACGAGATCGGCGTGCTGGCCGCTGCCCTGAACGACATGGTCACCCGCCTGCGCCAGGTGGTGGCCGACGTGCGCGGCGCCACGGACAACGTGGCCTCCGGCTCCGAGGAGCTGTCCGCGTCGTCCGAATCCCTGTCCCAGGGCGCAACCGAGCAGGCCGCGGCCATCGAAGAAGTGTCCTCAAGCATGGAGCAGATGTCCTCGAACATCACGCAGAACGCTGAAAACGCCCAGCAGACCGAGAGGATTGCCCTGCAGGCGGCCAGGGACGCCCAGGAGGGCGGCGTGGCCGTGGGCCGGGCCGTCACGGCCATGAAGAACATCGCCGAGAAGATCAGCATCATCGAGGAGATCGCGCGGCAGACCAACCTGCTGGCGCTCAATGCCGCCATCGAGGCCGCCCGCGCAGGCGAGCACGGCAAGGGCTTTGCCGTGGTGGCCGCCGAGGTGCGCAAGCTGGCCGAGCGCTCGGGCAACGCCGCAGGCGAGATCAGCGAACTCTCCAGCTCCACCGTGGCCATCTCCGAAAAGGCCGGCGAGATGCTGACCAAGCTCGTGCCGGACATCCAGCGCACGGCGGAACTGGTGCAGGAGATCAACGCGGCCACGGGCGAGCAGAACTCGGGCGCGGAGCAGATCAACAAGGCCATCCAGCAGCTCGACCAGGTCATCCAGCAGAATGCCTCGGCCTCCGAGGAAATGGCCTCGACCAGCGAGGAGCTGTCCAGCCAGGCCCAGCAGCTGCAGCAGACCATGGGCTTCTTCCGCGTGGATGACGGCCATCAGGTCCAGCGGTCGCGCAAGCCCAAGGCCCTGCCCGTTGGGCCTTCCCATGCGGCGGCCCACGCCGCGCCCAAGGCCCAAGGCCCGGCGCCCCACGGTCCGGTAAAGAAGGTGAAGAGCGGCGGCATTGACCTGGACCTGAGTGCGGACGCCGACGACGGCGAGTTCGAAAAGTTCTAGCCCTTGCGGAGCAACCAGCCCGCAAAGGAGGGCGCCATGGCAGACGAAAAAATAAACAATAGCAGTCAGTACTTGAATTTTACCTTGGGCAAGGAAATCTTCGCCCTGGACATCTCCAGCGTGCGCGAGGTGCTGGAGCTGACCTCCATCACCAAGATTCCACGCACCCCGGGCTTCATGCGCG
>MGTN01000087.1:0-159 GCA_001799475.1 Desulfovibrionales bacterium GWA2_65_9 | reverse complement strand
TGCCGGTCATGGACATGCGCCTCAAGTTCGGCATGCCCACCACCGCCGCCACGGTGGACACCTGCATCATCATCGTGGAGGTGGATTTCGAGGGGGAACGCATCATCATGGGCGGTCTGGTGGACTCGGTGCGTGAGGTCTTCGACCTGCTGCCCGAGC
>MGTN01000086.1:13270-18668 GCA_001799475.1 Desulfovibrionales bacterium GWA2_65_9 | reverse complement strand
CAAAATCGCCTCGGTTACGGCCAAGCGCTGTTGTGCTCGCCGCTCCGAATTCGTTTTAACAATACCATCGACTGCAGGATCTATTTGGGAGGCCAGCCTGACACTTTCGCCACGGCGAAATTCTGCAACAGCCGCCTTTTCCTTGCCTTCATCAATCAAGGCCATGTAGTGCCGATTCACCCGAATGATGCTGTTCCCAATTTCAGCAAGACGGCTCAAATTCTCTTGGTGGACGGATTTTTCCGATTGCTTGGAAAGTTTTTCGTACAGGGAACGGAATTTCTGTTCACTGTTTTCAAAAATTTTCTTTGGGTATCCTCCGGCCACATCCGTTTTCCCATTCATGAGGACATAGGCATAGGCCGCCCGCTGTATTCGCACGAGGCTGTCGCCAATAATCAGAACATCCGGCGTGAATTGGGCGGTCTCATTCAACTGGTGCAGTTCGTGGACTGCGGTCTTCAGGTTGGAATAGACCAGGGACATCACGGCCAGCAGCAACATGAAAGGCACCGTATACCCCAGCAAAATGCGCTGACGCAGCTTCATTTTTCCAAACATGGCAGACTCCTGATCGGTTTATTCTCTATATTTGAGTTCCAGCATCCCCCTCCGCGGAGGGGGCCTTAGCCCTCTCTGAAGCTTACATTTTCATCGACGATCCATTCCTCCTGCGCCAGTAGCGCGGACAGGTGCAGCACGGTCATCGTCCGCCCGCCATACGGCGCGGTGCCAGTAATTGAGGCGCCGCAACGTTCGCGGAGCGACAGAGGCGGTGCCTGCAACTCCCCTTTGCGCAGGTAGACAACGTCATGCACTTCATCCACGGCGATTCCCACCGCCTGCTCGCCGAGGCGAGAGACGACGGCCTTGCCGCCCCTGGCGGCAGGCTGCAGGTTGAGCGCGGCGCGCGGGTCGATCAGGGTGAGCAGGTCGCCGCGCAGGTTCATGGCGCCCAGGATGTGTGGCGGGCAGCAGGGAATCGGGCTCAGCTGGGCGATGTCGCAGAATTCCTGCACGGCCGCCAGCTCGACGCCGAACAACTCGCCGCCCACTTCCACCACCGCCAGCCCGAGGGATTCGGTGTCATCCTCAATGGCGGCCTCCCGCAACTTCACGGCGCGCGCACGCAGAACCGAGCGTTCATCGGGCGTGGCTTCCGAAAAGAAGCCGCAGGCGGCCGCAGCCGCCTGCGCAGCTTCGCCGGGCCCGGCCCCGGGCTCGGCCCCGCCGGGCGCCTGACTCTCGGACAGGTGCATCAAACGGGAAACATCAAGAATGGTCACAAGATCGTCACCAACGCGGGCTTCCCCCACCACTAAATGGTGAACGCCTTGTGCTGTCGCATCGAACTGCGGTGGAGGCTGGATGGCCTCGTCGGGCAGGCTGATCACCTTGCGCACTTCATTGACGATTATCCCCATCGACGCGTGGCCGGCCTCCAGCACGACGACCTGATCGCTCAGGCTGTAGCGTTGCGCCGGGCGGTCAAGGCGCAGATGCAGATCCGCGACCGGGATCACGCGGCCACGCAGGATGAAAAGACCAACGATCCAGTGCGGCGCTTCCGCCGCCGGCGTGAGCTCGGGCAGCCAGACGGATTCGCGCACCCGGGTCGCATCCAGGCCGAAGCGCGTGCCATTAAGGTCAAAAATCAGCAGCGGCTGGGAACCCATGTCGCCTCCCGCGCAGAACGGTTCTCCGTATACGCATAACACACGGTTGGGGTCATGTCATCCACTGCACCATCTCGGCAGCGGTCGTCTCATACTGCTCGACCACGGCATCACCCGGAAGCGCGCGGAGGATACCTAGGGCGGCGCGCCGGAGGGTCTGCGCCCGTGGCAGGTTGTCCGCGCGCTCGCAAAGCGATGACAACTCCAGGTAGCCCGCCACGTTGTGGGGATCGAGATAAAGGGTCTTCTCCAGCAGTTCCCGCGCCGAATCGAAATCGCCCCTGATCTGGGCCAGCTGTGCGAGCAGGAAATACGGGTCCGCCGCGAGCGGAGAGAGTCCCAGTGCCTGGCGGCAGCTCTGCTCGGCCCTGTCATATGCGCCCCTGTCGGCAAATTCCCGGGCCGCCGCCAGGAGATCATCCGCGCTCGGCGCGGCAACGGCAGCCTGGTGCGTTTGGGGGACGGGTTGCGCCACGGCAGGGGGAGGCGCTATGCGGATGTCCACCGGCGCGGCGGCCCGCACGGCTTCCTCCCGCTGGTACACGACGCCCTCGGGGAACAGCCGGGCGTGCAGATTACGGATGTGATGGCCGATGAGCTCGGTATGCCCCGTCATCAGATAGCCGTCCTCTCTCAAGGCCGCACCCAGCTTGTTCGCCATCGCCGCCACGCTGTCGGCATCAAAGTAGATGAACACGTTGCGGCACAGGATGAGGTCCATGTCCCGCAGGTCTCCTGCGGGGAACTTTTCCCCAACCAAGTTGACCGCATCAAAGGTCACCATGCGGCGAATGCGCTCGTCGAGCACCCAGCCATGCGCATTGGACCGGAAATAGCGTTGTTGCAGCGAGGGCGGCACCAGGCGAAACGACCATTTGTGATAGACTCCCTGCCGCGCCTTCGCCAGCGCGGACGTGTCGATGTCGGTGCCAAGGATGAAGACGTTCCAGCCCTCATGCTCCGGCAACACCATGTCCGTCAGCATGGCGAGGGAATACGCCTCCTCGCCGCTGGCGCATCCTGCGCTCCACAGGCGCAGCGTCTTCGTGTCGCGGCGGCGTTCGAGGAGCTCCGGCAAAAGACGCAGGCGGAGCAGGTCCATCTGGCCGTGGTCGCGAAAGAAGTAAGTCTCGCCGCTCACATGTGTTCCCGCGTTATTCATGAGAGGCACCATTCGCGCCATATTTCCGGGCAACGCGCACAAACTCGTCAAACCCGCCAAGAAAGACATCGACTATGTCGGGATCGAAGTGGCGCCCACGCTCGCCGACAATGATGGCCCTGGCCTGGTCAAACGGCAGGGGTTCCTTGTAGACTCGGCGCGAGATCAAGGCGTCGAAGACGTCGGCAAGCGCCATCAGCCGTCCTGGGATGGGGATCTCATCCCCTTTCAACCCCTCCAAGTAACCGGTGCCATCCCATTTCTCATGGTGACACTGGGCGATATCCATGGCCATATTGAGGAAATCCACGCTGCGGTCGGCATTGATGAGCGCTCGTTTTATCGCGTCTGCGCCCAGCCGGGGATGGGTCTTCATGATCGCCCATTCCTCAGCGGTCAATTTGTCGGCCTTAAAGAGGATATGGTCCGGGATGCCGACCTTGCCGATATCATGAAGTGGCGCCGACTTGGCCAGCAACTCTATTGCACTGTCCGTCAGGAAGCCGGAAAAGCGCGGGTGCTCCCGCAGGCTCAAAGCCAAGATGCGGACATAGGCCTGGGTGCGATGGATGTGGTGGCCGGTCTCCTGGTCGCGTGTTTCAGCCAGTTCGGCCAGGGCGTTGATGGTGACATCCTGGATGATCAGAATGTCCTGCATGCGCCGCGCGATCTCCGCTTCCAGGTATGTGTTCTGCGAGCGCAGCCAGTCACGGGCGCGTTTGAGTTCAAGCTGGGTTTTCACGCGCGCAAGTATGATCGGGGGGCGGTAGGGCTTGGCGATGTAATCCATTGCGCCGTACTCCAGGCCACGCTCCTCGTCTTCAATGGCGTCGAGCCCGGTGACGAAAATGACCGGGATGTCGCTGGTGGCCGGGTTGCCTCGCAGCCGGGCGAGCACTTCATAGCCGTCCATGCCAGGCATCATCACGTCCAGCAGGATCAGGTCCGGCTTTGGAACGCTGGCAGCGATCTGCAACGCCCGTTCTCCGGAAGGCGCGATATAAATATCGTAATCCTGGTTGAGCAGGCTGCCAAGAATGCCGAGATTCTCCATGTCGTCGTCCACAAGGAGAATTGCCGCCCGTGTGGTGGTGGCTGGTGCGGGTTCAACCATTTTGAGATCGCTCACAGACGTCCCCTGGAAATGCATAGGCGCATACAATACATACGGTACTGGCTAAAGAGTACCACGGTCCCAGGATTTGTCAACATGGCGACCTGTATTTTATAGGTTCCCAATGGCTGGAGTGGGGGCATTGGGGCGGGTTGCCCCCGATGCAAGTATTCATCAGCCTCCCTTGTTCTTGAACACCAATCTGCCCAAGCTGCGGTTCTGGCCCGTGGAGCCACTCGGACAACTCATTTATTCAACGTTCCAAATTGGTTGTGGTTATGATTTGGGCGATGCGGCCAACCGCTTCGGCACACACTCAACCCGACCCGAGGGGATGCCGACGCGAACATCAATGTCACGGCATCTTGTATCCCTGCACCGCACGGGACTTGTTGTTTTGGGATAAGAGATACCGACGACAGCCATTTTGTTGTAACCAGCTCATCTCAAAGGTGGAGCGGGGTGGGCAAGGCCCCGCGCGAACTGACGATGGGGCAAGCCTGAAGCTCTGAGATAAGAATCCCGAAGGATAACTCACCCAAGCGTTATGAATAGGGTAGGAAAAGGAAAAAGGGCTTACAGCATTTTGCCGTAAACCCTTGTTTTCTTTGGTGGAGACGAGGGGGATTGAACCCCTGACCTATGCGTTGCGAACGCATCGCTCTCCCAGCTGAGCTACGTCCCCGAAGCCGTCCCGTTGCCGAGCACGGAAAAGTCGTTTAGCGCGTTTCCATCCGGCGGACAAGACTTTTCTGAGTCCCGGTGAGCGCCTGGATCACTGTTTCGGCAGCCGGATCACCAGATGCGGCGCTGGCCCGGCCGGGCTCTCAATGTGCCAGCGGTAGGCCCCCCCAGGCACTGTGGGCGTCTTCATGGCGTTGTGCTCCAGCACCTGGATGCCCTCGGCCAACGTGACCGTCACGTCCCCCTCGACCTTGATCCCCAGGGTCTCCGCATTGCGCCCGACCACCGCATCCTTGACCCGGACGCTTAAGGAGCCGCCCGGCGCCTGGGCATAGCTCAGGGGCGCATCGCGCTCCTGGAAGATGATCTCCCCGCCCGCGATGCTGCCCTTGCCCGAGGCCATGAAGCGCACGCGACCTCCGCCGGTGGACGTGATGCTCGCGACGCGCGGGTCCTTGCTCAACATCTCCAAATCCTTGGACAGCTTCGCCTCGGCGTCGCCCTTCATCTTCTTGACGTCCTCGGGCTTGGACTTGCCGGTCCTGGCATCGTACTCCGCGCGCCTCAGGGCGAACACCGTCGCAGTGTGCACGGCCGATCCTTCAATGGAGTACTTGTAGCTGCCGTCGGCCTCGATGCGCACACGCGCGGAGTAGTGTTCAAGCGTCCAGCAGCCTTGCAGGAAGAGCGGCAGGAGCAGGACCAGGGCCAACAAGGGCAGACGGCGCGGCAGGGCGCGAGCTTTCAGGCGAAACATGGACC
>MGTN01000086.1:6175-13214 GCA_001799475.1 Desulfovibrionales bacterium GWA2_65_9 | reverse complement strand
TCTCCGATCCCGCCGTGATCCAGACCGTTCCCAGTCAGCAGGGCGTGCAGATGATGCTCCTGCCCTTCGGCTACCCCTTCGAACACGAGATCACCGGCGAGATCTCCACGGCCCACGTGCTCTACGAGTACAAGAAGCTCCCGGAGGAGCTGAAGACCAAGTACCTGGAAGCCTCGAGCAACCTGACCTTGAGCGCCCCCGGCGGCGGCAACATCTCCCAGCTGCTCAAGTAAGAGCGGCCCTGCCCGCCTGAAGCGTTTCTCTTTGATGACCGGGGCGGTGGGCTGGTCCTGCCGCCCCGTTTCCCGTTTTTCCGCACACCGAAGCCAACGTCCAAGGAGCCCCGCGTGAAGGAACTCTTGCCTCTGCTGCCCCGCCCCAGCCGCTACCTCGGCAACGAGTGGGGGACCGTGCGCAAGGACCCGGCGACCTTACGCGTCCGCGTGGCCCTGGCCTTCCCTGACCTCTACGAGGTCGGCATGTCCTACCTGGGCCAGAAGATCCTGACCCAGGCCGTCAACGAGCGGGCGCACATGCAGGCCGAGCGCGTCTACGCCCCCTGCATGGACACAGCAAGCATCCTGCGCGAGCACGGCACCCCGCTCGCCACCATGGAGACCGACACGCCGCTGGCGCAGATGGACGCCGTGGCCTTCAGCCTGACCCACGAGCTCTGCTACACCAACATCTTGTACATGCTCGACCTGGCCCAGATTCCGCTGCACGCGGCGGACCGGCTGGAGGGCAAAGAGGATGGCGGCGACTGGCCGCTGATCATGGCCGGCGGCGGGGCCTGCTTCGACCCCGAGCCCCTGGCCGCGTTCCTGGACCTGATGGTCCTGGGCGACGGCGAGGTGGTGCTGCCGGAAATCCTGGAAGCCGTCGCCACGGCGCGCGAGGCGGGAACGCCCAAGGCCGAGCTCCTGCGCCAGTTGACCGCCCTGCCCGGCGTCTACGTGCCGAGCCTGTTCGCCTGGGACGGCCCAGGCCAGGCCGTGCGCCCGCTGCTGCCGGGCTACGAGCGCGTGGAAAAGGCCCTGGTGCCCGACATCGCAGGCGCGCCCTTCCCCACCTCCCCGGCCGTGCCCTTTGGCCAGGCCATCCACGACCGCTACACCCTGGAGCTGGCGCGGGGCTGCACGCGCGGCTGCCGCTTCTGCCACGCGGGCATGGTCTACCGCCCGGTGCGCGAGAAGAGCCCGGAGCAGCTGGACGCCCAGCTCATCGAGGCCATCAGCGCCACGGGCTTTGAGGAAGTCTCCATGCTCTCGCTGTCCACCGGCGACTACTCGGCCCTGGAGTCGCTCTTTGAGACCACCTTTTCGCGCTGCGCGGCCGAGCAGGTCACCATCTCCCTGCCGTCCCTGCGCGTGGGCTCGCTGTCCGAGCGCATCATGGGCCGCATGGCCAGCATCCGCCGCACCGGGGTCACCCTCGCGCCCGAGGCGGGCAGCCAGCGCCTGCGCGACGTCATCAACAAGGGCATCAGCGAGGACGCGCTCATCGAGCATGTGCGCATCCTCTTCGAGCACGGCTGGCAGCAGGTGAAGCTCTATTTCATGATCGGCCTGCCCACCGAGACCGATGAGGACCTGGACGCCATCGCCGACCTCTGCGTCAAAGTGCGCGACGCCGCCGGACGCCACGTCAAGCGCCTGCAGGTCACGGCTGCGGTGTCGCCCTTTGTGCCCAAGACGCACACCCCGTTCCAGTGGGACGGCCAGATCGGCATGGACGAGATCCGCCGCCGCGTCTACCGCATCAAGGACGCGCTCAAGCCCTACAAGCGCATCACCGTCAAGTTCCACCAGCCGGAAATGAGCTGCCTTGAGGGCGTGTTCTCACGCGGGGACCGCCGCCTGGGGCCGGTCATCGAGAGCGCCTTTCGCAAGGGCGCGCTGTTCTCCAGCTGGCGCGACCATCTGGTGCTTGCGCCGTACCTGGAGGCGCTGGCCGAGCACGGGCTCACGGCCGAGGAGTTCCAGGCTCCGCGCGACATCGACGCGCCCCTGCCCTGGGACCACCTGGACTGCGGCGTGTCCAAAGACTTTCTGCGCACCGAGCGCGCGCGCGCCCTGGCCGCCAAGCTCACCGAGGACTGCCGCTACGGCGCCTGCCGCAACTGCGGGGTCTGCAGCCATGACGGCCGCGCGTCGCGTTTGACGAAACAGGCGGCCCAGGGCGAGATCAGCCCGCGCCTGGTCTTTGCCCGCCGCGACCAGGAAGAGGAAGAGCTGGCTCCGCCGGACAACCAGCCAGGCTACCAGAATGACACCCAGGCAGAGATCCAGGCGGCGAGAGAGGCCAAGGCCGCCGACACCGCGGCCAACACCGCGGCCGACAACGCCGCCACCGTCGCGGCCAGCGCCGCCACCAAGCTGGCCCTCTCCGAGCGCCAGGCCCAGTACCGCATCTGGTACGAGAAGCTGGACGAGGCCGCGTACTTGAGCCAGCTGGAGCTCCAGAGCATCCTGGAGCGGGCGCTCAGGCGTACGCGGTTCCCGCTGTCCTTCAGCGCGGGCTTCCACCCCATGCCGCGCATCTCCTTTGGCCGCGCGCTGCCCGTGGGCGTGGAGAGCATGGCCGAGTGGTTCACCCTGACCCTGCGCGAGAATCTTTTGCCGGAGCATGTGCTGGACACCCTGGCCGCGCAGATGCCGCACGGGCTCACCCCCATACGCATCGAGCCCATGGGCGTGCTGGAGCGGACCAAGCAGGCCGTGCGCGAGAAGTTCCTGGTGCGCTACACCGGCAGCGCCGAGGACATCGCCCGCTGGCGGGGACACTGGACCGAGCTGCTCACCCGCGAGAGCTTCGTGGTCGAGCGCAAGAGCAAGAACGGCCCCAAGCCAACGGACGTGCGCGCCCTGCTGGCCGAGGTGAGCCTGGAGGGTCCGGACGGCGTGCGCCTGACCTTTGACTGGTCGCGCGAGTACATGAGCCCGGTGAACCTGGTGCACGCCGTGAACGCGCCCATCTCGCCCCTGGCCGCGCACCTGACCAAGGTCGGGCAGGAGTTCCCGGCGGGCTAGGGCCAGCCGAGGTCCAGCCCGGCGCTCCACGGCCCTCAGGGCACCGGTACAGTCGTATAGGGCCGGGACGTATCCGGCTTGAGCGTGCCCTTGCCCGGAAAAATCGCATCATACTTGAGGTTGTCCCCCGGGACGGTGAAATACCCGTCCGCCACGGTCTCCACCTTGCCCAGGCGCAGCAGCTCGCTCACGGTCACCAGCGCATAGCCGCGCTGGCGCAGGCCCTTGACCAGCCGCTCCAGGATGTCGAAACTCTTCTGCGGCACGGCGTTGGCGTGCAGCAGCACGATGGAGCCCGGCCGGATGCCCGCCAGAGCCCTTCTGGCCAGGATGGCCGGGGCGTTCTCCTCCTCGTCGCGCTCCCCTTCCACATCCCACTGGATCACCGGATAGCCGGACTGCGCCAGTTCCTCCAGGGCCAGCTGCGAGCTGCGGCCATAGGGCAGGCGCATCAGGCGCAGGGCGCGGGGCACCTGGACCATGTGCGCGCTTAAGGCCCTGGCCTCGGCCCGGCGGGCCAGCTCCTGGCGCAACAGCGCGTACTGGACCTGGGTCGGCTGCATCTGGGCGCGGATCTGGGCCTGGTCCATGAGCGCCAGGTTGCCGTGGGTCCAGGTGTGGCTGCCGAGCTCGAAGCGCGGGTCGGCCATGAGCTGCATGGCCTGTTCCGGGTGCGAGCGCATCCATTTGCCGCCCGCGAAGAAGGTGGCCTTGAGCCCCTTGGCGCGCAGCAGGTTGATGATCTGGTCGTTGTACCCGGCGACGTTGTTGGCGCGCTCGCAGAGGTCGAAGGTGATGGCCACCACCCGGCGACCGGAACGCACGCGCACCCGGTCCACATCAACCCGGCGGATGACGCCGCGCAGTTCCGGCCGCACCGGCGGCAGGGCGAACTCCGAAGGCGAGCCCTCCGGCTGGGCCGGGGGCAGGGAAGGGTCCGGCTGGCCCACCGCGCCGATGATGCGGTCCGCAGCGCTCCCGGCCAGCTCTGCGGGGGTCCAGAGGCCCTCCAGCAAGGCGCTGGAGCCAAAGGACAGGGGTTGTTCCCCGGCCGCCAGGCAAGGCGCTACGGCGGTGGTCAGCCAAAGGCAGAGGCAAAGCAGAATGTTCAGGACAAGGCCGGGTGCTTTCATGGGGCGGGGCTCCTGCGGTTTGGCTACGGGATGTGGCGCAATATCCCAGAAACGCAGTGCCAAGGCAACCGTCCGCCAGCTCCCGCCCTTGTCTTCGGAACGCGACCTGTCGGCCAGAAAGGTCAAACCCCAGCAGGCCGGAGGGCTTTCTGGCCTGCGCCAGTCGCAGCAACGCCGACCTCACCGACCGGTGGGGCACGCACATCCTAACCATGGACCAGGATTACGCGCGCTTCATGCGCGGGCAGATGGGCCAGCAGACCCAGGCGTGATGCTTCAGGCGGCCCCGGCCCCCGCATAGCCCGCCTCGAGCGGACCGATGAAACGAGCCGCAAGTTCCCGAAGCTGGCCGGGACGGATATTCTCGAAGTGCAGCCCGAAGCCGTGTAGCAGACGTTTCCGGGCCTCGCCCTTGCGCCAGCGGATGCTGGCCAGAACCGGGGTGGAGTCCTCCATGCCCTCGATGCGCAGTTGCACCTGCTGCCCGAAGTCGAAGTCGCCAGGGCAGGAGACGAACCCGCCGACTCCGGAGAGATCCAGGATGTTGGCCCGGACCGGGCTGGCGAAGGACTCATCCTCGCTTGAGGTCAAAAGGCCGTGCAGCAGCACCGGCACACGCCCGCAATGGCGCACCTCGCGCGCGGGGAAGGCCCGCACCCGCGAGGAGAAACCGTCCGGGTCATCCAGGTAGGCCACAGCCCTGTCCTGGCCCTTGCGCAGCACGCGCAAGAGCGGGAATACGCAGGCCAGCTGGAAGAGCTGGTCCCGCTCCGGGCCGGGCGAGTGCATGACCTTGTCCACCTCCAGCACAAAGCCGCTGGCCGGATGCTCCAACAATTCTTCCAGCAGAAGGTGCGCAGACGGCGCGTAGCTTGGCGTGAGCCCCAGCTGCCGCATGTCCGCGTCATAGTCCCAAGGTCTGTCGGTCAGGACAAACACGTTCTGATGTCGATTTGTGTCCCCCATGGCTCCCCCCCAACTCGACTATGCGTAGTACGTATACCTCATAGCAGAATTTTTGCGAAAGGGAAGCGTAGGGACCATTATTGATGCCGCTGGCACCCAAAAACATGTCCAAGGAATCAAGACGATTCTGGATTGGGCAGAGGAAAGTGGCTCAACAATCTTTTTTCAGCAGATCCTCACTCTCTGGGGGTGAGATATAGCGGGTGACGAGCTCGTCCAACTGGCCGGAGCGGATATCCACGAAGAGCAGGCCCAGGCCCGGCAGGGTGTGCGGGTTGCCCCACGGCTTGCGCCAGCGGATGTGGGCCTGGATGGGCGCGGGATCGGCAAGCTCCAGGATGCGCAAACGCACCAGCTCCTGGCCGACGAAGTCCTCATGCGTGTAAGCGAAGCCGCCATTGGCCGAGATGTCCAGGAGGTTGGTCTTGTGGGCCTGGGCAAAGGCCTGGTCGTCCTCATGCGTGATAAGCCCGGTCAGACGCACCGGCACACGCGCGTGGCAGCGCACCCGGCGTGGGCTGAACACCTTGACGTTGGTGGCGAAGCAGGCCGGGTCATCCAGGTAGGACAAAACGTTGTCCTCGCCCTTGCGCATGGTCCGGAGCAGCGGGAAGGAACCGACGACCTTGAGCAGATGATCCCGCTCGACGCGCTTGGCGTGCATGACCCGGTCGACCTCAAGCACGAAGCCACAGGCAGGGGTGTCCTGCAGCCTGTCCAGCAGGCCGGACACCTGGGAGGCGAAGTGCGGCTTGAGGCCCAGACGACCGAGGTCCCGGCTGTAGTCATCGGGTCGCTCGGTGAGCACCAAGACGGCACGGCTGTTGTCTCCACCCATGGTTTCCTCCTGCGCAAGCCAGCTATTCAAAAATCGCATAGCACGGGAGGCAAACAAGGGGAATACTAAATAGGTAAAATACCAGTGCAGTTACGTAGTTCCAAGCGGACGAAGTCCTACTTGTGCTTGCCGGTGGCGACCAGCAGGGCCTGGAGATTGCGCGACAACTCGGCATCGTAGCCGGGGTCCTGGACCAGGAGAGCCGCGGCCTTCATGGGCTCCATGGCCTCGGCGTAGACCCGCTTGGTGACCATGGCGCAGTAGGAATCGGCCAGGGCGCAGAGCCTGCCGGAATCACCGATGGCAACGCCCAGCTTCTTCTGGGGGTAGCCCGAGCCGGTGATGCGCTCATGGTGGTTGGTGACGCACTCCTCGACCTCCGGAAACTTGAGGTCGAGTTTGGCCAGCATCTCGTAGCCGATCTGGGTGTGGCGCTGGAGCTTGGTGCGCTCGTCCGGGGTGAGCTGCTTGTCCTTCTCCCGGATGAAGTTCGGAACCTTGCTCATGCCCAGGTCGTGCAGGAAGAGGCCTGCGGCCAGGTGGTCGAAGGCCTTGCGTTTGATGTCCCCGGCCTCGTACTGCGCGGCCCTGGCCCGTGCGTGGATGGCCAGGCCCATGATGCCCGAGTTGAAGGAGTGGTTCTCCAGGCTGTGGGTGGCGTGCAAACGCCGGGTCAGGGCGCGGATGCGGTGGATGTCGTGGTACAGATACTCGGTCAGGACCATGATGTCGGTCCAGAGCCTGCCGAGCACCATGGGCACGGGCTGGTCGAAGAACTCCGCCAGCCGCCGGGTCAGGGCCTGGGTGAAGATGTCCGCGATCTCGGTTTCGTGCAGGTTCTTGTCGACCAGCACCAGGTCCAGCTGGTAGCTGATATGCTTGACGTAGATCGGGTGGTCGGCGCGCGAGACGAAGATGAGCCCCTCCGCCACCATCAGGCCCAGCTGCTCCACCTGCTCGTTGCTCAGCCGCTCCCCGCCCCGGCAAAACAGCACGATACGCGCCACGTCCTCCTGGAACCGGAACAGGTCCAGGGGCGGGCGGTACTTGCTGAAACTCTCCAGGATATC
>MGTN01000086.1:3330-6156 GCA_001799475.1 Desulfovibrionales bacterium GWA2_65_9 | reverse complement strand
GCCCAGGCCAGACGCCAAATTATTTCTTCCCGGACCAAACGCCTGGCCGTTTCAGCCGACCCTGTAACCATCCCGCATCGCTCACTGTTCCGAACGGCCCAGCTCGCCGCAGGAAATCTGGCTTGAGCACTACCCTCATTTCCGATGGAAGAAAATGTTTTTTGTGTTGACTTTCCTCTGGAATTCATAAAAAAGTGGGGCGAAGTGGAAATTCGTGGTAATTAGTGGTACAGAGAGGGGAAAAAGTGCGTCTACTTGGTCATGCCCACCGCAGTCTGGACCCGAAGGGACGGCTTATGCTGACCCCGGAGTTCCGCGACCAGCTCCTGGCGGAATCGCCCGGGGGCACTGTGGTGCTGACCCTGTTCCAGGGCCAGATCATCGGCATCACCCCAGCCCAGTGGGAGACCTACTACCAGGAGATGGAGACCAAGCTGAAAGCGCCCTCCAACAACGCCGAGGCTGTACGCCGCGCGGCCATGGGCGGCTACGTCGAAGTCGTTTTGGACAAGCAGGGCCGCATCCAGATCCCCACGCACCTGCGCAAAAGCGGCCGCCTGGAACGTGATATCGTGCTGGTCGGCGTGGGCCGGCGCTTTGAAATCTGGGACAAGGACCGCTTCGAGGCCTTGCTTGAGCAGAGCCACGAAGACGTCTCCGAAGAGCTGGCCAGGGCGAACATCGCCCTGCCCTTCTAGCCGGGCGGAAGCGACCATGAGCACTGCGCAGGAAGTTCCCCACATCCCGGTGATGCTTAAGGAGGTGGTGGAGTATCTCGGCCCCAGGCCGGGCGGCCGCTACCTCGACGGCACCCTGGGGCTGGCCGGGCACAGCCTGGGGCTGCTCAGGGCCTCTGGCGGACGCGCCGAGCTCATCTGCCTGGACCGCGACGAGCAGGCCCTCGCCCTGGCCCAGGAACGCCTGAAGGAATTTCCGGGCCAGGCCACAACCTTCCACATGCCCTTCAGCTCCTTTGAGACGGCCCTGGAAGAGGTCGGCTGGGACCGCATCGACGGCGCTGTGCTCGATCTCGGCGTGTCTTCGCTTCAACTGGACGAGGCCGGGCGCGGGTTCAGCTTCATGGCCGACGGACCGCTGGACATGCGCATGGACGCCACCAGCGGCATGGACACGGCGCGGACGTTGGTGAACCGGGCCCACTTCGAGGAGCTCAAGCACATCATCCGCGACCTGGGCGACGAGCCCCTGGGCGGAAAAATCGCCAGGGCCATCGTGCGCATACGCGAGCAGGAGGATATTGCGACCACGTCAAGACTTGCGGAGATCGTGGCCAAGGCGTATCCCCCCGACCGCCGCCGCGAGGCCCGCAATCACCCGGCCACGCGCACTTTCATGGCCCTGCGCATGGCCGTGAACAACGAAATCGGCGAAATCAAAGATTTTCTGGAGCGCATCGTGCAGTATCTGAACCCCGGAGCCCGGCTGGCCGTCATCTCCTTCCACTCTGCGGAAGACCGCGAAGTGAAGGAGGCCTTCCGCCATTGGGCCAAGGGCTACCGCTGCCCCATGGAGCAGCAGATCTGCACCTGCGACCGCCCCCCCCTGGCGCGCATCCTGACCAAGAAGCCCCAGCTGCCGACGCAGCTGGAGATGGACCGCAACCCGCGCAGCCGCAGCGCCAAGCTGCGCGTGGCCGAGCGCCTGGGGCCGCCTACGGCCGGGGGCCGGCCATGAGCGCCTTCAAGGGTTCGATCCTGACCTATTTCTTCGCCATCGGCAGCGTGCTGCTCTTAAGCCTGTCCTCGGTGTGGCTGAACATCGAGCGCATGGATCTGGCCTACGACCTGAACAAGATGGAGAAGGAGCTGAGCAACCGCACCGCGCTGGCCTCCAAACTCGAACTGGAGCGCAACAACCTGATCTCGCCGTATCGTCTCAAGCGCCTGGCGGCCACATACGGGCTTGGGCCTGTGGGGCCTGGACAGATGCGCCTGATGACCGGGCCGGATCAGGGAAAGTAGACGGCCGGGGGCAGCCATGGTGACGAAGCGCGTGTCACGCAGCCGGGAGGGAGCACCGACCAGGGCCAAGACAGATTCCGGCAAGCTGAAGCTCTTGCTGGTGGGTCTGCTCTTCGCGGGAATCTGGGTGTCGCTCTGGGGCCGGGCCGCCTACGTCCAGCTCTACCTCGGGCCGGAGCTCAAGAAAGGTGCAGAGAAGCAGAGCCTGGCCACCGGGTTTGAATTGGGAGAACGGGGCCGCATCTACGACAGAAACGGCTCCATATTGGCCACCAGCGTGGAGAGCAAGTCCGTGTACGTTTCGCCCATCAAGGTCGTCAACGCGGCTCAGACCGCCCAGGTCCTGGCCCAGATCCTGGATGTTCCCAAAAAGAACATCGAGCATGATCTGGCCTCGAAGAAGGGCTTTGTCTGGATCAAGCGGCAGATCGGCGACCGCGAGGCCCAGGCCCTGGAGGCCGAGAAGCTGCCGGGCGTGTTCTTGACCAGTGAATACCGCCGCATGTTCCCCAACCACCATTCCGCCGGGCAGGTGCTCGGCTTTGTCGGCGTGGATGGCACAGGGCTTGAGGGCATGGAGAAGCATTTCGAGGAGCGCATGGCCGGGCGCCAGGCCAAGTACGTGGTCCAGCGCGACGCCACAGGACGCCGCCTGTACCTGGACGACCAGGGCCGCGAGATGGACATCCGCGGGGCCGACGTGCGCCTGACGCTCGATACCGTGATCCAGGACGCCGCCGAGCAGGCCCTGGCCGATGCCGTGACCAGGTACAATGGCCGCTCCGGCATGGCCCTGGTGGTCAAGGTCGACAGCGGCGAGATCCTGGCCCTGGCCCACTTTCCC
>MGTN01000086.1:0-3307 GCA_001799475.1 Desulfovibrionales bacterium GWA2_65_9 | reverse complement strand
CCTGTCCAAGCCCTCCGCGCGCCGCTTCCGCGCCGCGCTGGACATGTTCGAGCCGGGCTCGACCATGAAGCCCTTTGTCTTCGCCGCCGCCCTGGAGCAGAAGGTCATCGACCAAAACAAGATTTTCGATTGCGAGAACGGCAAGTGGGTCCTGCGCGGCAAAACCATCCGCGACACCCACCCCTACCACTGGCTCTCGGCCAACCGCATCCTGCGCTACTCAAGCAACATCGGCACGGCCAAGATCGGCTTGGCTCTGGGCGCGCAGCCCTACTACAGCACCCTGCGCAAGGTGGGCTTTGGCGAGCGCTCCGGCCTGGACATCCCCTCCGAATCCTCCGGCCTCTTGCGTCAGCCCAAGGAATGGGGCGAATTCGACCTGGCCACCATCTCCTTTGGCCAGGGCATCGGCGTCACCGGCCTGCAGATGGCCCGGGCCTACCTGGTCCTGGCCAACAAGGGCGTGCCGAAGCCCCTCAAGCTGGTCCTCGACCCGGCCGCGCCGCCCCCGCCCCCGGCCGAGCGCGTGTTCAGCGAGCAGACCACCGAGACCGTGCTGTCCATGCTGCGCGAGGCGGTGGAGGAAGACGGCACCGGCAAGCTGGCGCGCATCCCCGGCGTGGTGGTGGCGGGCAAGACCGGTACGGCACAGAAGGCAGCAACCACCGGCAAGGGCTACGGCGAGGGCAATGTGGCCTCGTTCGTGGGCCTGTTCCCCGGCGACAAGCCCGAGTACCTGATCATGGCCATCGTGGACGAGCCCTCGCCCGTGGCTCTGGGCGGCATCGTCTGCGCCCCGGCCGTGCGCGAGATCGCCATCAAGACCCTGTCGTACTACAACCGCCTGCCTGAGGCCAAGACCGCGCCGCAGACCGAGCCCACCGAGTCGTCCATGCAGGAGAAGGCCACCCGCGCCCCCTCGGCCATGGCCGGGGCCAATGTGCCCGACCTCTCCGGCCTGCCCGTGCGCCGGGCCCTGGAGGTCCTGGGCAAGCGCGGCATCGTGCCCACCCTCAAGGGCTCGGGCATGATCATCTCGCACCAGAAGCCGCTGCCGGGCGAAGCCTGGCCCGAGGCGAAGAGCAGCAGCAAGGACGGCGGCTTCGTCCTTTGGCTGCACGAGGGGACCAAGTGATGCCCGCCGCGCGCAAGGCCCGCTGGAACGAACTGCTGACGCTGGTGCGCCGTGGACTCATGGTCCGCACGGACTCCCGCGAAGTGCGCCCGGGCGAGGTCTTTGCCCTCATGCCTGCGGCGGCCGAGAAGAGCGATGCCTTCCTGGCCCAGGCCCTGGCCAAGGGCGCGGCCTGGATCGTGTCCGGGCCGGGCGTTCTCCTTCCGCAGAGCGAAACGGTCAAGCTCATGACCGTGCCCGACGTGCCCGACGCCCTGGGCCAACTGGCCGCCAAATATTTCCGCACCCACAAGCAGGCCATGCAGGTGGTGGCCGTCACCGGCACCAACGGCAAGACCACCATCACCTATCTGCTGGAGGGTCTGCTCGCGGCCGCAGGCCGCAAGGTCGGCGTGCTGGGCACCGTGAGCTACCGCTGGCCCGGCACCAGCATCGAGGCCAACCTGACCACTCCGGGCTGCTGGCGGCTGCACGAGCTCTTCGCCCAGATGTCCGCCGACGGCGTGGACACCGTGGTCATGGAGACCAGCTCCCACGCCCTGCACCAGAAGCGCGTGGCCGGCCTGGAGTTCGACGCGGCCGTGCTGATCAACCTGACCCAGGACCACCTGGACTACCACGGCGACTTCGAGCACTACTACCAGGCCAAGAAGCTTTTGTTCACCAGCTTCCCCCGGGCCGACAAGTTCAAGGCCGCCAACGCCGACGATCCCTACGGCCTGCGCCTGCTCTCCGAACTGCCGGACGCCGTGGGCTTCTCCCTGAAAGACACTGCTGTTCCGGGCAACCGCATGCTGCGCGGCGCCATGAGCGCCTGCACCGGCCAGGGCGTGTCCCTGCGCATGGAGTTCGAGGGCAAGTGCTGGAGCCTTGATTCCGGGCTGGTGGGCGCGCACAACGCCTCCAACCTCATGGCCGCCCAGGCCGTGGGACTGGGCCTGGGCCTGGGTCCGGCCGACATGCAGGCGCTGGCGCCCTTCACCGGCGTGCCCGGCCGCCTGGAACGCGTGCAAAACGACCAGGGCCTCAACATCTTCGTGGACTACGCGCACACGCCGGACGCGCTCCAAAACGTGCTCGGCGCCCTGCGCGCCCTTGATTTCTCCCGCGTGCTCACCGTGTTCGGCTGCGGCGGCGACCGCGACCGCACCAAGCGCCCGCTCATGGGCCGGGCCGTGGCCGGGCTCTCGGACGTGGCCATTCTGACCTCGGACAACCCGCGCCATGAAGACCCGCTGACCATCATGGCCGACGTGCGCCCCGGCCTGCTGAACGGCCCGGCGGGCCTCACGGTCATTGAGGAGCCGGACCGCTACAAGGCCCTGTGCCAGGCCATCAGCCTCATGCGCCCCGGCGACGCCCTGCTTGTGGCAGGCAAGGGGCATGAGAGCTACCAGTTGATCGGCGACGTCAAGCAGCCCTTCTCCGACGTTCTGGCCGTGGGCCGCGCCATCCGCGAAGTGCATGGCGAGGTCCGGCCATGAACATGACGCTGGACGCCATCGCCCGCGCTCTGACCAACGCTGGGCTGCCCGAAAGAGAAAGCCCGGATGGCTCGCGCATGATCACCGCCGTGCGCACGGACTCCCGCGAAGTCACCCCCGGCGACCTGTTCGTCTGCCTCAAGGGCGAGCGCTTCGACGCTCACGAGTTCGCTGTTCACGTTTGCGCGGCCGGCGCAGCCGCCATCGTGGCCTCCCGGCCGCTGCCCGAGGTCTCCTGCCCGGTCCTCCTGGTGGACGACACGCTCAAGGCCCTGGGCCAACTCGCCCGCGCCTGGCGCAACACGGCCTCGGCCAAGGTGGTGGCCGTCACCGGGACGGCGGGCAAGACAACGGTCAAGGAGCTCCTGGCCCAGACCCTGGCGAACAGCCTGACCGTGGCCAAGAACCACAAGAATTTCAACAATCAGGTCGGCCTGCCCCTGTCCATGCTCGCGGCCACGGGAAATGAAGACGCCTGGGTCATGGAAGTGGGCATCAGCAAGGCCCACGACATGGCCGAACTGGGCCTGATCATCGCCCCGGACCTGGCCCTTGTGCTGAACATCGGGCCTGCGCACCTGGAGGGCCTGGGCGACCTCCACGGCGTGGCCAAGGCCAAGGCCGCCCTGCTCGCCCACGTGCGCCCCGGCGGCGCGGGCCTGTGCAGCATGGACTACCCCGAGCTCTG
>MGTN01000085.1:7076-10486 GCA_001799475.1 Desulfovibrionales bacterium GWA2_65_9 | reverse complement strand
CCGCGCCGTCCTCCAGCTCCACTCGCGCGGGCCGGTAGTTGTCGGTATTGGCGTTGGCGATGTTCTCCGACGCGGCCAGGGCCGAGACGTCCAGGGCCGAAAGGGCCTGCACGTTGAAGTTCATGTCCATGCTCATTCCGCCGCCCCCCTTCACTTCCCCTTCTGGGTTTCACCGGTCCTTCGGAATGGTCCTATGAAATTGCCTTACGCCTTCTGCGCGGGACTTTCAATAGTCGCCTGGGCCGAATGTCCGTGGATGGACTCAAAGGCCTCCACCTCCACCCGGAACCAGGTGATGCGCGGGTGCTCGGACAGGCCCTTGGCCGCCGTGCGCACCACATCCTCCACAAAGGCCGGGTTGGCAAAGGCCGTCTCGGTGACGAACTTCTCGTCCTCGCGCTTGAGCAGGGTGTAGACCCTGGACGAACCCGAGCGCTCGGCGATCTCGATCAGGTCCTCCAGCCAGAGGAAGCCCTTGAACTTGGCCAGGATGCGCACGCTGGCGCGCTGGCTGTGCGCGCCCTCGTCGCTGATGGCCTTGGAGCAGGGGCACACGGTCATCACTGGCACGTCCACGCCAAGGGTGAAGTCCAGCTTGCCGTCCTCCCAGGCCCCGACCACGGAGCAGGGGTAGCCCATGAGGCCCTTGGCCTTGCTCACGGGCGACGACTGGCGCAGAAAATACAGGAAATCGAAGCGCGCAAAGGACCGCCGAGCCTCCAGCCGCAGGGCCATGTCCGAGAGCAGCTTCTCCATGGACGAACGCGACAGCTCCTCGCCCCAGTTCTCCAGCGCCTCCACGAAGCGGCTCATGTGCGTGCCCTTGAAGGCCGCCGGCAGGTCCACGGAGAGGTCCAGGCGGGCCACGGTGTGCTGCCTGCCGGACTCGCGGTCGCGCACCACCACGGGCAGGCGCAGGTCCTTGACGCCCACGCGGTCGATGGGCATCTGCACGCTGGCCGGGTGCTTCTGCACGTCCTCCATCTGAACGGGCATCTGGGGCGGCATGTGTGCCATCAGCCGATCTCCTGGCCGGTGGTGGTGAGCACAAGGTGCCCATGCTTCACGCCCTTGGTGGAAATGAGCTTCTGGCCCAGGGCCTTGATCATCTCGGCCGGGCCCTTGAGCGCCAGGACCTCCAGGCAGTTGTGGTGATCCAGGTGCACATGCATGGTGCACAGGATGGCGTCGTGGCTGTCGTGCTGGATCTCGGTCAGCTTCTGGGCCAGACCGCTCTGGTGGTGGTCGTAGACCAGGGTCAGGGTGCCGGCCACCTCGCCGTCGTCGTTCTCCCACTGGCGCTGCACCAGCATGCTGCGGATGAGGTCGCGGATGGCTTCGGAGCGCGTCTGGTAGCTCTTTTCCTTGCACAGCAGGTCGAACTTGTCCAAGAGGTCCGAGTCAAGCGACACGCCGAAACGGATAGTCTCTCCCATGGTCAGGCTCCTTGCAGGTTCAGGTGGGGGGGGTGACCGCGCTCTGGGCGCGAAATCTGGCGGATGTGCACGTTCATGTCCTGCCCGCCCTGGGCCACGCGGCCGGAGTGCGGGGTCGTCACGTTCCAGCCCAGCGCATGGAGGCGCTCCCAGGCCGGGGCCGATACGCTGCGTTCCGGGTCGGCGATCCAGGCCACGCCGTCCGGGGCCAGGGCGTGGTCCAGGAGCGCGGCCACGGGCTCAAAAAAACGCCGCTCATAAAGAATGTCCGCGCCGAGCAGCAGGTCCACCGAGCCGCGTGCCAGGGCCGGGCTGCGCCAATCCATCACCGCGAACAGGGGCGCTGCGGCCGGGCCGAGCAGCTCCCGGTTCAGCTCCAGGCCCTGCCGGGCGAAGACCAGGGCCTCAGGCTCGTAGTCAAAGCCCAAAACCCGGCCGCCCACGCTGGCCGCCACCAGGGCGCTGAGCCCCAGGCCGCAGCCCGCGTCCAGGCAGAACCGGCCGCGCACGCGCTGCGCATTCCGGGCCACAAAGCGCGCCAAAAGCACGGCAGCGGGCCAAAGCTCCACCCAGTAGGGCAGGCGCTCGTCGTCGCCCAGATCCCCTTCCGCCATGGCCGCCCACAGGCTCTCCAGGTCCGCCGGGCGGCTGAGCCGCCAGACGCGGCCCCCGACTTCGGCCTCGACGCGGCCGGGCCGGGCCACGCCGGAAGCCCCAGCGTCAGAAGCGGTGCCGGGCAGGGAGGGGGGGGAGGGTGCGTGCGTCATGGTCTTCACGGCCAAGCAATTGCACCATTATGGCACAAGAAGTCAAGATTTCGTAACACGAACCGCTATGTATGCAGCGGACTAATTGTCATCCCCGCCGAAGTCGCTGCTGCTGCCGCCGCCGCCGAAGTCGCCGCCGCCGCCGGAAAAGCCGCCATCACCGCCGCCCCCGTCACCGCCGCCAAACCCGCCACCGCCGCCCCGGCCCCGGAAGATGCTGGAAAGGATGCCGAGCAGCAGGCCGATGAAAAAGGACGAGTCGCCGCCATCGCCACGGCCATAGCGCGACGCATTGCGCCGGAAAAAGGCCAGGGCCAGCAGCACGGCCACTGCGATGAGGCCCAGGGTCAGCAGCGGGAAGCCGCCGCTGGGCGCTGGCCTGGACTGCGGCCCGGCCTTGGGCTCTGCGGGCACGCCCGCGCCAGCGCCCTGGCCGTCGCCCAAGGCCTGGCGGATGGCGGCCACGCTCTGCACGAGCCCCGGCCCGTAGCGCCCGGCCTTGAAGTTCGGGACCGTGATCTCCTGCTGGATGCGCTTGCAGAGGATGTCCGGCAGCTTGTCCTCAATGCCCCGGCCCACCTCGAAGCGCACCTTGCGCTCGGCTGCGGACACCAGGATGAGCACCCCGTTGTTCTTGTCCTTTTGCCCCAGGTTCCACTCGCGCGCCACACGGTTGGCGTAGGCGGTCAGGTCCTCGCCCTGCAGGCCGGGGATGGTCAGCACCACAATCTGGTTGCCGGACTCCTCGGCATAGGCGCGCAGGGATACGGCCAGGGCGTTCTTCTCCGCCGGGGGGAGCAGCCGGGCCGTGTCCACCACCCACTGCCCGCCGTGGGGCGGAACGTCGAGGGCATAGGCGGGCAGCACGTGAGCCGCCCCCGCGAACACGGAGACGGCCAGCAGCAGGCCGAGGGCGAGAAGAAGCCGCCTCATTTCTAGGACTTCTTTTCTGTCCCGAAGCTGACCTTGGGCGCGGTCTTGGCGGCTTCCTCAGACTGGAAGACCTCGCGCTTGGCGATATTGGCCATGAGCGAGTTGACCAGGCTGCCGGGGAAGGTGCGGATCTTGATGTTCAGCGCGGTGGCGGCCTTGTTGTAGTTGTCGCGCTCGATCTTGATGCGGTTCTCCGTGCCCTCAAGCTGGGTCATGAGCTCCACGAACTGCTTGTCGGCCTTGAGGTTCGGGTACTGCTCACTGACCACCATGA
>MGTN01000085.1:6880-7022 GCA_001799475.1 Desulfovibrionales bacterium GWA2_65_9 | reverse complement strand
GGGGATGAGGTCCAGGCGGCGTTGCAGGGCGGTGTTCACCTGGCCGGTCATCTGGTCGCACTGGGCGTCCAGGGTGATGATGGCGTTGTTGGTGGAGACCATGGACATGCCGCCGATGAGCAGCAGGGCGACAAGGGCGAGT
>MGTN01000085.1:6452-6847 GCA_001799475.1 Desulfovibrionales bacterium GWA2_65_9 | reverse complement strand
TCCTGTTGGTGGCGGCGAAGTGTGGCTCGCCAGATTGCGGCAAGATGCGCATCCCCGGCCGTTCTGTCAAGGCCGCACGTGCCCCAGCGCACAACCCGCGGGAGGATGCGGAACAGCTCCGGCATTGCCACGGCCGCCGGTTTGTGGGATAGACGAACAGTATCGAACCCGTCCGTTCTGGAGGGAGCATGGGCAACAGGAGCACCAACCCGAGCATCCAGGAGCGCATCAAGTGGCTGTGGCAGCTGGGGCGCACGCATTCCCAGGACTTCTGCGGGCCGGACGCCACTCTGGCGCGCAAGCGCTATCTGGCGGAGCACCCCACGCACATCATGGTGCTCAAGTGCATGGACGGCCGCATCCACATCCCCTACGCCACCAGCACGCCGCTGGGG
>MGTN01000085.1:0-6422 GCA_001799475.1 Desulfovibrionales bacterium GWA2_65_9 | reverse complement strand
GAGGCCAGCATCCACTACGTCCAGGAGATCAAGCGCCAGATGGAGTACACCTTCGGGCAGTCGCGGCAGACCGTGTATCCCGTGGTCTTCGGCTTTGAGACCGACGAGGACGCGCTGATCCTGCATGGCCCCGGCGGAACGTGGAACTTGGCTCAGGCCCTGGCCGACCAGGCCGACCAGGCCGACCCGGCCAACATGGACGAGGAGGCGCTTGGACGCGAGCTGCGTCAGCTGTATCCGGACATGCCCCAGCGCATCCTGGCCGACCTTTTGCCCCTGGTAGAGGGCAACATCCGGCACATCCACGAGACCCGGGCATCAAACCGGCAGATCGCCGTGGAGCACCGTGAATGGGTCATCTGCATCGGCCGGGGCTTTGACTTTCTGCACGAGCCGAACATGGCCCTCATCGTCGGCCCTTTCAGCCCGGACCTCTCCGGCCCCATCGCCAAGGCTGCGGGCATCATCCGCGCCAACATGGAGCATGGCCGCATCCCGGACGACGGCTTCCTACTGCTGGCCTCGGCCCCCTACCGCGAGGCGGGCATGGACCGCGCCCGGGCCGAGCTCAAGTCGCGCTTCCTGGCGCAGTTCGCCGACGAGGTCATCGACCGCGAATGGCCGGACCTGCACCAGAAAATGATCATTGAGACCGCCGTGCTGGACTGGAACACGAGACGGCTCACGAGCATCGGTCCGCAGGCGGAGTAAGAACCGCCCGGCCCAGGTCCGGTTTTCCGGCTGCCAAAGCGACGAATTTCCTTCGGCGCGCGGCCGGAGCAAGCATGTAACCATGTGTCGTGCAATGCAATTTATGCTCGGCACCCCTGTTGCAAAACAGGGTTTTCATTCTTGTCAGGGGATGCTATCAACCCTCACCCTGAAATATAAAACCTTCCCGCAAGGAGGAACCCCCGTATGATTCCCAGCGACCTCAAATACGCCAAGAGCCACGAGTGGGCCAAGATCGAAGGCGACAGCGCTCTCGTCGGCATCACCCACTTCGCCCAGGAACAACTGGGCGACCTGACCTACGTTGACCTGCCCAAGGTCGGCGCAACCGTCACCAGTGGAGCCGAGATGGGCTCGGTGGAGTCGGTCAAGGCCGCCAGCGAACTTTACTCGCCTGTCACAGGCACCGTGACCGAGATTAACGCCGCCCTGGAGAACGCGCCCGAGGCCATCAACCAGGAGCCCTACGGCGCCGGCTGGATGATCAAGGTGAAGCTCACCGGGCCGCCGACCGAGTTGGGCGCCCTGCTGGACGCGGCCGCCTACGCGCAGGTCTGCGCCGAGGAAGCCCACTAGTCCCTGTTCGGCCCCACATTCCGCAAGGAGACTCACATGCCCTACGTTCCGCATACCCCGGAGGACATCCGGCGGATGCTCGGCGTCATTGGCGCGCCCTCGGTGGAGGCGCTCTTCGCCGAGATCACGCCGGCCATGCGCCCCAAGAGCTTCGACCTGCCCGAAGGCAAGAGCGAGATGGCCGTGCTGGCCCAGCTGGAAGACCTGGCCCGCAAGAACGCGGTGAACCACGTCAGCTTCCTGGGCGCCGGGTTCTACGACCACCACATCCCGGCCGCCGTGGACGCACTAAGCATGCGCAGCGAGTTCTACACGGCCTACACGCCGTACCAGCCCGAGGCCTCCCAGGGCACGCTGCAGGCCATCTTCGAGTACCAGACCGCAGTGACGCGCCTGACCGGCCTGACCTTCGCCAACGCCTCGGTCTACGACGGCGGCAGCGCGCTCTTCGAGTCGGCCATGATGGCCGTGCGCCACACCGACCGCCGCAAGCTCGTGGTCTGCGAAGCGCTCAATCCCATCTACCGGGTCATGCTGGCCTCCTACACCTCGAACCTGAACCTGGACTTGGTGACCATCGCCCACAAGGACGGCAACTGCGACCTGGCCGCGCTGACCAGCGCCCTGGACGAGAACACCGCCGCCGTGCTGGTGCAGAACCCGAACTTCTTCGGCAGCCTGAACGACTTCAGCGCGCTCTTCGCCGCAGCCAAGGCCAAGGGCGTCGTGTCCGTGATCTCGGTCTACCCAGTGCTCCAATCGGTGCTGAAATCGCCCGGCGAAATGGGCGCGGACGTGGCCGTGGCCGAGGGCCAGAGCCTGGGCCTGCCGCTCTCCTTCGGCGGCCCGTACTTAGGGATCATGACCTGCACCAAGGGCATGGTCCGCCAAATGCCCGGCCGCATGGTCGGCCGCACGGTGGATACGCAGGGCCGCACGGGCTACGTGCTCACCCTGCAGGCCCGCGAGCAGCACATCCGCCGCCAGAAGGCGACCTCCAACATCTGCTCCAACCAGGCCCTGTGCGCCCTGCGTTCGCTCATGCACCTGTGCCTGCTGGGTGAAGAAGGCTTGAGCCGCACCGCCGAGATCTCAATCGAGCGCGCGCACTACGCGGCCGAACGGCTCACGGCCATTCCGGGCGTGTCGCTGCTCTCCGACCCAGCGAATGGGGGCGTCCCCTTTGGCAACGAGTTCGCCGTGACCCTGCCGGTCAACGCCTATCAGGTGATCGACAAGCTGACCGCGCGCGGCTTTGTTCCCGGCTTCCCGCTGGGACGCTACTATCCGGGCTTGGAGAACGCGCTGCTGGTGGCCTGCACCGAAAAGACTTCCAAGGAGCAGATCGGCATCCTGGCCGAGATGCTGCGAGGTATTCTCGTATGAAGGACGCTCATATGAACACGGTCTTCAAGAAATCCGATCCCGGCCGCGAGGGCGTCTGGCCCGCCAAGGCCGAAAAGTCCGCGAGCGAACTTCTGCCCCAGGGCCTGCTGCGCCAGAAGCCTGCCGGTCTGCCCTCGCTCTCGGAGCTGGACGTGGTGCGCCACTTCACCCAGCTCTCCCGGCGCAACTACGGGGTGGACGGCAACTTCTATCCGCTCGGCTCCTGCACCATGAAGTACAACCCCAAGTTCACCGAGAACGTGGCCGCCCTGCCCGGCTTCACGCGGCTGCACCCGGTGCTGCCGCAGCTGAAGGGCGCGGGCCGCCTGTGCCAGGGGGCGCTTGAGGTCATGTACGAGACCGAGCAGCTGCTGTGCGAGATCTGCGGCATGAAGGCCTTCACCCTGCACCCCATGGCGGGCGCGCACGGCGAGCTTACCGGCACCATGATCATCGCGGCCTACCACAAAGACAAAGGCAATAAGAAAACGAAAATCATCTGCCCGGACTCGGCCCACGGCACCAACCCCGCCAGCGCCGCCATCGCGGGCTTCGAGGTGGTCAACCTGCCCTCCAAGGACGGCATCGTGGACCCGGACGAACTGGCCAAGGTGCTCGACGATTCCGTGGCCGGCATGATGATGACCTGCCCGAACACGCTGGGCCTGTTCGAGAAGAACCTGCCCAGAATCGTCGAGATGCTGCGCAGCGTGGACGCCCTGCTCTACTACGACGGCGCGAACCTGAACGCCATCATGGGCAAGATGCGCGTGGGCGACGCGGGCTTCGACGTGGTGCACCTGAATCTGCACAAGACCTTTGCCACGCCCCACGGCGGCGGCGGTCCGGGTTCCGGCCCGGTGGGCGTGAGCGAACGGCTGGTGCCGTATCTGCCCGTCTCCCGCGTGGAGAAGCTGGAGGACGGCCAGTTCTACCTGAACTACGCCTTCCCCAAGTCCATCGGCTACGTGGCCCCGTTCTACGGCAACTTCGGCGTGGTGCTGAAGGCCTACGCCTACATCCTGCGCCTGGGCGGCAAGGGGCTGACCCGCGCCACCGAGAACGCCGTGCTGGCCGCAAACTACCTGCGCAAGCGCCTGGACAAGGTGCTGGACGTGCCCTTTGACCGCATCTGCATGCACGAGTTCGTGGCCAGCGCCTGCAATCTGTCCGGATGCCACGTGCGCGCCCTGGACATCGCCAAGATGCTGCTGGACAAAGGCTACCATGCCCCGACCATCTACTTCCCGCTCATCGTGAAAGAGGCGCTCATGTTCGAGCCCACCGAGACCGAGAGCCTGGACACGCTGGACCAGTTCGCCGACGACCTGATCGCGCTCCTGGCCGAGGCCAAGGCCAACCCGGAGCTGGCCCACAACGCGCCCACCACCCTGCCGGTGACGCGCCTGGACGAGACCCGCGCCGCCCGCAACATGGAACTGACGGATGACCTGTAAGGGCGATCTGTAAAGCGGCCGGTAACGGCGGCTGTAGGGGTATATGGCAACGACATATGATCTGGTGATCCTGGGCGGCGGTCCTGGCGGCTTCGATGCCGCGGTCGAGGCCGCAGGCTCGGGGCTCAAGACCGCGCTGGTGGAGGCCGCCGAACTCGGCGGCACCTGCCTGAACCGGGGCTGCATCCCGACCAAGCTCTGGCTCGGGGCGACGGAGCCCGTGGAAGCCTTGGCCGCGCAGGCCAAGATGCGCGTGGCCACGGGCAGCGTCCACATCGACCTCGCGGCCCTGCAAGCGCGCAAGGACAAGTACATCGCAGCCACGCGCAAGGCCATGCAGCAGCGGCTGGCGCAGCTCGGCGTAGACCTCGTGCCCGGCCTGGGGCGCATCGTTGGTGCCGGCAGCCTGGAGGTCGCAACATCGGACGGCCCCAAGGCCCTCAGCTACCGCAACCTGCTGGTGGCCACGGGCTCACGGCCCGGCAGCTTCCCGGGTCTGACCCCAGACGGTGTGCGCGTGCTCGACTCCACTGGCCTGCTGGCCTTGCCCGAGATGCCGCAAAGCCTCATCGTGGTGGGCGGCGGCTTCATCGGGCTGGAGATGGCCCAGGCCGCGCAGCGCATGGGGGCCAAGATCACCCTGGTGGACGCCTTGCCGCGCCTGGCCGGGGCCGAGGACCCGGAGGTCAGCAAGACGCTGGAGGCCGTGTTCAAGCGCCAGGGCTGGGATCTGCGTCTGGGGGTCAAGGTGGCCTCGGTCAAGACGCGCGGCGACAACGCGGTGCTTGTACTTGACGGCGGCGAGGAACTCAGCGCGGACTGCGCGCTCATCGCCGTGGGCCGCAGGCCCAACACCGCAGACCTGGGGCTCGACGCCCTGGGCGTTACCTTGACCGGCGCTGGCTACATCAAGACCGCCGCGCAGCTTTTGGCCGCGCCGAACGTCTTTGCCGTGGGCGACGTCAACGGGCGCATGCTGCTCGCGCACGCCGCCAGCCACCAGGCCCATTATGTCGTGGAACGGCTGCTGGGACGCACCAGCGAGCCCTACGAGTCCGGCCCGGTGCCGAGCATCCTTTACGGCGCGCCCGAGGTCTTCCGCGCAGGAATCATGGCCGAGGAGGCCAAGGCCCTGGGCTCGTCCGTGCTCGTCTCCCGCGCGCAACTCATCGCCAACCCCATGGCCCAGGCCCACGCCGCCACGGCGGGCTTTGTCAAATGCGTCTGGCGCGACGGCAAGATCGCGGGCATCACGGCGGTGGGCGCGGGCGTGTCGCGCCTGGCCTGCTTCGCCACGCTGATCATCAAGCTTGGCTGGACCCGCGAGGACGCCGAAACCTTCATGTTCCCCCATCCGACCCTGGACGAATCGCTCAAGGCCGCGCTTTTGGCCGACAAAGAGGCCGCATAAGGCCAAGAGAGGAACTCCGCATGCCCACGACAAAGAAACCCGCAGTGAAGAAGCCCGCTGCCAAGACTGCTGTGAAGAATCCTGCGGCCCAAAAAACCGCTGCGGCAAAGAAGCCCGTTGCCCCCAATAAAGCGGCGAAGCCGACTGCCAAGAAGCCCGCAGGCCCCATCCAGGTGGAGGCCATCGACGCCCACCCGGAATTCGACCTGTTCACCTACTGTGAGCTGTCCGGCGAGACGCGCATCGAGCACGACCTGCTGGAAGAGCTGGAGCCGCGCTTCGACGGCTGGGCCGAGAAGTACCTGCGCGCTTACAAGATCACCGACCCGGCAGCGCCGGGCGATGGCGGGCACCTCCTCATCTGGCTGGAGGAGCCCGTTGAGGACGAGATCGAAGGCGTCTGGCAGGACTCGCCGAGTGCAGGCATGTCCTTCCACAACCTGGCCATTCACATGGTCATGAGCGCCGCCCAAAACGTGGTGCCCGAGCTGGCCGACAAGGGCTGCGCGCCCCTGCCCAAGCCCACCGCCGGCATTTTGAAGGCCTTTGAGAAGCTGGGGCTCGTCTGGAACAAGGAAGGCACGGTGAACCGCCAGTTCGCGGTGTTCACGCGCATGCCCTACAGCGACGGCTGCGGCATCTGCATGCTGCGACCCAAGTGCCCCAACGCCAGCGACGACTAGCCATCACGACGACTTGCCCCGCTCCCTCGCGCACGCAAAAGGGCGACCCACCATACGTTTGGTGGATCGCCCTTTTTTGCGGCGCACATTGAGCCGAAACTACAGGTAGGCCAGGCCCTGGGGTGGGGTGGACGGGCCGAAGAAGGCCTCCACTGCGGCACGGTCAGCGGTGCGGAT
>MGTN01000084.1:48972-49131 GCA_001799475.1 Desulfovibrionales bacterium GWA2_65_9 | reverse complement strand
AGGTGGGCCTCAATGGCCCGCTCCAACTGGTGGGCCATGCTGGCAAGCAGCGCCTCCTCGTCCGGCGCAAAGGCCGCCTGGCTCTTGCCGCATGGGCCAGGGTGGCAGACTTGCACGCGGCCCCGGTCCTGGCCGGACACCGTGAGCGGCCTGGCCAGG
>MGTN01000084.1:8237-48866 GCA_001799475.1 Desulfovibrionales bacterium GWA2_65_9 | reverse complement strand
CCCCCTGGAGGAGCATGTCCTCCAGGCTGTCCCAGCGGGCGTTCAGCACCTCGGCCAGTCCAAAGAGCGCCGTGATCTGGCGGACCTTGACCTGCTGCTCGAACACGGCTTGGAGCTTTGCCAGCTCCGCGCGCTTGCGGTTCTCGACCTCCAACTCAAGATCCTTGTTGACCTGCAAAACGCTTTTGGTGCGTTCCTCCAACTGGATGGTGCGCTCACGCACCTTCTCCTCCAGATTCTCGTTGAGGTCGCGCAGCGCCTGCTCGGCTTCGCGTATCCGCGTCACGTCCTGGCCCACGAGCTGGTATGCGCTCAGCGTCTCCGTATCGTCGAAGATGCCACGGCAGGTCCAGTTGAACCAGGCCTTCTGGCCGGAAGGGGTGGTGGTCTGTTGTTCGAAGCCCAGCACGTTGCGGTCCTGGGTGATCAGGGCCAGAAGCTCCTCCAGGCTGTGTTCCGCCCCCCGGTGCAGCAGCAGGCTGTGATCCTCGGCCGGGGACAGCAGGCTGCCGCCAAAGATGCGCGTGTGGGCCTTGTTGGCGAAGAGGATGGCGCCGTCCGGCCGGAAGCGGCAGATGAGCTCGCCCTGGTCCTCGACCACGGCGCGGTACAGGCCGGCGCTCTCGGTGAGCGCCTGCTGGTACAACTCGCGCTCCCGCACCTCGCTTCTGAGCTGGACATTGGCATCTTCAAGGGCCTGCGTGCGTTGCCGCACGGTTCTTTCCAGGCCCTCCTTGGCCGCGAGCAGGGCCTGCTCGGAGCGGATGCGGTGCACGCCCAGGGCGAACAGATCCGAGAGAGGCTGGAGCATGTCCAGGTCCTCCTGCGTGAAGTCCCGGCCCGGATTGGCCAGGCCGATCTGCCCGACCAGCTGCTGATCATAGCGCACCGGCACGCTCAGAAACTGTTCCAAAGGCGCGTGCCCCTCAGGCAGGCCGCGCGACGAGGGATGGCTCGCCGGGGCATTCTCGAAGAACGCCTCAAGCGTGTTCAGCGCATGTCCCCAAAGGGCGGGGTAGGACCCGTCCGGGTTTCGCTTGAACACGTCGCACCGGCCAACGTCACACTGTCCATGCTCGAACATGGCGGTGCGCATGTGCCCGATGTTGTCGCCGGTTTCCGGGTCAATGGTCGAGACAAAGGCGAAGTTGCTGCCGGTGAGCTGCATGGCGATGCGGTACAAGATGTCGGCAATGCCCTGAATGGTCATTCCGGGCCTGATGAGCGCCTCGGCGATTTCGGCCTGGGCCTTGTTGATGCGCGACTCTCGGACGGCCTTGGATTCCGCCTGCTGGCGCAACACCGTTTCGCGGTCCATGGACACGCCGATGATCCGCACCGCGAGCGCGGTTATGGCTGCGGTCAGGGCGGCCAGGACAGTCACCTGGAGACTGAAGAGCAGGTCGGCGTTGACGTCAACGACCTTGGAGACGAGGACTTCAATAGCGGGATGAAACAGGAACATGGCGGCCACAAAAGGCGGGAAAACCCGCATCAGCCGGGCCTTGGCGGAATCCCCGAAGAAGGCGCTCATGAAGAGGCTCCCGGGCCCGGCTGCGTAAACGAGCCCGGCACCCAGGAGCAGAAAGGCCATGGATGTCGTCACCGCAACGGGAACGACCTGCGTGCCATAGAAAAACGGGGCGCCGTGCAGATACCCCCCGAGCAGGGTCAGGCTGACGAAACTGACCGCGACGCCAAGATATGCCGCCACATCGTTGTGCCACGCGGCCACGGTCTGCCTGGGCCGGAAATGAAGCAGCCCGACGGCGCAACCGGCCAGGAGGAAAAGCGCGCTGGTCACCGGGGACATGGGGGTCGACCGGCCCAGAAGCTGGGTCAGGAAGCGGTTGTAGTGGCGCTCCAGGGCAAGGTCTGGAAGCCCGAACAGGTATTGCACGCACTCCGATGCGCCAAGCAGGGTGACAAGGCCAACGGTCAGCAGCAGCACCGGCCGACTGCCCGGCCTTTGGCCGACAATCGCCAAGGCAAGAAGCCCGCTGAAGAAAATGAACAGGGCGGCGGTGCTCACGGCCATGGGGATATACTGGGGCAGCAGGCTTCCGCCAAAGAGCCGCTGCCCCGTGAGCGCGTCCACCAGCCCAAAGGCTCCCAGCGCCAGGGTGCCGATGGCGCAGAGCAGCGCCATCTGGCGGGCGCGCCGGTTGGGGCTGGCCTGCGCCAAGGGGGTGGGAGCTGCCGGCCCGGCACGGCCAGGGGCGGACGTTGCAGCATTGTTTGGAGGCGTGGTCGCAGTATGCAAGGTGCCCTCCCTGGGCTAAGAACGCAGGAGCTTCATCCCTGCCGCAGCAGCCAACAGCCCCGAAAATCACCGGGGGGCTGCGGCACAACTGCGGGATGCCCGATCCAATACACCAAAAAAGAGAACAGGACCAAACCGTTCTGCGTCATCAGGCGCATCAAAGCCATCGCCTGGCCCACGGGCTGCTGGCGTCAGCGGGAAGCCAGAAACCGCTCCAAGGCCGCCTGGATGGCCTCAATGCCCGCAGGCTTTGCAACATAGTCGTTCATGCCATCCGCCAGAAAAAGCTCCCGGTCGCCATCCATGGCGTACGCGGTCATGGCGATGATGTGAACCCCAGACTTATCCCTGAATTTCGGGTCATTGCGCAATGTCTTTGTGGCTGTGACACCGTTCATTACGGGCATTTGGATATCCATGAAAATGCAGTCATACTGTGCAGCCAGGACGGCATCCAAGGCCTCCAGCCCATTTTCGACGCACTGGACCTCGTGTCCCATGGCCTCCAGCAGGACCTGCAACGCCAGGCATCCGATGGGCTCGTCGTCCACTATCAATACATGCAGGCCCGCAGCGGCCCGTGTCAGGCCCTGCTCCCTTGGGGCCAGAGGCGCCCCGGAGGAATGCAGGCGCCGCTTCAATGGCAGGTGTACATACACCGTTGTTCCAACGTCAAATGTGCTGTCGACGCAGACGCTGCCCCCCATGTGCTGGACGATTCTCCTGACTATGGCCAGCCCCAGGCCGGACCCCTGGTATTCCCGCGTGAAGGCGGAATTCGCCTGGGTGAAGCTCTCAAAGACATGCCCCAGGAGATGGTCCTGCACCCCTATGCCCGTATCGCTCACGACAAAGTACAGATGCACGTCCTCCGGGCATTTTCCCGGCTGCGCCCAGGCATTGACGGCCACCGCCCCGGCATTCGTGAACTTCACCGCGTTCCCAACCAGGTTGAAGAGCACCTGCTGGACCCTGGCGTTGTCTCCCAGCAGGCCCTGGGGCACCGAGGCGTCAGTGCTCATCGTGAGCCGGAGATTCTTCGCCGTGCTGGCCTGCTCGAAGATGCCGTGCGTGGCTTGCAGCAGCGCATCCAGATCCAGCACGTCGGACTTGAAGCGCATCCTCCCGGCCTCCAGGGCGGAGAAGTCCAGTATGTCGGTGAGCAGTTGGAGCAGCCGCTTCCCGGAGATCATGGCCATCTCTTCGTAGCTCCTGCGGTCTTCGTCCTGGCTCTTGTCCTTCAAAAGCTGGAGCATGCCCAGGATGCCGTTGAGCGGCGTGCGGATCTCATGGCTCATGTTCGCCAGAAATTCGCTCTTGGCGACATTGGCGGCATCGGCTGCGTCCCTGGCCCGGCGCAGCTCTTCCTTGGCCAGCTTTTCCTCGGTGATGTCCTGGACCGTGCCGTGCAGCCCGGTTACCGCTCCGTGCGGATCTGTGGTCGGCCCGCCAACGGCGTACACCCAGCGCCCGCTGCTGTCCGGGCGGATCATCTCAAGTTCCAGCTTGTAGGGTTCTCCCGTCCTCAAGGCTCTGTCCACGACGATTTTCAGGCGTTCCCAGCTTTCCGCCCCAAAAATGGAGGCGTGTCCGGCCAAGGACGGCGCCCCAAGCTCCGGGTCCCGGCCAGCTATCCGGAAGAGCTCCTTGGACCAGGAGGTCCTGTCGGCCTGCCGATCCCAGTCCCAGATGCCGATCTGGGCGAGCTGATGCGCGTGTTCCAGCTTGGCCTGGCTCTCCTGAAGCTCCACCAGCAATTGCTGGTTCTGCTTCTTGAGCAGGGAAACGCCCAGCCCCGTGTTGATGCGCTCCATGAATTCCAGCGGATTCAAAGGCTTGGTGAAATAGCCCTGGACCCGGCCCTTGTTGATGGCGTCCACAAGGGGGTCGTAGTCGCTGTAGCCCGTGAGCATATATCGCAGAGCATTCGGGAATTCCTTTGCAGCCTGCTCCAGCAGCACTGTTCCGGTCACCTCCGGCATCCGTTGGTCCGTGACCAGGACACTGATGTCTTCCGTCCGCATTATCTCAAGCGCGGCCTGCGCTGTTTCAGCGAGAAACACCTGGTAGTCGCGGCGGAATAGCGCCTTGAAGCTTTGCAGATTCTCCCGTTCGTCGTCCACGTAGAGAAGGCTCGGCTTGGCCGGATTCTTTTTTGGGGTCAGCATGACTCCTCCTGGCACGCAGGCAAGACAATGGAAAAGGTTGCGCCTTGCCCTTCAGGGTGGGCAACCTCCAGAAAACCCTTGTGCTCCTGGATCAAGTTGCGGCAGATGAACAGTCCGAGCCCGGTGCCTTGGCCCACGGGCTTGGTGGTGAAGAACGGATCGAATATCCTGTCCGCAATGTCCGCAGAGATTCCAATTCCCATATCTGAAACGTGGAGCACCGCATAGTCTTTCCCGTCGCGCCGGCGCATTTCTGTCGTGACGGTGACGCGGAGCCTTTCCGGATCGCCTTGGGCCTCCACCGCGTCGATGGCGTTGGACAGGATGTTGATCAGGACCTGGCTGAGTTTGCCGATGTTGCCGCGGATCGCGGGCAACGGCGCATAGTTCTTGATCACCTGGATATGCTTTTCGTACCGCGGCCGAAGCATGACCAGCACGGCATCGGCCACCTCGCGCAGATCAATGGCGTTGCTCAGCGTGTCATCCGTGCGGGCAAAGCTGCGCAAGCTCCTGACGATTTCCTCCGTGCGCTGCAGGCCTCCAAAGATGTGCGCAAACAGTTCCGGCAGCTCCCGCATCGTGATCGCGTGGTCCGTCCTCTGCTTGTACTCTTCGAGCGCGGCCTGCTCGCCTTGGCCCAGGCGGTCCTGGCAGAAAGAGAGCGCGGCGACCAGGTCCTGGATGTCCCTCTCCAGACTGTGGCAGCTGGTCTTCACGAAATTGACGGGGTTGTTGATCTCATGCGCCACGCCTGCGGCCAGCACGCCAAGGGCCGCCATCTTTTCCGACACCACAAGCTGGCTCTGCGCGTTCTTGAGCTGGAGCAGCGCGTCATTGAGGGCGCTGTTGCGCCTTTCCAGCTCGTTTTGCGCGCCGAGCAGCTCCAGGTGGGTGCGCACGCGGGCGCGGACCTCGTCGATGTCAAAGGGCTTGGTGATGTAGTCGGCGCCCCCGACGGCGAACCCCTTGACCTTGTTCTCCGTGGCATCGGCCCCGGTGACGAAGATGACCGGGATGCGCCTGCCCACCGGCAGCGCCTTGATGCGGCGGCAGACCTCGTAGCCGTCCAGGCCGGGCATGATGATGTCGAGCAGGATCAGGTCCGGCGTGACCGGGCCCTGAAGCGTCTCCAGGGCCTTCGGCCCGGAGGTGGCGACCATGATGCTGTAGTCGTCCTTCAAGACCTCCAGGAGTTCGTGGACGTTCTCCGGGACGTCATCCACCACCAGCACGGCGGGCCGCTGTCCCGAAGCCGCCGCCGCGGCGGAGGAGACAGGAACCTGGCGGCAGGCCGCGAGTTCGAGCTGGCTGCGCACGCGCAGCCGCAGCAGATCGGGATTCATCGGCTTGGTGATGCAGTCGGCGGCCCCCAGAGTCAGCCCCTTGGCCTCATCGGCAGACTCGGCCAGGGCCGTGACCCAAATGACGGGGATGCCGGAGGTCACCGGGTCGGCCTTGAGCTCTGCGAGAACGGCAGAGCCGTCCAGGCCGGGCGTTCTGGCGTCGAGGAGGATGACTTGGGGCTGCGGCTGGCGCCGGGCGACCTCCAGGGCCTTTTCGCCGCTGGTCGCCGCAGTGGTGGCATAGCCGTCGCGCAGAATGTTCATCAGCGCGTGCAGGTTCTCGTGCACGTCAGCGACGATGAGAATTCTTGGCTTGTCCTTCACGGCATCCATCATGGTCATTGGCCTCACGGGTTAAGCAGGCGCTGGCGCAGTTCGCTGACCAGGTCCAGGGCTTCGTCGATGGCGAAAACATCCGTCTTTGCGGCAACCTCCCGCAGGACCGGCTCGATCTCGTGCCCGCGGGTTCCCGCGCGCAATCCGCCGAGCACGGCCTCGACGGCCCCCAGGTCGTATTGCAGGGCCAGGGCCAAGTGTTCCAGGCGCGCCAGGATCTCGCCCAGGGCAAGGGGGGCCGCTGGCGGCGCGGGCAGGGGACTGCCAGCCACGGCCAGGCTGTCGATGTCGGCCATGACTTCCTGCAGCCGCAAGCGCATTTCCTCCAGTTGCGCCGCAGCTGGCAGCCGACCCTGCTTGAGCAAGGCGTCGATGGCGCTCACCGTGGCATAGAGCGCGGTGGCGCCCAGGTTCCCGGAGACCCCCTTGAGGGCATGGCAATAAGCCTCGGCGGACTTTGCTCCCTCCTCCGCCGCCAGGCGCTGCAATTCCGCGGCGGCATCGGGGTAGTGTTCGCGGAAGCGGCGCAACTGCTTGCGGTAGGCCTCGGCCTTGCCGCCGATGCGGCGGATGCCCTGCAGGGCGTCGAGGCTGCCCAGGGCCAGCAGCTCGGGCGGGTATCCCGTCAGCGCCTCCGCAGGCGGAGCGCCCAGGGGCAAGGCCTGGCCAGCCCCGGGCAGAGGCGCCCCTTGGCCCGGCACGGCCATGAGGCGCTCCGGCTCCACCGGCCTGGTGGCCGGGCCGTTCATCCCGGCATCCCTGCTCTTCTCCGCGTCGTGGGCCATGTTGGCCAGGAACAGGCTCTTGGCCTGGTTCGCTTCCTGGCAGGCCTTTTCGGCCTGCTGGCGCACGGCGACTTCATGCGCGAGGTCCCGGTTCAGCGCCTCAAGCTCCAGAGTGCGGGCCTTGACCCGCTCCTCCAGCAGGCTCCGCTCCTCCAGCAGGCTCCGCTCCTCCAGCATATCCTGGCGGGAGGCCTTGCGTTGGGCCTCCGCGGCTTCCATTGACGCCAGCATCTGGTTGAAGGCCCCGCCCAGTTCCTGGAGCTCATCCCGGCCGCCTTCGGCGAAGCGGTGCCGCAGGTCTCCAGTCTTGCGGATGTGCCAGGCGCCCTGGGTCAAGGCACCCACCGGGGTGAGGATGCAGCGGTACAGGCCGACCAAGGTCGCCAGGCTGAGCAGCACGATGGCCGCGGCCAGAAACAGGACGTTGGCGCTGACCGCCTCGCGGATGGCCGCCTGGATCTTCTGCTCCCGGACCAGGGCCACAAGCCGCCAGCCCGTGCCGGGGGAGGGGGAGACATAGGCGTACTGCCGGCCGCCCTGGCCGTCCAGGAGGACAGGGCCCCCCTTCTCGGCCTCCATGAGCTGGTGGCCTTCCGGGTAGATCGACCGGACATTCTTGAACAACATGCTCCGGTCCTGGGAGGCGAGGACAACCCCCTTCTCGTCCAGCAGGAGCGCCTGCCCCTCGTGGCTCAGGGAAAAAGCCGCCACGTATTCCGTCAGCCCGGCCAGGGTGATGTCCGCGCCGACCACCCCGAAGAAACGGTCCCTGTGGTCCAGCAAGGGGGTGACCACGCCGATGTTCACGTCCGGGGAGGCCACGGACCGGTATGGCGGCGTGCGGCTCACAACGCCGGGGTGCTCCTTGGCCAGCTGATACCAGGGGCGAAGCCGGGGGTCGTAACGGGTCGGGCGGTCGCGCTTGTGGGAGCGCACGGAGCTGCCGTTCTCACGGGCCATGTAGACCGAGCTGACGTGGGGGTGAACCATGCGAAATGTACTAAAAACATCAATTATTTCTTGTTCATGCGGGCTGATGTGGTACACGAAGGTGTTCTCGTCGGCCGAAAAAAAGCTGGTGAAATCCTTGTCCCTGTCGGTCCTGATCCGGGCATCCGCAGCCAGGATGATGAGGTCTTCCTCCACATCCTTCAGAAAACGCGTCAGGGCAAAGTCCAGGTTTTCCAACTGCTTGCCAATCTGGTGGCTGATGGCGTCCAGGGTCCGGGCCTTGAGCTCGGCGGATTGCACCACGCCGACCAGCGTCACGAGCAGTGCGCCGGAGACGGCGAAAAGGGCAAGCGCTTTGGTCTGCAACCGCATGGCGACTCCACGCTGTACGCTGTTTTCGAGATGTCAGCCCTCTGGATTGACTCTGCTCGGTCCGGCCGATCTCCCGGAACCTGTCCTTGAGTTCCACAAAGGCGTCCATCAGGTCTGGATCGAAGCGGGTGCCCCGCCCTGACATGCATCCTGAGCAAAAGAGAGGATATCCAGATCCTTTATAGCACACGGGATGGACAGAGGCAACAGCAGCAGCGCGAATTCTTTGCTTCTTCGTCCTGTTGTACGCGGGTGGGCAACTCCACCGGCCCGCTGGCGGGCGCGCCCAACCAGAGCCTGCTCTTGGCCCTAAGAGTCCTCCCGGACTGTGTTCATGCGGGGATTGCGCACGACAAACGGGCGCGACGGATGTCTCCAAGAGGCCGTACACGCCAGGCACAAACGGCAAGGCCGAGCGCTTCATCCAGACGGCGCTTCGCGAATGGGCCTACGCCGCCGCTTCTCCCCACTCAAGCGAAAGAGCCAGCGAGTTGCCCCGCTGGCTCCATGAATATAACTATCACAGGAATCACTTGGTGTTACATGGAGAAACTCCCATGAGCCGAATCGGAATCACAGTGGACAACGTCTTGCAACTTCACGCCTAGGCTGAATTGACGAGAAGTGAGGGGATACGTTCGAGGTTGTTCCAGACGCGAGCGCTTGCGATGCACACAGCAATACAATCACTTGGGATTGCAGTGCATTTTCAGGCACAGCCAAAGACCGCAGTCCAATGGGGATTCCAGCGGCAGCCGTTAGGTGAGCGGTCTCCCGCGAATCTTACGGATGGCGACAGCAGCGATAAGGGCCTTGAGGCCCTTTGGCCTGCGGAGCATATTCCTGCTCTCTTCCTACAGCATGTCGTGCATGAAGAACGGGTTGTGCGTGCGTTCCGAGTCCACGGTGGTCGCAAGGCCGTGGCCGGAATAGAGCACGGTGTCGCCCGGCAGGGTGAAGATCTTCTCCTGCACGGACCTTTTCAGCGTGGCCGAGCTGCCGCCGGGAAAATCCGTGCGGCCGACGGAGCGGTAGAAGATCAGGTCGCCCACAAAGGCCGCGCCCGCCTGGGGGAAGTAGTAGGTCATGCTGCCCGGCGAGTGGCCCGGCGTGGGCAGGCACAGGCACTCAAGCCCGGCGAAGGTGGCCGGGCCGACGGGCGCGGGGCTGCTCTGGAAGGGCTCCACCGTGGGGAAGCCGAACATTCCGCCCTGGCCCAGTTCGGTCTGCATGAGGCCGACGTCGCCCGCCGGGGTGAGCACGGGCGCGCCCGTGGCCGCCGCCAGCCGCGCGCAGCCGTAAATATGGTCAAAGTGCAGGTGCGTCACCAGGATATGCGTGAGGACCGCGCGCTGGGCGCGCAGGTGCTCCAGCACCTCGGCGGGATCGCCGCCGGGGTCCACGACCACGGCCTGGCCCTGGTGCGAGAGCACGTGGCAGTTGGTTTCCAGCGGGCCCAGGTTGAACGATTCGATGTGCATTGAGATGGCCTCCGGCGGACATTCTGTGGGTATTCCTGGGGCTGAGAGTAGCCGGGCCGCGCCCGCATGGCAAGGCCACGGCGCGGCGCACCGGCCCGCGTGGTCTGTCCCTTTGACCTGGCCTACAAGAGCATCAAGTTCGTCCACCGCGTGGAGTTCACCGAGGCCGCCGTGCCCGGCTGGTGGACCAGGGCCAACCCCGTCTACCCCGTGCATGCCCCGGTGGACAAGGACCGCCTGCGCGCCCCCGATCCCCGCCGCAGTTAGTCGAGCGCATCGCATTCGGAGACAGGCGGCCAGAACAGGTCCACCCCCTATTCACTATACAGGTTATTCCGATGGCGCATTTTCCTCTGTTCATGCCACGTGCTATTTGCTAATGCTAGACCAGGCAGCATCCGGCGGAATCAAACAGCTGCTGGCGAGGCCCCATGACACTGCGCAAGGCAACACTTCTTCTGACAGGCTTGGGCACCCTGGCCTTGCTTGCGGTGCTGCTCGTGTCCACCCACTCCATCATCGACACCAGCTTTCTGACCTTGGAACAGGCGCAAACACGCAAGAACGTGGAGCGCGCCAGGAACGCCGTCAACGACGAACTCCAAAAGCTCGACGACCTGCTGGTGGACTGGGCCGTGTGGGACGACTCGCTGCTGTTCATGCAGGGCAAGAGCAAGGATTTCGTCAGCTCCAACCTGAACGACCGCACCCTGGTCTCGCTGCGTCTCACGGCCATCCTTTTCCTGGACACCAAGGGGCGCGTGGTGCTGGGCCTGGGCATGGACCCGGCCGAGGGCACCAAGGCCTCCCTGCCCGCGGGACTTTTGGACCGCCTCCAGCCGGGCTCCACGCTTTTGGCCGGAAAGCAGGCCGAGGACCGCACCAAGGGCCTGGTGCTGCTGCCCCAGGGCGTGGTGCTCGTGGCGGCCTGCCCCATCCTCTCCAGCGAGGCCACCGGCCCGTCCGCAGGCACGCTTGTGATGGTGCGCGCCATGGGCAGCCGGGAGGCAGCCGTCCTCTCCGAGCGCATCCGCCTGCCGCTGTCCCTGGAGCCCGCCAACAGCCCGCTCCCGGCCGATCTGTCGGGCCTGGCGGGCCTGGGCGCCATTCCCCTGGGCACGACCAGCGCGCAGCCCCTGAACCAGGACATCGTGGTCGGCACCAGCGTGATGCCGGACATCTGGGGCCAGCCCGCCCTGCGGCTCATCGTGCGCGAACAGCGCGAGATCATGGACCAGGGCAATCGGGCCTTGCTGCAAAGCCAACTGTGGCTGAGCGCTTGCGGCCTGCTGTTCCTGGGCGTCCTGTTCGTCTTTCTGGAGCGCCGGGTGCTTTCACGCCTGAAGCGCCTGCGCGAACAGGTGGAGGCCATCAACGCCAGCGGAATGCAGCTGGGCCAGGTGGACATGCCCGGCACAGACGAACTGTCCGCCCTGGCCAAGCGCATCAACGCCATGCTGACCGAGCTGCAGCACTCGCGCCATGGCCTGGCCACCCAGTGCGCGGCCACCGAGGCCCAGGAAGAGTACCTCCAGCACATCCTCGACTCCATCCAGGCCGGGGTCATGCTGGTGGACCCGCAGACCCGCCGCATCCTGGAGGTCAACGCCTTTGCCGCGGCCCTGGCCGGCCGCACGCGCGAGGAGATCATCGGCCGCATCTGCCATGGCTTTGTCTGCCCCAACGCCCAGGGCCAGTGCCCGATCGTCGACCTGGGGCTGAGCGGCGAGCAGACCTTGCGCAAGCTGCTGCGCGCCGACGGCAGCACCTGCGCCATCCTGAAGAGCGTCTCGCGCATCGAGCGCGGCGGCAAGACCATCCTGCTCGAGACCTTCATCGACGTGGACGACCTGCTCAAGGCCCAGGAGGCGCTGGAGCGCTCGGAAGCGACCTACCGCACCCTGTTCATGAACACCGGAACGGCCACCGTGCTCCTCGAGGAGGACACCACCATCTCGCACGCCAACCAGGAGTTCGAGAAGCTCTCCGGGCTGCCGCGCGAGCAGGTCGAGGGCCGCATGAGCTGGACCCAGTTCTTCTCGCCGGAGAGTGTGGAGTCAATGCTGCGCCACCACGTGAAGCGCCGCGTCTCCCCGGAGTTGGCCCCGCGCAACTACGAGGCCGACTTCGTCAGCCCCAGCGGCGAACACCGCCTGGTCAGGCTCACCGTGGCCATGCTCCCCGGCACCACCACCAGCGTGGCCGCCATGGAAGACATCACCGAGCAGAAGCGGGCCGAGGAGCAGTTGCGCCACCAGGCCTTCCACGACGCCCTCACGGGCCTGCCCAACCGCCTGCTGCTGCACGACCGCCTGGAGCGCTCGGTGGAGTCCGCCCGGCGCGACGGTCTTGAAATCGCCGTGCTGCTCATGGACCTGGACCGCTTCAAGGACGTCAACGACTCGCTCGGCCACTCCCTGGGCGACAAGCTGCTCAAGATGGTGGCCGAGCGCCTGAACGGCGTTGTGCGCCGCCGCGACACCGTGGCCCGCCTGGGCGGCGACGAATTCGTGGTGGTCATGGACGGCCCCACCAACCCCGAGGCCGTGGCCAGCGTGGCCGGGCACATCCTGGACACCTTTGCCGCGCCCTTTGTGCTGGAGGAACACAGCCTGCACATGGGCCTGTCCATTGGCCTGGCCATGTTCCCGGCCCACGGCGACACGCCTGAGGACCTGCTCAAGAACGCCGACCTGGCCATGTACCGGGCCAAGGAGCGCGGCCGCAACACCTTCGACTTCTTCACCAACGAGCTCAACGACCAGGTGGTGCACCGGCTCATGGTGGCCACGGGGCTGCGCCGCGCCCTGGCCTCGGAAGGCATCGAGGTCTATTACCAGCCCAAGGTGGTGGAGCCGGGAAACCGCATCGCCGGGGCCGAGGCCCTGGTGCGCTGGCGGCGCGAGGACGGCACCCTGGTCCCGCCAAACGACTTCATCGCCGTGGCCGAGGACACCGGGCTCATCATGCCCCTGTCGGACATCGTGCTGCGCACCGCCTGCCTCCAGGCCCTGGCCTGGCGCCAGGCTGGGCATGAGCACTTCACCATGGCCGTGAACCTCTCCCCGCGCCAGTTCCTGCATCCGGGCTTAAGCGCGCGCATCCGGGCCATCGTCGAGGAGACCGGCCTGCCCGCAAGCGCGCTGGAGTTCGAGATCACCGAAACCACCCTCATGAGCAACCTGCCGGAGACCCTGGAAGCGCTGGAAGAGCTGACGCGCATGGGCGCGGCCATCGTGCTCGACGACTTTGGCAAGGAATACTCGTCGCTCGGCTACATCAAGAAGATGCCCATCGAGGCCATCAAGATCGACCGCTCCTTTGTCAGCGACCTGCCGGACGACGAGGACGACGCGGCCATCGTCCAGACCATCCTGACCATGGCCAAGAACCTGGAGCTGCGCGTGGTGGCCGAGGGCGTGGAAACCAGCCAGCAGCTTTGGTTCCTGACCAACCTGGGCTGCCGGGAATTCCAGGGCTACTACTTCAGCCGCCCCCTGCCCGCAGCGGAGATGACCCTTCTGCTCGCGTCCAAGACCCCCTTCGCCAGGCTTGACGCAACCGGGCAAGCGTGATTCATCTCGCCCATGCAGACACCAGCCGAACAACGCACCGCCGAACAACGCACCATCCTCGTCACCTGTCCCAAGGCCCTGCCGCCCTTCCTGCGCGCCGAACTGGAGGCCCTGGGCCTGCCCGCGCGTGAACTCGCCGCCGGGGTCGAGACCCTGGGCGACATGCACACCGCCATGCGCCTGAACCTGGCCTTGCGCACCGGGCACCGCGTCCTGTCCGAGCTGGCCCGCTTCCGCGCCGACGACCCCACGGCCCTGGGGCGCGAGCTGTTCCGGCTGCCCTGGGAGGAGATCATCCCGGTGGACGGGCACCTCACCGTGGACTCCTCGGTGCAGAACGATTTCGTCAACGACAGCCGCTTCGCCAACCAGAAGGCCAAGGACGCCATCGTGGACCGCATCCAGGAGCAGGAGGGCCGGCGGCCCAACTCCGGCCCGGACCCCATCGGCGCGTGCGTGTTCCTGCACTGGCGCGGCTCGGACGTCACAGTGTACCTGGACACCACCGGCGCGCCTCTGACCCGCCGGGGCTACCGCAAGATGCCGCACCTGGCCCCGCTGCAGGAGTCCCTGGCCGCCGGGATCATTCTGGCCACGCGCTTTGACGCCGCCACCGAGCATTTCCTCTCGCCCATGTGCGGCAGCGGCACCCTGGCCATCGAGGCCGCGCTCCTGGGCCTTGGCCGCGCGCCTGGCCTGCTCCGGCCCGACTTCGCCTTCCGGCACCTCATCGGCTTCGACGAGGCGGCCTACGAGGCCCTGCGCCGCGAACTGCACGCCCAGGCCAAAAAGACCCTGCCACGGCGCATCCTGGCCAGCGACAACGACCCCGAGGCCGTGGAGGCCGCGCGCCAGAACGCCCGCACCGCCGGAGTCGAGGACCACATCGAGTTCTCCGTGGCCGACTTCCGCGAGACGCTCGTGCCCGAGGGGCCGGGGGTCTGCGTGCTCAACCCGGAGTACGGCGAGCGCATGGGCGACGCCGGGCAGCTGGCCGAAACCTACGCGGCCATCGGCGACTTCTTTAAAAAGCGCCTGTCCGGCTGGCGCGGCTACGTCTTCACCGGCAATGCTGAGCTGGCCAAGCGCGTGGGCCTCAAGCCCAAGCGGCGCACCCCCTTCTACAACGCCAAGATCGAATGCCGCCTGCTGGAGTTCGAGCTCTACCAGGGCAGCAGGCGCCAGCCCAAAGACAACGGCGGGTCCGGGGCGGCGCTGCTCTAGGGCCTGTTTTTTAAATCATCGCAGCCAGATCAGGCACGATGCGCTGGAGACCAGGATCAAGAAGGTTGCCGTCAGTCTCTCTTCCCGCGTGGTGCTTCAGCGGGACGCATGCCCTCAAAAATGTCTCGCGGCTGTTTTAGAAACAGGCCCTCACTTCCCGGTTCTCAGCGCGTTGACAGGGTATTTTGGCCCGTGTAGGTCTTCAGCCTGACGAGCCAAGATGGCCGGGAGCGGATAGGCCCGGCTGACGGCGTTTCATTCCAGGCCCGGACCAAGGACGACCATGCCCATACGCGCGCTCATCGTGGACGACGAAGCCCCGGCCCGGGACGAACTGGCCTACCTCCTCCAGGCCCACCGGGACGTGGAGGCACTCCAGGCGGCCAGCGCCGAGGAGGCCCTGGAGCGCATCGCCTTCGACCATGTCGACCTGGTCTTCCAGGACATCCAGATGCCGGGGCAGGACGGCTTCCACGTCTTGTCCGGGGCGCAGCAGCTCCCGCACACGCCGCTGTTCGTCTTCGTCACCGCCTTTGACACCCACGCCATCCGCGCCTTTGAGGAAAACGCCGCCGACTACCTGCTCAAGCCCGTCTCGCCGGACCGGCTGGCCAAGAGCCTGGAGCGGGTCCGCAGGCTGCTGGCCGAGCCGCCCGCCCCGGCCAGGCAAGGCGCGCCGCACTTGAGCGGGGCCATCGAGCGGCTGCTCTCCTCGGCCGGCCAGGCCGGAGCAAAGCCGCTTGGCAGGCTGGCCGTGGAGCAGGGCGGGCGCATCGCCCTCATCCCCACCAGCGATGTGGTGCTCATCGAGGCCGACGACAAGCACGTCCTGGCCGTCACCGACACAGGCAAGCTGACCTGCCACGGCCTGTCCACCCTGGCCAAGGCCTGCGACCGCCTGGCCGGGCTGCCCTTCTTCCAGGCCAACCGCGCCCAGCTCATCAACCTGGAGCGCATCGCCGAATTCGCCCCCTGGTTTGGCGGCAAGTACTGCGTGGTCATGGCCGATCCCGCGCGCACCGAGGTCACCGTGAGCCGCAACCGGGCGCGCGCCTTCAAAGAGAGCATCGGCATATGAATGATTTCTTCAATCCGCAGGTCCCCGAGCTGTTCCTGACCCTTTCCCAACGCTTCGGGCTGCTTCTGGCAGGCGGCTTCGCCGTCATGACCGTCACCTCCATCGACAAGCTGGGGCCACGGCGCGACCGCCCCGTATGGGCCACGGCGCTCCTGGTGGTGATGTTCGGAATTTTCGGGGTGCTTGGCACCTACAGCGGCAATGTGGTCTTCCAGTCCTTCGCCAATCTGCGCGGCATGGTGGTCATCACCGCCGGGCTCTTCGGCGGGCCCGTGGTCGGCTTCGGGGCCGGGCTCATCGCCGGGGGGCACCGCTACCTCATGGACATCGGCGGATTCTCGGCCCTGCCCTGCGCCCTGGCCACCCTCATCGAAGGCACGGCGGCCGGGCTGGTGGCCCGGCGCTTCGCCGGCAACAGCCTGGACTGGAGGCTGGCCCTGGGCCTCACCCTTGCGGGGGAGACCCTGCACCAGGGCATGGTGCTCACCATGTCGCAGCCCTTTGCCACGGCGCTGGCCGTGGTGCAGGTCATCGCCCTGCCCATGATCGTCTTCAACTCCCTGGGCGCGGGGTTCTTCGTCAAGGCCCTGAGCCTGCAGATGCGCTACCGCCAGGCCCAGAACCGCGACCTGGCCCGCCAGATCCTGTCCATCGCCAACCAGACCCTGGGGCATCTGCGCGCCGGGCTGACCGCGACCTCGGCCCGGGCCACGGCGGCCATCATCATGGACGAGGCCCAGGTCCCGGCCGTGGCCGTGACCAGCGGCCAGACCATCCTGGCCCACCTGGGGGCCGGGGAGGACCACCACGTCAGCGGCGGGGTCGTGCTGACCAAGGCCACCCAGCGGGTCATCGACTCCGGCGAGCCCCTGTTCGTGCGCGGGCGAGCCGACATCTCCTGCCCGGAGCCGAGCTGCCCGCTGACCGAGGCCATCATCGTGCCCCTGCGCAAGGGCGACACCATCCTCGGCTGCCTCAAGCTCTACGGCACCCGCCGCCAGCCCCTGGACGAGACCCTGTTCGAGCTGGCCAAGGGCCTGGCCGACCTCTTCGCCACGCAGCTGGAGCTGGAGAACATCGGCATCAAGAACCAGCTCCTGGCCCACGCCGAGATCAGGCGCCTGCAGGCCCAGATCAACCCGCACTTTTTGTTCAACTCGCTGAACACCATCGCCAGCTTCTGCCGCACCGCCCCGGCCCAGGCCAGGGAGCTTTTGCTCGATCTCTCGCGCTACATGCGCCGCAACCTGGACTCCAGCCGGGGGCTCATCCGGCTGGCCGAGGAGATCGAGCAGACATCCGCCTACCTGGCCATCGAACAGGCCCGCTTCGGCCAGCGCATCAGGATCGATGTTGACCTGGGCCCCGGCGCACAGGACTGCGCCACCCCGCCGCTGATCATCCAGCCCCTGGTGGAGAACGCCGTGCGCCACGGCATCCTGCCCCGGCCCGAGGGCGGGCTGGTGCGGCTTGCGGCCTGGCGCGAGAACGGTCACCTGCTGGTGGAGATCCACGACGACGGCGTGGGCATGCCCCCGGAGCAGGTCCGGGCCATCACCTCCTCCGTGGAGCTGGAATCGCTCACCGAGGGCATCGGCGCGCGCAACTCGAACCAGCGCCTGGTGCAGCTCTTCGGCCCGGACTACGGGCTCAAGGTGACCAGCGCGCCCGGAGAAGGCACGAGCATCTCCCTGCGCATCCCGCAGTAGAATAGTCCTGACCAGAGAGATGAGAGTCTGTTTCTAAATTTACCTTTCGGCTGCATCCTCGAAGATAGCCTCTGCTGCTGGCTGGGCAGGAACCGCTCAAAGACGACGCGTCCAGGCCACATTCATATCGACGCAATACGTGGACGCGACGCTGGATATTTCCCGCTGTCAGGCATTCCGCCGCATCGCCACGCGCCGTGAGAAACCGGCGGCAACGTCCAGGGCAATGGGCGCAAGCGCATCACGCCTGATCTGGTTGCGATGATTAAGAAACAGGCCCTAATGCCCCCAGACTGCGGCTTGTCCCCAGCACGCGACTTCCCCATCGCCCCGACCGCCATGGCCGCCATGGCCGCCCTGGCCGCCCCGACCGCCCGCTGAGGCGGCATTTCAAGCCCCTGATCCGCCCCTTCGCGCCCCTGATCCTCCCTTTCGCGCTGCGGCCATTGCCACACCGACAAAACTGTTGCTAAACGCAGGCATCATTCCCACAGCATAGGAGGATTGCATGAATGCGTTGACTCTGGTCTTTGTCTCACTGTGCGTCTTTGCCATCGCCTACCGGTTTTACGGGCTGTTCCTGGCCAACAAGGTGCTGGAGCTCAAGAGCGAGCGCATCACCCCGGCCATCAAGCTCGCCGACGGTCGCGATTACGTGAAGACCAACAAATTCGTGCTCTTCGGACACCACTTCGCGGCCATCGCCGCAGCCGGGCCGCTGCTCGGACCCGTGCTGGCCGCCCAGTACGGCTACCTCCCCGGCGCGCTGTGGATCATCGTCGGCTGCGTCCTGGCCGGGGCCGTGCACGACATGGTGGTGCTCTTCGCCTCCGTGCGCCACAAGGGCCACAGCCTGGGCAAGATCGCCGAAAGCGAGATCGGCAGGGCCGTGGGCCACGTGGCCTCCTGGGCCGTTTTGTTCATCCTCCTCCTGACCCTGGCCGGCCTGTCCATCGCCGTGGTCAACGCCATGGCCGAGAGCGCCTGGGGCACCTTCACCGTCTTCGCCACCATCCCCATCGCCATCCTGATGGGCCTGTACCTGCACGTCTGGCGTGACGGCGACGTCACCGGCGCCAGCATCATCGGCGTGATCCTGCTGATCATCGCCGTCATTGCCGGCCCGTACGTCGTGGCCGACCCGACGCTCGGCCCGCTGTTCACCATGAGCAAGAAGACCATCTCCCTGACCATCCCGGTATACGGCTTCGTCGCCTCGGTGCTGCCGGTCTGGCTGCTGCTGTGCCCGCGCGACTACCTATCCACCTTCCTCAAGATCGGCACCATCGCCATGCTGGCCGCGGGCATCCTCTTTGTGCAGCCCACGCTGCTCATGGACCCCGTGACCAAGTTCATCAGCGGCGGCGGCCCCATCATCGGCGGCCCGGTGTTCCCCTTCCTGTTCATCACCATCGCCTGCGGCGCCATCTCCGGCTTCCACGCCATCATCGGCACGGGCACCACGCCCAAGATGATCGGCAACGAGCGCGACGTGCTCTTCGTGGGCTACGGGGCCATGCTCGTGGAAGGCTTTGTGGCCATCATGGCCCTCATCGCCGCCTGCACCCTGGTCCCGGCCGACTACTTCGCCATCAACTCCGCTCCGGCCGTGTTCGAGAAACTGGGCATGACCGTGGTCAACCTGCCGGAGCTGGCCACCCAGGTGCAGGAGAATATCCAGGGCCGTCCCGGCGGCGCGGTGTCCCTCGCCGTGGGCATGGCCTACATCTTCTCCTCCGTGCCGTTCATGAAGGGGCTGATGGGCTACTGGTACCACTTCGCCATCATGTTCGAGGCCGTGTTCATCCTCACCGCAGTCGATACCGGCACCCGCGTGGGCCGCTTCTTCCTGCAGGAGATGATCGGCGCGGTCATTCCCAAGTTCGACGACAAGCGCTGGTGGCCCGGCGTCATCATCACCAGCGCCCTGTTCACGGGCGCCTGGGGCTATCTGGTCTACACCGGAGACATCTCCACCATCTGGCCGCTGTTCGGCATGAGCAACCAGCTCCTGGCCTCCAGCGGGCTGATCATCGGCACGACCATGCTCATCCGCATGAACAAGGCCAAGTACGCCTGGCTGACCGCCGTGCCGGGCATCGCCATGGCCTGCATCACCATGTACGCGGGCTACCTGCAGGTCACCGGCGTGTACCTGAAGCCCGGCAAGGAGAACTACCTCCTGGCCACCATGGCCATCGTCATCATGTCGCTCATGGTGGTGGTCTTCGCCGGCGCGTTCATGCGCTGGCGCGAACTGCTCGCCATCAAGACCACCCAGCCCGACGCCTACGGCGAGACCGTGGTCGCCCTGGCCGAAGAATAGCCCTGTCCGAAGAATAACCCTGGCCGAGGCCCAGCCCCGCCTCGCCTCAGGGTTCATGCAGCCCCCGGATTATACGTCCGGGGGCTTTTTTCATGCCCTGCACCTTTGACCCGCGCCGGACAAACAGGTAAAGACAAGAACAACGGAGGATCGCCATGACCAACGCCATTGTACTGCTGCACGTTCTGCCCGACGCCATCAACGTGGTGGCCCAGAAACTCGTCGAAATCAGAGGCATCAGCGAAGTCCACTCCGTGGGCGGACGCTTCGACCTGGTGGCCATCATCCGCGCCCGCGACAACGACGACCTGGCCACCATCGTCACGGAAAAGATGCTGAAGATCCTGGGCATCACCAGCTCGGAGACGCTCATCTCCTACCGGGTCATCTCCAGCTACGACATGGAGAGCACCTTCTCCCTGGGCGCGGAAGGGGCCTAGCGAACGCAGGCCATGACCAACCTTTCGCCTTCCCTGCGCCGGGCCCAGGCCTGCCCGCTGGCTCCTTGCCTGTCGGCCCTTTGCCTGCTGTTCTGCCTGTCGACTCTGGGCGGCTGCGCACTCACGCGGCCGGAGCCGCCCACGCCGGAGCTCCGGCGCATGGCCGGGCAGATGCTGCTCGTCGGCTTCCGGGGCACAGGGTCCGAACCAGGCGCGTCCTCGCCGGATTCGCCCGGCCCCCTGCCCGACAACCTGCCCGCCGACCTGCCCGACAACCTGCCCATCTTAGGCCAGATCGCCGCCCTGAACCTGGGCGGGGTCATCCTCTTTGACCGCGATGTGGCGCTGAAGAGCCCGGAACGCAACATCCAGAGCCCGGAGCAGCTGTTGCGGCTGACCAGCGCGCTCCAGGCTGCGGCCAGAGCCGCCGGTTCGCCGCCGCTGTTCATCGCCGTGGACCAGGAGGGCGGGCGGGTGCAGCGGCTGCGCACGCGGCACGGCTTCCCCGAGACCCCCCCGGCGGCGGAGCTCTGCCCTGGCGGCGGCTTGTCGACACCGGGCTCCACACTGGGCTCCACACCGGACCCCAGACCTGGCTTTACACCGGGCTCGGCACCAGATGTGGCTCCGGCCCTGGCCGCTGGCCAGGCCGTGGGCGCGAGCCTGGCCGCTGTGGGCATCAACCTGGACTTCGCGCCCGTGGCCGACGTCAACGTGAACCCGCAGAACCCGGTCATGGGCGCGCTGGGGCGCAGCTTCTCCGCCGATCCGCAGCAGGTTGCGGCCTGCGCCGGGGCCTTTGCCCGGGGGCTCCAGAACCAGCACGTGCTCACTGCGGCCAAGCATTTCCCCGGCCACGGCTCCAGCACCACCGACAGCCACCTGGGCTTCACCGACGTCACGGCCACCTGGACCGAGGCTGAGCTCCTGCCCTTTCGCGAGCTTACGCGCCAAGACCTGGCGGACATGGTCATGACCGCGCACGTGTTCAACGCGCGCCTGGACCCGAAGTATCCGGCCACCCTGTCGCGGAGCGTCATCGACGGCATCCTGCGCAAACGGCTGGGCTTTGACGGCGTGGTGGTGACGGACGACCTGCAGATGCGCGCCGTGGCCGCGCACTACGGCCTCAAGGAGTCGGTGCGGCTCATCGTGCAGGCCGGGGCGGACGTGCTGCTCATCGGCAACAACCTGGACTTTGACCCGGACATCGCGGAGAAGACCCTGGACGCGCTCATGGCCCTGGTGGCCGAGGGCCAGGTGAGCCCGGAGCGCATCGCCGAGTCCTGCGCGCGCATCCGGAAGCTGAAAACCAAACTGCCCGCGCCGCCGCGCATCCCGGCCGCAACGCCGCAAACCAGCAAGGAGACTGCATGTACCTCGTGCTCGTGAACTACCTAAAGCCGCTTTCGGTCATCGACGCGCTGCTGCCCGCGCACCGCGAATTCCTGGAGGCCAACTACCGCTCCGGGCTGTTCATGGTTTCCGGCCCACGGGAGCCGCGCACCGGCGGGGTCATCCTGGCCCGGGCCGGCAGCCGCGAGGAGTTGGCCAAGGTCCTGGAGCAGGACCCCTTTGTGCGCGAGGGCGCGGCCAGCTGCGAGATCATCGAATTCAAGGCCACCCGCGCGGGCAAGGCCCTGGCCATCCTGCTCGACGGCGAGTGCTGAGAATACCGGGACAGACTCCAGGAGAGTGACCGCCGACCGACCCGGCTGCTGGCCCTGTGCGCCGGAAACGAGCGTTGTCCAACAAGCGCTCGCAACCGGAGCCGCAGAACGCCAAGGCTTTCGGCTGGGCAGGAAGACCGCCCAGCAGAGCCGCCGCCAGCGGCAATGCGCTCTCCAGGGCCTGGGGATGGGGTTCTGGGAGCCAGGCAACCGCTGGCCGTTGAAGGGCTGCTCTGCTTCTCCTCGATCTCTCCGCCGCTTGGGTCGCCTGGATAGTTGGCGACGGCTTCCCGTCATCCCACATCATTCTTTCAACAAGAGAGGGGGGCCAATGGCCCCCCTCTCTTGCGCGTCCTGCGCGCCGTTCCCGCTATGCCGCCGGAGGGGCCGGCGTTGGGCCGGGAGATGCGGGTCCCTTGGGCTCCCCCCCCTCCAGCTTGCAGGCGCAGACCTTGTGGAAGTCCTCCACGCGGCTGATGATGTTCGTCGGGCCGACCATGGCCAGGATGCCCGACTTCTCGAACTTCTCGTACACGTAGGGCTGCAGGTTGCACAGGATGACGCGCTTGCCGTGTCTTTCCATGCGCTTGATGATGTTGCGGAACGCATCGATGCCCGTGGCGTCCACAAAGGGCACATGGCCGAAGCGCAGCACCACCGTGGTGAATTCCACGTTGATGGACGAGATGATGCTCTCGATGCGCTCCGCCGCGCCGAAGAAGAACGGCCCGCTGATGGTGTAGACCACGACGTCCGTGTTGCAGCACTTGTCGAACTCGTCGATTTCCTCGGGGGTATGGGTATAGCTCGGGGACTGCTGCTCCGGGCAGTCCTCCCTGGAGCGGTAGAGGATACGCGTGGCGCGGTCATCCTCCACCACGCGGACGGAACCCGCCATGCGGCCCATGAAGATGAGCGAGGCCAGGCCCACGCCGATGTTCACCGCCACCACGAGGTCCGCGAATACGGTCAGCAGAAAGGTCATGAACAGGATGGCGATGTCGGCCTTGGGCGCGGTGCGCACCAGGTCCATGAAGTGCCGGGCCTCGCACATGTTGTAGGCCACCACGAACAGGATGGCCGCCATGGAGCACAGCGGGATGTTGGAGGCCAGGGGCGCCAGGAGGACGATGGTCAGCACCACCACAAGGCCGTGCACCACGCCGGAGAGCGGGCTGGTGGCGCCGTTCTTGATGTTTGTGGCGGTGCGGGCGATGGCCCCGGTGGCCGCAAAGCCGCCGAAGAACGGGCACAAGATGTTGGCAAGGCCCTGGCCGATGAGTTCCTGGTTGGAGTTGTGCCGGGTGCCGGTCATGCCGTCGGCCACCACGGCCGAGAGCAGGGACTCGATGGAGCCGAGGAAGGCGATGGTGAAGGCCGGGCCGATGAGCGGCAACAGCATGTTCCAGTGCACCTCGGGCAGGCTGGGCATGGGCAGGGTGCTGGGGATGCCGCCAAAGGCCGTGCCGATGGTGGCCACGCCCGGGAACTGGAAGATGCTCTGCACCACCGTGACCACGACCATGGAAACCAGCGGCGAGGGGATGCGCTTGAACACCTTGGGGCTCAAAATGAGGATGACCAGGGCCAGGACCGAGAGCAGGGTCGTGGCGAGGTGCAGCTGGCCGAAGGACCCGGCCAAGGCCAGAAATTTCTCGTGGAAGTGCTCGCCCGCGGCCTTGGGCAGGCCGAAGAAGTCCCGCCATTGGCCCACCCAGATGATGATCGCGATGCCGCTGGTGAAGCCCACGGTGACCGGCCGGGGGATGAACTTGATGACCCCGCCGAGCTTGGCCGCGCCAAAGCCCACCAGGATGATTCCGGCCATGAGCGTGGCGATCTGCAGGCCGCTGATGCCGAACTTTGCGGTGATGGCCGCCAGGATGACGATGAAGGCGCCGGTGGGCCCGGCCACCTGCAGGCGGCAACCGCCGAAGATGGAGACGATGATGCCGGCAACGATGGTGGTGTAGAGCCCCTGCTCGGGCTTGGCCCCGGAGGCGATGGCAAAGGCCATGGCCAGGGGGATGGCCACCACCCCGACCACGAAGCCGGAGAGGACGTTGTTGGTGAGGTTCTTTTTGTTGATGAGCCCGGCCCGTTGGGCCTCGATCCAGGCAATCATAGGCGAAACTCCCCTGCCCGGGCCAAAGCCGCCCCGGCGAATTCGGTATCATGCAGTAGGGTTTTCCCCACCGGGTGCGCATGTTGTCCACAGCAGGGGGGTGTGTCAAGGGACAATTCGTGGGTGTCGGCGTCCAAGTACAGAGGGGCACCTCGCACGCTTGACGTGTACATGCCTAGCATATATACGACAGACATGATCAAGACCTTCAAGTGTGCGGAGACGGAACGGCTGTTCCTGCGCGAATCGGCCCGGCGGCTGGCTCCTGACATAGTGAAGTCCGCCCTGCGCAAGCTTCTGCTGCTGAACGCGGCCAAGACCGTGGAGGAACTGCGCCTGCCGCCGGGCAACCGCCTGGAGCGCCTGTGCGGGGATCGCGACGGGGCCTGGAGCATCCGCATCAACGACCAGTGGCGGATATGCTTCCTCTGGGACGGGTCGGACGCCTTTGATGTGGAAATCGTGGACTACCACTAGGAGTTGAGACAATGAGCGAGAAGATTCTGCCCCCGATCCACCCCGGCGAGATACTGCTGGAGGAGTTCCTGCAGCCCATGGGCATATCGCAGAGCAGGCTGGCCCTGGCCATCCGCGTGCCCATGCAGCGCGTGCATGACATCGTGCATGGCCGCCGGGGCATCAGCCTGGACACGGCGGCGCGGCTGGCTCGGTTCTTCGGCACCAGCCCGGACCTGTGGCTGAACCTGCAGACGCACTACGACATGGAAAAGGCGCGGGACGAGGGGCTGTTCGTGCGGGTGGACGAGGACGTGCGGCCGCTGGAGCGGGTCTAGCTTCGGCAAAACAGCGAGCGAGAGGACGCTGCCCCCGGCAAAAGCCACAGCCCCCAATAGAGCACAACAGAGAATGTACTGATATCACTCGACAATGGCTTATCCCAAAAAACAGCAACTACATTTTACTATTTTACTCCTATTTTCGCTATTGACACTTAAGCGCTACAGTACTACTTCTTGGGTGCGCGAGATTGCGCATAACCTCAGCCCAAGGAGAAATTCATGACCACTATCGAAATTGATTTTGAGGTACTCAAGGCTCTTATGATAAGGAGAGCGACAGAAAGTGTCAGCTATAACGATGTGTTGCGAGACATGCTCGGCCTGGCAGCCGATGCAGATGTGGAGAAGACAACACCAGCAACATCTTCAAGATATTGGGTCACAAAAGGAGTACGCTTCCCGGAAAATTCCGAGTTCAGGGCTACATATAAGGGGAAAAGACACTCAGCAAAAGTCCAAAACGGGGCATTACTCCTTGATGGCAAAAAGTATTTTAGCCCATCGTCAGCGGCGACCTCTATCACAGGCAATCCTGTGAACGGCTGGATTTTTTGGGAATGCTGTTTTCCTGGCGAGAGCCAGTGGAAAGTGATTAAGGCTTTGAGATCGTAGTATGCGAAAAGAAAATAAAGGGGGCCTCACGGCCCCCTCGCTTTTCCACAGCTCGTTCAAACAAAGACAGCCTACCCCGCCCGCAGCTCCTTGGTGAAGGCCAGGCCGTCGATGAAGTTCAGCGTGCCCGCGTAGATGGCCCGGCCGGTGATGGCCCCCTCCAAGCCCTTGGCGCACAGCGGCGCGAGGTTCCTCAGGTCCTGCAGGTTGGTCACGCCGCCAGCGGCCACCACAGGCAGCGAGGTCGCCTCGCACAGGGCCGTAAGCGCCGGAATGTTCACCCCGCTCTGCATGCCGTCGCGGTTGATGTCCGTATAGATGATGAACGCCGCTCCGGCGGCCTCGATGCGCGGCAGCACGTCGGCCACGGAAAGGCCGGCGTCCGTGACCCAGCCCCGGCTCTTGAGCCGTCCGTCCACGGCGTCCAGGCTCACGCCAACCTTTCCCGGCAGCGCGGCGCAGATCTCGGCGAAGAGCTCCGGCTGCTCAAGCGCGATGGTGCCGATGATCAGCCTGGTCACCCCGGCCTCCACGTAGGCCTTGGCCGTGGCCAGGTCGCGCACCCCGCCGCCCAGCTGCACCGGAATCTTGGCCTCGGCGCAGATGCGCTTCACCAGCTCGAAGTTGCGCGGGCTGCCGCTGAAGGCCCCGTCCAGGTCCACGATGTGCAGGTACTCGGCCCCCAGAGCCACCCAGTGCATGGCGCTGGCTGCCGGGTCCTCGCCAAACACCGTGACGGCGTCGGCGCGGCCCTGCTCCAGGCGCACGCAGCGCCCGTCCTTGATGTCCACGGCCGGGAACAGGATCACAGCCCCATCTCCCGCAGGCCCGCCTCGATGCCTTCCTTGGCCAGCACATCGGCCCCGACCCACTCGCCTCCCCGGCGCACGAACTTGCCCATGTCCAGCAGGTTGTCCGAGAGCGCCTTCTGGGTCTCGTCAAAATGGTAGCGGTTGACCACGCGCTCGGCCTTCACGTCCAGCAGAAACAGGTCGATGATGACCGAGGCCGGGTTGCCGCCGCCCTCAAGCTCCTTCCAGCCCAGCACCTGGGGCACCAGGATGAAGTCCGCGGGCAGGCACTTGCCGACGTTGAGCCAGTAGGCCCAGGCCGACTCGCGGGACTTGCCCGCGCGCTCGAAGACCACGATCTCCTGGCACTGGCGCGTGGCCGCAGGCGTGGCCGCGACCCTGACCCCGTGGCTGCGCAGGGTCTGGTCCAGGTTGGCGTCCAGCCTGGTCAAAATCTCCGGCTTCACGCCCTTGCCCTCCTCGGGCAGGTATCCGGCCAAAAGCTCCCAGTTGTACTTGGGAGCGGTGAAGGCGGCCACGGCGATGTTGCCCAGCGGCCTTGGCTGCGCCGTGATGGGCTTGGGCGCGCAGCCCGCCATGGACGCAAGCGCCAAGACGCAGAGGACCAAAAAGACATTCAGGATGGTGCGCTGTTGCATCAGTCTACGCTCCCCTTGGTGCTCGGCGCGCCCAAACGGCAGACCTGGACAGCCTGGCGCAGCGCCAGGCCCAGGGCCTTGAAGGCGGCCTCCAGCAGATGGTGGCCATTGTTCCCGTATTCATAGCGGATGTGCAGGTTCATCCCGGCCCGCTGCGCAAAAGACTTGAAGAATTCGCGCCAGACGTCCTTTTCCTCCCCGGCGATGAGCGCAGGAAGCAGGTCGTCGGCGTAGACCAGATAGGGCCGCCCGGAGAGGTCCACGACCACCGAGGCCAGGGCCTCGTCCATGGGCACCTGGGCGCTGGCCACCCGCGCAATGCCTGTCTTGTCGCCCAGGGCCTCGGCCAAAGCCTGGCCGAGCGTCAGCCCGATGTCCTCCAGGCTGTGGTGGGCGTCGATGTGCAGGTCGCCCTTGCAGGACACCGCCAGGTCGAACCCGGCCCAGAAGCCCATGAGGGTCAGCATGTGGTCGGCAAAGCCGATGCCGGTGTTGATGTCGCACGCACCCGTTCCATCCAGGGCGATGGCCACCCGGATGTCGGTTTCCTTGGTCGTCCGCGAAATGCTGGACGCGCGTTGTGCCACGGATGATACTCCTTTGCGCCGCAAATAGCCGCCACGCAAGTCAAAAGGCTGCGACGCTCTTCTCCCAAGATCAGAGGCGGCGGGCGTTGTCAAGGCGCGGGCCGCAGTTCTCCTGCCCTTCGACGGCTCCTCGGCTGTCGCCTTGACCGTCCAGCGGCTGCTTCCCGACGGCTTCCCGGCTGCTCGTCAACGGCTTCCCGACTGCTCACCGACTGCGTTCCGGCCACGCCGGGCGCTTTGCCCAGGCCCTAGGCAGCGGCCTCGCCCGGGGGCGTCGCGGACTCGACAGCCGGGTCCGGCTTCTTCTTTTTGCCGAAGAAGTACGCACCCCAGATGCCAACCTCATACAGGACGCACAAAGGCACGGCCATCATGGTCTGGCTGATGGCGTCCGGCGGGGTCAGCGCCGCAGCGACGATGAAGGACCCGAGGATGGCGTACTTGCGCTTTTGCCGCAGGCCCACGTGGCTCACGATGCCCAGCCGGGCCAGGAAGAAAATGAACAGCGGCAACTCAAACACGATGCCGAAGGCGAACAACAGCTTGAGCACAAAGCCCAGGTACTCGTCGAGCTTGGGCGTGAAGAGCAGGATGTCGCTGGCGTAGCTGGCGAAGAACTCGAAGCCGAAGGGGAAGACCACGAAGTAGCCGAACAGCGCGCCAAAGGTGAAGAACAGGGCCGAACAGATGGCGATGGGGATGATCCAGCGCCGCTCGTGAGAATACAGCCCCGGCGTCACAAAGCCCCAGATCTGGTAGAAGATGTACGGGCTGGCCACAAACAGGCCGGCCACGAAAGCGATCCACATCTCGGCGAAGAAGGCCTCGGTGGGCAGGGTGTAGATGAAGTGGCTCTGCTTGAGCACCGAGAGCATGGGCTGCATGAGGATTTTGAGCAGGTGCCCGGCAAAGGCGTAGCTGAGCAGGAAGCCCACCAGGATGGCCACCAGGCTCCGCGTGACGCCCTTGCGCAGATCCTGCAAGTGCCCGATGAGGCTCATGCGGCCGCTTTGCCCCTCGCCCACTGCCTCGTCGCCCGTGGGCGGCGGGGGCGGCGGAGGTGGAGGCGCGGTTTCGTCAGGAGCCTGGGCAGGAGCCTGGGCAGGCTCGACCGCTGCGGGCGGCTGGGCCTCGGTCGCCGCCACAGGAACGGGCGCAGACACGGCCGCAACTGCGGCCCCGGCAACAGTTGCGGCAACGCTCGCATCAACGCTCGCATCAACGCCTTTTTCAACGCTATCTTCAACGCTCTCGGCAACGCCTGCGGTCGCTGCGGTTGGCGCAGCGGCTGGCTCGGCGGGGGGTTCGGCCACGGACACGTCAACGCTCTCGTCAACGCTCGCGGCAACGGTCCCGTCAACGCTCTCGTCAACGCTCGCGGCAACGGTCCCGTCAACGCTCTCGGCACCGGTTTCGGCACCGGTTTCGTCAACGGTTTCGGCAACGGTTTCCGCACTGGGCTCGACCACGGGCTCGTCCGGGTGCTCCATGGTCTCGATGGGCGTCTCCGGCTCGACCGGGGCTGGCTCGGCAGAGGTCTCGCCTGCGGCCTGGGCGGCTTTTTCGCCGTAGAGCTGCTCGTGGGCCTCGGCCTTGCGCTTCTCAAAGTCGGCCATCTCGGTTTCGCGCTCAAAGGTGCGCTTGACGTCGCCGCTCATCTGCTTGAACTCGGCCAAGGCCCTGCCCAGGCCCTTCATCAGGTCCGGCAGCTTCTTGGGGTCCACGACGATGAGCCCCACAACGGCGATGACAAGCAATTCAGTGGTTCCGAGCATACCCTATTTCCCTGTGTATGAGCGCGAGGCCGTCACGTTGGCTATTCCCACTCGATGGTGCTGGGCGGCTTGCTGGAGATGTCCAGCACCACGCGGTTGACGCCCTTGACCTCGTTGATGATGCGGTTTGACATGCGCGCCAGGATCTCTGTGGGCAGGCGCGACCAGTCCGCGGTCATGGCGTCCAGGCTGTCCACGATGCGCAAGGCGATGACGTGCTCGTACGTGCGGTCGTCGCCCATGACGCCCACGGTCTTGAGCGGCAGCAGCACGGCGAAGCCCTGCCAGACCTTGCGGTACCAGTCGCTGGCCACCAGCTCGTGCTGCACGATCTTGTCCGCCTGGCGCAGGATCTCCAGGCGCTCATCGGTGATCTCGCCCAGGATGCGGATGGCCAGGCCAGGCCCCGGGAAGGGCTGGCGCCAGATGATGTGCTCGGGCATGCCGAGCTCGTAGGCCACCTTGCGCACCTCGTCCTTGAACAGCTCGCGCAGGGGCTCGACCAGCTTCAGGTTCATCTTCTCCGGCAGGCCGCCCACGTTGTGGTGGCTCTTGATGACCGCCGAAGGCCCCTTGAAGGACACGGACTCGATGACGTCCGGATACAGCGTGCCCTGGGCCAGGAACTCCACGCCCTCAATGGCCTTGGCTTCGCGGTCGAAGACGTCGATGAAGGTGTAGCCGATGATCTTGCGCTTCTGCTCCGGGTCTTCGACCCCGACGAGCTTGTCCAGGAACTCGCGGCGCGCGTCCACGCACTTGACGTTCAGGTCGAAGTGCTCCTCCAGGAAGCCGATGACCTCCTGGCGCTCGCCCATGCGCAACAGCCCGTTGTCCACAAAGATGCAGTACAGGCGCTTGCCGATGGCCCGGTGCAAAAGCACCGCAGCCACGGTCGAATCAATGCCGCCGGACAGGCCGAGCACCACTTTGCCCTGGCCCACCTGGTCGCTCATGATCTTGATGCTCGAATCAACAAAGGAGGCCATGGTCCAACCGGGCTTGCACCCGGCGATCTTGAACAGGAAGTTCGCCAGGATGCGCTCACCCTGGTCGGTGTGGGCCACCTCGGGGTGGAACTGCACGGCGTAGATCTTGCGGCCGACGTCGCCCATGGCGGCGTTTTCGAGGCTGCCGGTCTTGCCCATGCAGGTGAAGCCCGTGGGCAGCTTGCCCACGTTGTCGCCGTGGCTCATCCAGACCGTGAGCTTGTCCTTGCCCTCCACGCCCTCGAACAGCGGGCAGTCGCCCACGGCCTCGAACTCGGCCCGGCCGTACTCGCGGTCCTTTGAGCGGGTCACCTCGCCGTCCAGCGTGTGCGCCAGAATCTGCATGCCGTAGCAGATGCCCAGAATCGGCAGCCCCCACGACAGATATTCCTTGGGCAGCGGGGGCGCGCCCTCGTCGTGCACGCTCGACGGCCCGCCGGAGAGCACCAGGGCCTTGGGCTTCAGGGCCTTGATGACCGCAGGGTCGCTGGTGCAGGGGTGGATCTCCGAGTACACCCCGGCCTCGCGGATGCGCCTGGCGATGAGCTGGGTGACCTGGGACCCGAAGTCGAGGATGATGACTTTTTCTTCGTGCTGCATATGACGAGCCTGCTTCGCGCCTTAGGATTCGACGCGGTAGTTGGGAGATTCCTTGGTGATGATGACGTCGTGGACGTGGCTTTCGCGCAGGCCCGCAGACGAGATCTGCATGAACCGGGCCTTGACCTTGAGCTCGTCGATGGTGCCGCAGCCCAGGTAGCCCATGCCGGAGCGCAGGCCGCCCACCAGCTGGTGGATGCTCTCGGTCACCTGGCCGCGGAAGGGCACGCGGCCGACGATGCCCTCGGGCACGAGCTTCTTGCTCTTGTCCTGGAAATAGCGGTCGCTGCTGCCTGCGGCCATGGCGTCGATGGAGCCCATGCCCCGGTAGATCTTGTAGGTGCGGCCCTGGTACAGGATGGTCTCGCCAGGGCTTTCCTCGGTGCCGGCAAAGAGCGAGCCCATCATGCAGGTGTCGGCCCCGGCGGCCAGGGCTTTCACCACGTCGCCGGAGAACTTGATGCCGCCGTCGGCGATGATGCACTTGCCCGCCTCGCGGCAGGCGCGCCCCGCCTCCAGGATGGCCGTGATCTGCGGCACGCCCACCCCGGCCACGATGCGCGTGGTGCAGATGGAGCCCGGCCCGATGCCGACCTTGACCGTGTCCACACCGGCCTCGATGAGCGCCTTGGCGCCCTCATAGGTGGCCACGTTGCCGCCGATGAGCTGGGCCTCGGGGAAGGTCTGGCGCAGGACGCGCGCGGCGTCCAGGATGTTCTTGGAATGCCCGTGGGCCGAGTCGAGCACCAGGAAATCGCACCCGGCGCGCAAGAGCGCCTCGGCCCGGGAGATGCCGTCCTGGCCCACGCCCACGGCCGCGCCCACGCGCAGGCGGCCCAGGTCGTCCTTGCAGGCGTTGGGGTATTTCTTGACCTTCTCGATGTCCTTGATGGTGATCAGGCCCATGAGCTTGTCGTTGTCGTCCACCACCAGCAGCTTCTCGATGCGGTTCTGGTGCAGCTGGCGCTTGGCTTCCTCGTCGCTGATGCCCACGGGCACGGTGATCAGGTTGCGGCTGGTCATGACCTCGGAGACCGGGGTGGCCGGGTCGGTGACGAAGCGCACGTCGCGGTTGGTGACGATGCCCACCAGCGTGTCGCCGCGGACAACGGGCAGGCCAGAGATGCGGTACTCGCTCATGAGCGCCAGCACCTTGCCCACGTTGTCGTCCGGGTGCACCGTGACCGGGTCGTGGATCATGCCCGACTCGCTCTTCTTGACCTTGTCGACCTCGCGCACCTGGTCGCGGATGCTCATGTTCTTGTGGACGACGCCCACCCCGCCGTGCCGGGCCATGCTGATGGCCATGCGCGCCTCGGTCACGGTGTCCATGGCGGCGGACAAAAGCGGAATGTTCAGCCGGATGGAGGGCGTGAGCATGGTGCCCACATCGACCGAGTCCGGCAGGACCTCCGAGTAGTCCGGCATGAGCAGCACGTCGTCGAAGGTGAGCGCTTTGCCGATAATTTTGTCCTGCATGGTCCTTCTCTCCCGTTTTTCCCGGCGTTCTCCGGGTTTCGAGTGCGGCTGGGATCGTCTAGAGCCCCAGATATGCCTTCTTGACCTCGTCATTGGCAAGGAGCTTGTCGCAGGAATCTTCGAGCGTTATGCGCCCGTTCTCCATGACATAGCCCCGGTGCGCCACCTTGAGCGCCTGGTTGGCGTTCTGCTCAACCAGGAAGATCGTGGTGTTGGACTCCTTGTTGATCTTCTTGATGATGTCGAAAATCTGCCGGATGATCAGCGGGGCCAGGCCGAGCGAGGGCTCGTCGAGCAACAGCAGCTTGGGCCGGGCCATGAGCGCGCGGCTGATGGCCAGCATCTGCTGCTCCCCGCCGGAGAGCGTGCCGCCGAGCTGGCCGCGCCGCTCCAGCAGAATCGGGAACAGGCCGAAGACCTGGTCCAGGTCGTTCTTGATGCCGCCCTTGTCCGAGCGCAAAAACGCGCCCATGTCCAGGTTCTCCTGCACGGTCAGGTCCGGGAAGATGAGCCGGCCCTCGGGCACCTGGCAGATGCCGCGCGCCACGACCTTGTCCGGGGACACGCCGCTTAAGGACTGGCCCTGGAACAGCACCTGGCCCCTTCGCGGCGGCACCACGCCGCAGATGGTCATGAGCGTGGTCGACTTGCCCGCGCCGTTGGCCCCGATGAGCGTGATGATCTCGCCCTCGCCGATGGTGATGTTCACCTCGCGCAGGGCCTGGATGTTGCCGTAGAAGGCGTCGATATCTTTGAGCTCAAGCATCGCTGTCCTCGCCCAGGTAGGCCCGGATGACCTGCGGGTCTTCGCCCACCTGCTTCGGGGTGCCGGTGGAGATGATGCGGCCGTATTCCATGACATAGATGCGGTCGGACAGGCTCATGACCATCTTCATGTCGTGTTCGATCAGGAGCACGGACACCTTGAACTCCTCGCGGATGCGGATGACCATCTGCTTGAGTTCCTCGGTCTCCTGGGGATTCATGCCCGCGGCCGGCTCGTCGAGCAGCAGCAGAAAGGGCTCCGTGGCCAGGGCCCGGGCGATCTCCAGCCTGCGCTGCGCGCCGTAGGGCAGGTTGCGCGCATACTCGTTGGCCAGCTTCTCCAGGCCGACCTTGGTCAGCATCTCAAAGCTCTTGTCCACGACCTCCTGCTCCTCGCGCCGGGTTGCCGCCCCGCGCAGCACAGCGCCCAGGATGCCGGTTTTGGTGCGGCAGTGCCGCCCGATCATGACGTTCTCCAGCGCCGTCATGGACGGAAACAGCCGGATGTTCTGGAAGGTCCTGGCCATGCCCAGCTCGCACACGAGGTTGGTGCGCATGCCGTTGATTCGTATGCCCTCAGGGCGCTTCGGCTTGCCGGTCCTGGGGTAGGCCGTGACCTCGCCGCCGGTGGGCGTGTAGATGCCGGTGATGCAGTTGAAGAAGGTGGTCTTGCCCGCGCCGTTGGGGCCGATGAGCGCCACCACCTCGCCGGGCCGCACGTCCAGGTCCACCTCGGAAAGCGCGCGCAGGCCGCCAAAGTTCATGCTCACGTTGCGCACGGAGAGCACCGCGCTCTCGGCGCTGCGGTTGGTCGCTTCGTTCATGCCCTGGCCCATGCGCTAGCCCGCCTGTTCCACGTTGATCTTGTAGACCTTGCGCTTGGCGCGCACCAGCCCCTGGGGCCGGAAGACCATGATCAGGACCATGGTGAAGCCGAAGATGAGCATGCGGTACTCGGAGAAGGCGCGCAGGTACTCGGGCAGGAGCATGAGCAAAAACGCGCCCAGAATGACGCCCAAAACCGAGCCCATGCCGCCCAGCACCACGATGGCCAGGATCATGGCCGACTCCATGAAGGTGAAGCTGGCCGGGTTGATGAAGGTCGTCTTGGCCGCGAAGACCACGCCCATGAGGGCAGCCAGCGTGGCGCCCAGGGAAAAGGCCATGAGCTTGGCCCGGGTGTTGTCGATGCCCATGGCCTGGCAGGCGATCTCGTCCTCGCGCAGGGCCAGCCAGGCCCGCCCGATGCGCGAGTCCTTGAGCCGGGCCGTGACGAAGATGGTCAAGAGCACCAGGGCCAGCATGATGTAGTACATGTAGGTGGTGGCCTGCTCCACCGAATAGGTGATGCCGAAGAGCCCGGGCCGGTCGATGTTCGAGATGCCGCTGGGGCCGAAGGAGAAGGCGCTCCAGTTCTCCAGCACCAGGCGGATGATCTGCCCGAAGCCGAGCGTCACGATGGCCAGATAGTCGCCGCGCAGGCGCAGCACCGGAAAGCCGAGCAGGATGCCGAAGAACGCGCCCAAAACCGCGCCCAGCGGCAGCACGGTCCAGAAGCCCAGCTGGAAGTGGTGGTTGAGGAGCGCGTAGGTGTAGGCGCCCACGGCGTAGAAGGCCACGTAGCCCAGGTCCAGCAGCCCGGCCAGGCCCACGGTGATGTTCAGCCCCAGGCCCAGGACCACGTAGATCAGCGCGCTGACCAGGATGTTCGTCTGGTACATGGAGAAGAACCAGGGGAAGCCTGCGGCCACGAGCAGGCCGAAGGCCATGAGCGGCTTGGCGAAGCGCGGGTCGGACAGGAAGCGCGAAAGGGCCGAGTCGCGCTCCACGGTCTCCAGGTCCTTCCTGGCCTGGCTTTGGTCGCGGCGCTCCATCATGCAGTACCAGGCCAGGGCCAGCACGAAGCTGCCGAGGGCCATGTAGGCCAGGTTCATCCAGCGCCAGGTCACGGTCTTCTCCACCGTGTCCACGCGGATGACCATGATCGGCAGGGTCAGGAAGGCCAGCCAGATGGCGGCCACAAAGGCCTGCTTAACGTGCTGGATGACGTGCTGGGTGGGGTGTTGGATGGGGTTCGCTTGCGCCATGGCTACACCTTTTGCGCCCGCTGCTTGCCGAGCAGACCGGCAGGGCGGAAGATCAGGATGACCACCAGCAGCAGGAAGGCGAAAACGTCCTCGTAGTCGCTGGAGACATAGCCCGTGGCGAAGCTCTCGGTCCAGCCCAGGACCAGGCCGCCCAGAACCGCGCCGGGGATGCTGCCGATGCCGCCCAGCACCGCCGCGGTGAAGGCCTTGATGCCGGCCAGAAAGCCGATGGCGAAATTGATCTGCCCGACATGGGCCGCGATGAGCACGCCGCCCACGGCCGCCAGGCTCGAGCCGATGATGAAGGTCACGCTGATGACCTGGTCGACGTTGACGCCGACGAGCATGGCCATCTTCCTGTTCTGCGCGGTGGCCCGCATGGCCTTGCCCATGCGTGTGAACTTGATGAACAGGGTCAAGGCCACCATGACCACCAGCGAGGTGACGATGATGAACATGTCCGAGGTGCCCAGGTAGTTGCTCACGGGCTCCATGAAGGCCAGCTCGGGGATGAGCCGGGGGAAGGGCAGGAAATCCGGGGTCTGGGCGAGCATGATATAGTTCTGGAGCAGGATCGACATGCCGATGGCCGAGATGAGCGGGGCCAGGCGCGGCGCGCTGCGCAGCGGCTTGTAGGCGATCTTCTCCACAGTGTAGCCGTAGGCCGCGGAATAGAGCACCGAGACCACCAGGGCGATGGCCAGGATGGACAGCGCGGGCCAGCCCAGGGCGGTCAGCACCCCGGCCACGATGAGGCCCATGAAGGCGCCGATCATGTAGATCTCGCCGTGGGCGAAATTGATGAGCTCAATGATGCCGTAGACCATGGTGTAGCCCAGCGCGATGAGTGCGTACACGCTGCCGCGGCTTAAGCCCCCGAAAAAAAGCTGGAGAAAATATTCCATTCACGAACCACCCGGCCGGCCGGAAATATCCGGAGGCGGCCTTACGGAACCAGGGGACGGGCGCATGACCGCCCCCGCCCCCTGGCAGATTTTCGCACGCCCGTGTGCCGGGCGGCGGAGGCTACTTCACCAGTTCGTACTTGCCGCTCTTGACCTGGTACACGGAGAAGCTCACGCCCTCGGCGTCGCCCTTGGCGTCGAACTTGATCTTGCCGACCGGGGTCTCGACGTATTCCTTCTGCAGGGCGGCCACGACCTTGTCGTAGTCGGTGCCGCCGGCCTTGGCCACGGCGTTCAGGAGGGTCTGGGCCGCAGCATAGCCCTGGGCGAAGAACGATCCGGGCGCGGAGCCGAACTCCTTCTCATGGTCGGCCACGGCCTTCTTGTAGACGGCGTTGTCGACAAGGATCTGCGGGCCGGTGGCATACACGCCCTCGGCATCGGCGCCGGCGAGCTTGATGAAGGTGTCGTCCTTCACGCCGTCGTCGGTGACAAAGGCGATCTTGAGGCCCTTCTTGTGCATCTGCACGACGATCTTGGAGGCTTCGGGGTAGTAGCCGCCAAAAAGCACGCAATCCGCGCCGGAAGCCTTGATCTTCTGGACCACGGCGGAGTAGTCCACGCCGCCGGGGGTGATGCCTTCAAAGAGGGCGACCTTGGCGGCCTTGCCGTCCTCGATGGCCTTCTTGGCGCTCTCGGCGAAGCCCTTGCCGTAGTCGCCCTTGTCGTGGATGACCGCGACCTTCTTGACCTTCAGCTCGGCCGTGGCGAACTCGGCGGCGGCCTTGCCCTGGATCAGGTCGTAGGAAATGGTGCGGAAGAAATTGGGGTAGCTGCCGTTCTGGGTCAGCTCGGTGCTGGTGGCCGAGGGCGACATGACCACGACCTTGGCGTCCTTGTAGATGGGCAGGGCGGCCTTGGTGGCGCCGGAGCAGATGTGGCCGATGACGATGCTGGCCTTCTCGCTCACGAGCTTGGTGGCCGCGTTGGTCGCCAGCTCGGGCTTGCACTGGTCGTCCATGGCCTGCACTTCGACCAGCATGCCGTTCACGCCGCCCTTGGCGTTCCATTCCTTGGCCACCAGCTTGGCGGCGTTGACAGAGGGCAGGCCGTAGGAGGCCAGGTCGCCGCTCTGGGCGCCGGCCACGCCGAGCACCAGCTTCTTGGCCGGGGCGGCAGCTTCCTGCTTGGGCGCTTCAGCCTTCTTTTCTTCCTTTTTCTCGCCGCCGCAACCCACGGCAAGCATGCCCGCCAGGGCGACGCCCAGCACCGTCACGAACCATTTCGACTTCATGCGAGTCCCTCCAGATGAGTTCTGTCAACAACATTCACCACATATGGCCAAGACGCGGGAAATGGGCATTCCCCCGCCGCGAGAGCCTAGAAGCCGGGTATTTTAGCGAGATGCCCGGCCATGTCAAGGCGCTGCAGCCAGCGCCTGGACTGCCTACTTCTTGCCGCCGGGAACCAGCTCTTCCTCGGCGCTCTTGAGCACCTCCGGGTCGGTTGCGCCGCCCAGCTGGACCACCTTGCGGAAGTGCGCGTCGCCCTCGGCGGGCTTCTTCATGTAGTGCTTGAGCAGGATGCCCATGTTGTAATGGGCCAGCACGTCGTCCGGCGCCATCTTGAGCACCGTGTCAAAGGACTTGCGGGCCAGCTCGTACTCCTTGCGCTCGAAGCGCACCATGCCCATGGCCCGGTGCACCTGGGCGTCCTTCGGCGTCAGTTTGACGGCCTTGTCCAAAAACTCCAAGGCCTTGTCCCAGGCCTGCATCATCATGAAGGTGTTGCCCAGCTCCAGAAGCACCTTGGGGTCATTGGGGTTTTTCTCCATGGTGCCCATGAGCTCGCGCAGGTGCTCCATGTCTATTCCACCCATGGCGCCGCCCATCGGGCCGCCCATGCCGCCGCCAGGCCCGCCCTTGCCGCCCATGCCACCCATGCCGCCGCGCTCCTGCTTGATCTCCACCGCCAGGCCGGAGCCCTGCATGCGGTACACGAAGGAGCCGACGAACATGGCCAGGAGCGCCGCCAACAGCGCCGCCAAGACGAGCTTCTGGCCGCCGCCCAAGGGCAGGGAATGATCGGGGGAACGTTTAGTCGTTGCGCTCACGCAGCATCTCCAATTGTTTGAGGCGTCTCTCCACGGCCCGGCCACGCAGGACAAGCAGGGTCCCGTAGGCCGCCAGGGCAAACCACACGGCGGCATTGGCCGCCACAAGATATCCGTTCATGATCAGCCCTCCCGGCCTTGCAGCATGGCCTGGGCGCGTTCCTCGGCCCGGCCCAGGCCGAAGCGCAGGAGCAGCAGCGTCAGCCACAGCAGGCCAAAGGCCAGCAAATTCACCAGCACCGTGTGCCACATCTCCGGCTCCAGGCCGCCGCCCTGGCTGGCCAGCACCGCAGGGTGCACGCTGCGCCAGATGCGCGCGGAATAGAACACCAGCGGCACGTCGAGAAAGGCCACCACGCCCAGCACCGCGCAGACCATGGCCCGGCGCTCGCCGCCCATGCCCCCCCCTGCGGATGATCCGCGCAGCACCAAGTACCCGGCGTAGACGAACCACATGATCAGCGTGGTGGTCAGCCGGGGATCCCAGGTCCACCAGACGTTCCAGGCCGCGCGGCCCCAGATGGAGCCGGAAACCAGCGCCAGGCCGGAGAGCAGCACGCCCAGCTCCGCCGCAGCGCCCGCCAAAATGTCCGAAGCGGCGCTGCGCGTCATCAGGTGGCGGATGCTGGCCACAAAGACCACGAAGAAGCTCACCAGCGCCCACCAGGCGAGCGGCATGTGGATGTAGAAAATCTTCTGCACTAGGCCCATGGTTTCTTCGATGGGCGCGTAGGCCCAGATGAACCACTGGCCGACGGCCAGGGCCGCCAGGGCGGCCAGGGCCAGGGGTGCAAGAATACGTTTGTTCGGCATGGTCACACTCCACGCGGCCTAAAAGCCGCTACTCTTCGCCCGTGTACAGGAAGGGGAACAAAAACGCGCCCGCAGCGATGAACACGGCGTCAAAGGCCACGATGATGCCCGCCCAAAGCCCCTGGTCCGGGGCCGCGTCGCCCGTGAACACCCCGGCAAAGATGCGGATGCCGCCCAGCAGCACCGGCAAAAGCAGCGGGAACAGGATCACCGAGAACAGCGACTCGCGCGCGCCCTGCCCCTGGGCCAGCGCCCCGAGCAGCGCGCCCAGCGCGGCCAGGCCCCAGTCCACGCCGATGAGCGCCAACAGCAGAACGCCCCAGGAGCCCTTGACGTCCTGGCCCAGGAACACCGCCGCGGCAGGCAGGAACACGGCCTGGGACAAAAGCAGCAGCGCGAACCCGGCCAGGCCCTTGCCCAGCCACACGGAGTGCTCCGGCACGGGCGAGGACAACAATCCCAGGCGGCAGCCCTGGTGCTCCTCCAGGCTGAACAGGTCGTTGAACACCAGCACCAGCCCAAAGGCCGAGGCCAGCCAGAAGATGGCCGCCGCAGCCTGGCCCGAAACCAGCTCGCCCGTGGGCCGGGACAGCGAAAAGAGGAAAATCAGCAGCAGGCCCAGGAGCATGGCCTGCACCAGGCCCTGCCCGCCGCCCACGGACAGCCGCAGGTCCTTGGCCGCGATGAACCCGGCGCGCCTCAGCACAAGAGCCCCCCCCCACTGGATGCGGGGTCGAAGCCGCTGGCCGGGCCGAAATAGGCCACACCTGCGTCCTTCAAGAAGAGCACGCTCTCGGCGCAGGGCAGGTCCGCGGTCAGGTGGTGGCTGACCCAGACCACGCCCGCGCCCGCCCCTTTCAGGGCTTCAATTTCGCGCCGCAGAAGCTCCTGCGAGGCCGGGTCCAGGCCCGTGCCCGGCTCGTCCAGAAAGACCAGCCTGGGCTGGATCAGGAACACCCGGGCCAGGTTCAGGCGCTGGGCCATGCCGCGCGAAAAAGTGCCTGCGGGCTCGTCCGCCACGCGCACAAGGCCCACCCGCTCGAGCACCGCCTCCAGTTCCGCACGCGTGGGCGAGAGCCCGTACATGCGGCCCCAGAAGGTCAGGTTGGCCACCGCGCTCAGGCGCGGATAGAGGAAGGTGGCGTGGCCCAGGTAGGCGCAGTCCTCGGGCGCCACGCGCAGGTCGATCTCGCCCGCCGTGGGTCGGCTTAAGCCGGCCATGATCTTGAGCAGCGTGGTCTTGCCCGCGCCGTTGCCGCCGACCACGAGCAGGGCCTGGCCCGCCAGGACCTGGGCCGAAACGTCGCGCAGCACCAGCTTGGAGCCGAAGAACTTGCCCACGCGCCGGATGTCGGCCCGGATTTCGGGCCGAATTTCGGGCCGGATGTCGGTCCGCGCTTCCGGCCGGAGCGGGGTGCCCCCGCTGACGGCGGCGGGGCTCGCGGCGATGCTCGCGGTGGAACTCACGCCCCTACTCCTTCTCGCGGTCCCGCTCCCGGCCACGGCGGCCGCGCAGGATGAACAGCGGCGCGAGGCTCAGGATGGTGCCGCCGATCCATATCCAGTTCACCAGCGGGTTGATGTTGACCTTGAGCGAGGCCCCGCCGTCTTCGGTCATGCCCAGCAGCACGGTGAAGATCTCGTCGCCCAGGCCGGGCAGCACCTCCACCTCGGCAAAGGGCTGATCATAGCCCCGGTACAGCCGCCGCTCGGGAATCACGGTGCCGAGGACCTTGTTGCCCTTCTTGACCTCCAGCTCGGCGATGAGCTGGGCCATGTTGCGCGAACTCTTCTCGCGCAGCTCT
>MGTN01000084.1:0-8138 GCA_001799475.1 Desulfovibrionales bacterium GWA2_65_9 | reverse complement strand
GATGAGCGCCAGGGGCAGCTGGTAGCCCAGGGCCGCGAACGCGCCCGCAGAGCCCACAAAGGCCACCAGGGCGGTGACGAGGCCGCGCTTGTCGCGCACGCCCTGCTTCCAGCCGAGCCACGGGCAGGCCGAGAACAGGATCGCCAGGAGCACGAACAGCGGCAGGCAGACGCGGTTGTAGAAATTGGCGTCCAGGCCGACGGGCTTGGTGCTCCAAAGCTTGCTGATGACCGGCCACATGGTGCCCAGGCCGACCACGAAGCCGAGCGCCAGAAGCGTCCAGGCGGCCACGACCAGCATGCCCTCGCGGCTGGCCAACCCGCCCAGGCTGCGCTGGCTGGCTGTGTTGGCGAGGAGTGCTGCGGCCACGGAGATGGCCGTGAGAAAGAGGATGAAGGACAGAAGCGGCAGGGCCACCCCGCCCTCGCCAAAGGCGTGCAGGGACTCCACCACGCCGCTGCGCACGAGGTACGTGCCGAACACGCAGAGCACGAAGGTCAGCGCCATGATCAGGATGTTGCTCCTGGCCAGGGCGTTTCTGCGCGCGCCCACGATGGCCGTGTGCAGGAAGGCCGTGCCCGTGCACCAGGGGATGAGCGAGGCGTTCTCAACGGGGTCCCAGGCCCAGTAGCCGCCCCAGCCGAGCTCCATGTACGACCACCAGGCGCCCAGGATGATGCCCGAGGTCAAGAAGACCCAGGCCATGATGCTCCAGTTGCGCGTGGCGCGGATCCACTCCGGGGTCTCGCCGGAAAGCGCCGCGCCCAGGGCCGCGCAGGCCGGGATGACGTACACGGCATAGCCCAGCAAGAGCAGCGGCGGGTGGAAGATCATGCCGGGGTTGCGCAACAGCGGGTTCATGCCCTTGCCGTCCATTGGCGCCGGGATGGCCTGCACAAAGGGGTTCACCCAGCAGGTGAGCATGAGCAGGAAGAAGGCCTGGATGACGAAGAACACGATCCAGAACCAGGCCCGGGTGCGCTCGGAAAGCGCGCGGTAGCCCGGCGTGAACACGAACACCGCCGCCGAGAGCGCCATGACCACGGCCCAGAACAGCAGCGAGCCTTCGCTGCCGGCCCAGAAGGCCGTGAGCACGTAGGCCAGCTCAAGCGTGCTGTCCACATGGCTCATGACGTAGAGGAAGCTGTAGTCGCGCAGGACCAGCGCCCGCAGCAGGATGCCCGAGGCGAAGAGCAAAAGCGCGGTGATGGCCCCCTGGCCGCGTTCGGAGAACACGAGGCGCTCCTGGCGGCCGGTCAGGAAAACGGCTGCGGTCCAGCCCCCCAGGAACAGGGTGCCGATGAGGGCGAAAAGCATGGTGATGTAGGCGGTCATATGCATGGCGCGATGCTCCGATCAAGGACGCTTGAGGCGGCGGGCCGGGAGCAATCTCCCCGCGCGCGGCCTAGGGTCTGTTTCCAAATGATGGATTTTGTTCCCTGGCGAGGAGAGAGCCTATTTTGGGGCCAGGGGGTGTACTCATGCGGTACAGCCCTGGACCAAAATCGACTCACGACGACGTCCAGGGGGCAAAAGACGCTTTTAGAAACACGCCCTAGCTCCGGTTCTGCTTCTGGTACTTGGAGGGGCACTTGGTGATGAGCGTGCTGGCCTGGAACACTCCGCTGGCGGTGTCCATGCCGCCTTCGACGATGACCTCGGCCCCGGCCTTGAAGGTGTCGGGCACTGCGCCGCGATAGCTCACGCGCAGGGTCTTGCCGGGGTTTTCCTTGTCCAGGAGCAGGAAGCTCACGCCAGGGCCGGGCTGCACGGACTCGATGCCTTCCGCAGCCACGTTGCCGAACAGGCGGGCCTGCTTGAGCTCACGCGCGTCGGTGGCCAGGGCCTCGCCCACGTTGAGGAAATAGACGCTGTCCTTGGTCACGCCGGAGGCGACGAGGTAGCCCACCCCGGCCAGGAACAGCACCAGGGCTGCGATGTAAATGCCTTTTCCACCTTTGGTGGCCATATTCTTCCCGTTTCCGTGCGTTGCTTTGGCTCTTCACTTCCGTACAACGGCCAGAGAGTCTTACGTGTTACGGCTGGGATTGTCCACCAGAGCCAGTGGCCGGGCCGGGCCGCGCTCCGGGCACCAGCTCGCTGCGGCGCAACCGCGCCAGCTCGCGCATGTCCACCACCTGGTCGGTCTCGTCCACGATCTCGCTGCCGAGCATCTCCTCGAGCACGTCCTCCAGGCTCACCACCCCGGCCATGCCGCCGTATTCATCGAGCACCACGAAGAGGTGCATGCGGCTCTCCAGAAATTTGCGCAGCAGGCGGTCAAGCGTCAGGTTCTCCAGCACAAAGCGCACCGGCCGCATCAGGTCGCCCAGGCGCAGCTCCAGGTGGTCGTTGGCCGCAGCCTCGAAGACCTGCCTGCGGTAGACCACGCCCACGATCTCCTCGGCGTCCTCGCCCTCAAAGACCGGGATGCGCGTATGCGGCCAGGTCTTGTTGACCTCCATGGCCTGGGCCACGGTCATGGCCGACGGGAGCGAGAAGACCACGGTGCGCGGGGTCATGATCTCGTCCACGCGCTTGTCGTCGAGCGCCAGGATGTTGCGGATGGCCGATTCCTCGTAGGGCTTGATGACCCCGGCCTGACGGGTCAGGCTCACCACGGCGCGGATGTCGTCCTCGTCGGCCTCCGGGCCCTTCTGGCGCGTGCCGATGAGCCGGATGAGTCGGCCGAAGAGCCAGATCACCGGCATGCACAGCCAGACCATGACCAGCAGAGGCTTGGCCAGGGCCGGGGCCAGCTGCCGGGCGTAGGCCACGCCCGTGGTCTTGGGCACGATCTCGCCCAGGAGCAGGATGAGCAGGGTGAAGCCCGCCGTGAACAGGGCCAGGTACTGGTCGCCGAAGACATGCACCGCAGCCGCGCCCGCCACGGCAGCGCCAGCGGTGGCGGCCACCGTGTTCAGCGTCAGGATGGCCGTGATGGGCTTCTCCACGTCCATGCGCAGGGCGTACAGGATCTCGCCGGCCTTCTTGCCTTCCTTGCGCATCCGTTCGATGCGGCTCAAGGGGTAGGAATAGAAGGCGGCCTCGGTGATGGAGCAGATGAAGGACACCGCTACGGCCAGCACAACTGCAAGGATGAGTTCGAGCATATTTTTGTGAGCGCTTGAGGCAGATATGCCGTACGTCGCTTGAATAACTCCTACCAGCTTCCGTGCTGCAGCGCAACAGCCATAGCCCTTGACTTGGCGCGCATTCGCGGCCATTCTTTCCGATCAGGGCGCTTGGGCCCAACCTCGGTTTTGCCTGGAGATTTCACACATGGTCAGGGATTTTCCGGACAGATGGGCGGTCTTCCGCGCCAGCGCCCTCGGCGACGTGACCCTGACTACGGGCGTGCTCAACTGGTGGCACCGCACCCAGGGCCTGCGCTTCACCTTCATCACCAGAAGCGCCCTGGCCCCCATCCTGGCCGGGCATCCCGCCGTGGACGAGGTCATCCCCGTGGCCCTGGGCGAGATCGACGGCCGCGACTGGTGGCGCAAGTCGCGCCGCATCGCCGCGGACTGCTCGGGCATGGGTTACATCGACCTGCACCGTTCCTTGCGTTCCATGGCCTTGAACCTGCATTGGGAGGGCCTGGCCAAGGACTACCCCAAGTTCGGCCTGACCAGACGCCTGTACCGCCACTTCCCGCTGCCCTTTCTGGAGCGCCGCCTAAGCGCCCTCAACGTGCCCCAGCGCTATGCCCTGGCCCTGGACCAGGCGCCGCCCCCGGTGGAGGAGCTGCGCCCGGTCATCTACCTGTCTGAGGCCGAAACCCAGGCCGCAAAGGTCCATCTTTCGCACATCGGGCTCACCAAGCCCTTCGTGGCCCTGCATCCCTTTGCCACGCACCCGGACAAGGCCTGGCCCATGGGCTACTGGCTCTCGCTCATTCCGCTGATAGAAAGGCAGGGGCTGGACTGGATCATCATCGGCAAGAACCCGGACCACCTGGAGGCCCTGGACGACCCGCGCAACCTCACGGGCCGCACGGCCCTGCGCGAAACCTGCGCGCTCTTGGCCCAGGCCAGGGCGCTGGTCACGGCGGACTCCGGCCCCATGCACCTGGCCACGGCCGTGGGCACACCCGTGGTGGCGCTCTTCGGCCCCACGTCCAAGGCCTGGGGCTTCTACCCCAGCGGGCGCTTCGACACCGTGCTCGAACAGTCTTTGGCCTGCCGCCCCTGCTCCCTGCACGGCACGACCACCTGCAAGCGCGGCCGCGAATGCCTCACGGCCATCGAGCCGGACGAGGTCGCGGCCCGGCTCTTCCAGACCCTGGAACGCGCAGCCGGGGCCAGCCCCGTTGTCCTGTAGCCCACTGAAACAGCTTGTTGATCCATTCAATGACGCCCCTGCCGGGGCCAATGAGGGGGCGCCCAAACAGGCTGCTCGCCCTGCTGGCGCGCGCTTTGAGTGCCGCGCTCTCCGCCCCGGTGCCGCCTGGCCTCTCTCGCCAGTCCTTATGCCGCAAGCCTCTCAGCCCTGCGGCCAACACGCGCTGACGCGTCCAGCAGGCGCGCCGCGCTATCCGCTGCCCCTGGCGGCCTGCTCCTCCAGCGGGCAGGAGCCGTCCAGGACGTAGCGCCCGGACAGGAAGCAGTCGGCCATGGCGCGCACGCTCTTCTCGTCCACCATGAGCATGTCCGTCTGGCGGGTGAACTGCAAAAGCTTGCCCATGAGCCAGAGCTTCTCCAGGGTCTCCTCGGTGTCGCGCTTGTGCAGGCGCCCGACCACGCGGTCGCCCACCACCTCCACGGAAAACCCGAGGCCTTCCAGGATCAGCCCGATGGCGCGCGCGCGCCGGGCGCGTTTCAAGTCGTCGGCCGCGCCGCCCTTGAAGGAAAAGGTGATGTAGTTCTTGCTCTCGGTGCGCCCGCAGTAGCAGTCCAGCACGCCATAGTGGTAGCCCACGCGCGAACTGAAGTTCAGGTACTTGTCGGAAATGATGGCGTAGCTGCGGTCGCCGAAGCGCTGCCCATCTGCGCCGGGATTGCTGATCATCTGCTGGCCCATGACCGAGAGCAGGCCCTTGACCTGCACCGGCCTGGGCGTGGTCAGCTGGGCCTGGTCCAGCACCAGCCCGCCGAGGAGCGCGCCAAAGGGCCGGGAGATCACGTCCTCGGGCCGCAGGTCGCGCCCCTTGAGCGCGCCGGGCGCCACCCCGCCGCCCAGGTCAATGACGTGCAGGTCCAGCCCGGTCTGGGCGCGCAGGCGCATGGCCAGTCCGGATTCGCCCGAGGCCATGTCGCTTAAGCTGAACATCTCGCCGTAGGAGTGCTCGTGCAAGAGGCGCATGACATCGTGCAGGGTCGTGCAGCCGCGCACCCGGAAGTCCGGCGACTTGGGGTCGGTCAGGCGCAGGGGCACGATGTGCCGGGCTACGCGGGTGAGCACGTCAAACACGGGCGTTCCGGTCATGAGGGTCGTCTTCTCGGCCTTGAAGGCCAGCAGCTCCTCCACCACCCCGGCGTAGACCTTGCCGGTGTAGGCGTCCACGGTGACCGTCGCCCCGTGGGCGATGTCGCGCGTTGCGCTGCCCAGGCCCAGGATGGTGGGCACGCCGAACTCGCGCGAGAGCGAGGCCATGTGCCCGGTGATGCTGCCGGAGTCCGTCAGGATGGCCTGGGCCTTCTGCATGAGCACCATGAATTTGGGCGAGGAATGCGCCGCCACCAGCACGCCACCCTCGGGAAAGCCGCTCAGGTCGTCCTCGCTGGTGACCAGATAAGCCGGACCGGAGCCGACACCGGGCTGGGCGACCTCGCCGCCCTGGGCCAAAATCTCCCGGCCCTCCACCGCCGGCATGCCCGCCGGGACGCCCTGGGCCCCCGGCACCAGCCCAAGCGGGCGGGATTGCAGCACCAGCAGCTCGCCGCCAGGGGGCAGCGCCCATTCAATGTCCTGGGCCACACCGTAGTGCTCCTCCAGGCGCAGGGCGTATCCGGCCAGGGTGCGCACCTGGGCCTCGGTCAGGCAGGGCCGCCCCTGCTGGTCCTGCGGCACCGGCTCCTCCACCAGCGTGCCGCCGGGCGCGCAGACCAGGCGCACCGGCTTCTCGGCCACGCGAAAGTCCTTGATGGCCAAGTCCTCGCGGGCAACGGACAGGCTGTCCGGGGTGATCACTCCGTCCACGGCATAGGGACCGAGACCCCAGACCGCGTTGATGAGGATGCGGTCGTCGTGGGCGTGGAAGGGATGGCGCGTGTACATGACGCCGCTGGCCACGGAGTCGATCATCTCCAGGCAGGCCACGCTCATGGCCATGTCCTCGTCGATGATGCCCTTGAGCATGCGGTAGGAGATGGCGCGCGGGGTGTACAGGCTGGCCAGGACGTAGCGGTAGTTGGTCAGGAGCCGTGGCCTGGGCACATTGAGCACTGAGAGGTACTGCCCGGCGTAGGAGAGTTCGCTGTCCTCGCCGAGCGCGCTGCTGCGCAGGGCCACCCGCAAGGACTCCGGCTCAAGCCCGCATTCCTGCGCCAGCTTGTCGTGGGCCGACAAGATTTGCTGTTCCAGATCGGCAGGCAGGGGGGCGCTCAAGACGGCCCGCTGGATGTCCTCGCTGGCCTCTTCCAGGGAATTCGGGGCATCCGGGATGATGTTGCGCTTGATGCGCTTGATCTCGTCCCAGAGCCCGGCCTGCTCGAAAAAGTGCCGGAAGGCGCTGGTGGTGATGGCGAAGCCGCGCGGCACAGGCAGACCAACGCGGTTTTTCACCTCGCCCAGGTTGGCGCTCTTGCCACCCACGGCATCCACCATCTCCCGGGTCACATTTGCATACCCCAGGATGCGCTCCTGGGCCAGGGTCTCCTTGCGCGATTCAAGATCGGCCTTGATGCGCCCCTGAATCTCCTCGATCTTATCGCGCAGGTTCGGGTTCACTTTTCCCGCAAGGCTCTCAAAGCTTGCAGCCAAGCGCAAGGCGTGGAACACAGCCCGCGTTGCCTGGGAGCGCACATAGGACATGCCGAAGAGCTGGCTGCCCTGCAGCTTGATCTCCATGTCCGAGACAATCTTCAAGAGTTCCGCATTCGACTCCAGAAGCTCCTGAAAATGTTTGTATTTTTTCCTGAACAGCTCCTGCATGGCCAGGTCGTCAGCGCTCGCCTGAGCCTTGCCGAAGAGCAATCGGAACAGCTTCCCCAGGTTTTCCAGAATCTCACTCTTCATGGCGCACTCCCCGCAAACACAATCGTGCACACGCCCCCATCCAGAATTCGTGCAACGCGCAACTCCCGAATATTCACGCAACGATTTCGCGCAAGCCTAGGCATGCTCAGCCGGCATCTCCGCCAGAGAATATTGTGTTGCCGGGCCCTTGCCGGTCTTGCGCAGCACCCCGCCCTTGACCAGGGCCTGGAGATCGTACTGCGCCGTACGTTGCGAGACCCCCGCGCCCAGCGCATCCTGGTAGTCCAGGCGGGTGAAGCTGCCCCCTGCGCGGGCCAGACCGATGGCGATGGCGTGGCGCGGGTTGCCGCCCGCCCACGGCGATACGGCAAGGGCCTGCGGCGGCTCCGGAGGCCGTTGCGCGGTTCCCTGGGGCGTGCCGTCCTGAATCCGGGGCGCATAGGCCGGGACAGAGCCGGCATCCCAGTGCATCTGCGGGGAGAGCATGGCGTCGTCAAAGACAAGGTCCTCGGCGTAGAGGACATCGCCCTCGGCAAAGGCCATGGCTCGGGTGATGCAGTTCTTGAGCTCACGCACGTTGCCGGGCCAGTCGTGGGCCATGAGCTTCTCCAGCGCCCCGCGCGACAACCCGACATCGCCGCGCTTGGCCTGGATTGCAGATTCCTTAAGGAAATGGCTTGCCAGAAGGGGAATGTCCTCTTTTCTCTGGCGCAGGGCCGGGGTCTGGATGGTGATGACCTTGAGGCGATAGTAGAGGTCGTCGCGGAACTCTCCGCGTTGCACCAGCTCCATCAGGTCCACATTGGTGGCCGCGATGACGCGGACGTTGAACTCGACCTCCTGGTCACTGCCCAGAGGCCGGATGCGCCGCACGGACAAGGCCCGCAAGAGCGCCTTCTGGACCTTGATCGATGCCGTGCCGATCTCGTCCAGGAACAGGGTGCCCCCGTCAGCGGCCAGGAAAGCGCCCTTGCGGTCGTTATGGGCCTCGCTGAACG
>MGTN01000083.1:13844-17484 GCA_001799475.1 Desulfovibrionales bacterium GWA2_65_9 | reverse complement strand
CAGACGCGCACCTTCTGGGAGGGCCGCGAGCCGAGCGAGCGCTTCCAGGAGACCAAGCGTCTGGTCATCAATGCGCAGAAGGCGGCCATGGAGGCCATCAAGCCTGGGGTGCGCATGGCCGAGGCCTACCACGCTGCGCGCCGGGTCTTTGAGGACGCGGGCGTGGCCGGGCAGTTCACGCATTCGCTCGGTCACGGCATCGGCCTGGAGACCCACGAGGGGCCGAGCCTCTCGCCCCGCGCCGAGGGGGAGTTCAAACCCGGCATGGTGGTCACGGTGGAGCCCGGCCTGTACGACCCGGCCTGGGGCGGCGTGCGCTGGGAGTACATGGTTGTCGTCACCGAGGAGGGCTGCAAAGCCCTCTAGCGATCGTCGTCGGCTGCAAGGCCCTCTAGGATGGGTGGCGGCTGCAAGGCCCTCTAGGATAGTCGATGGCTGCAAAGCCCTTTAGCAATCGTGGCAATTGTCGGCGGCAGCAAAGGCTTGCGCATGGTCGTCAACGGCAAAACCCACTCATGCCGACGGCGGCTGTGCGGTCCTCCGGCGGTATCGACAGCCAAAGCGACCTCGCGTACTCTCCCAAACGGCGCGGCCCGCTGCCCCGAAGCAGGGGCGGCCAGGTCCACGGCCTTCATCTCTACTGCAAGACCCTGTAATCACACCAAGGAATTTTGATGACCACCAGCTACCGCTTCGGCCACGTGGCCCTCATGGGGCCGCCCAACGCCGGCAAGAGCACGCTTCTGAACCACTTGCTGGGGCAGAAGCTGGCCATTGTCTCGCCCAAGCCGCAGACCACGCGTAACGCCATCAGCGGCATCCTGACCAACGAGGCGGCCCAGGTGGTGTTCCTCGACACCCCGGGCGTGCACCGCATGGCCGGGCGCATGAACAAGCTGCTGCTTGAGGCTGCCTGGGGCGCGCTGCACCAGGCCGACGCCGTGGTGCTCATCCTCGATGCCGAGCTCTACACCAAGAAGCCGCACCTCTTTGACCGCGAGATCCAGCCCGTGGCCGACCCCGTGCAGCGCGTGAATCGGCCGCTGTTCATCGCCGTGAACAAGACCGACCGGGTGCGCCCCAAGGAGAAGCTGCTGCCGTTTCTCCTGCGCGTGGGCCAGAGCTTCCCCGGCGCGGAGATCTTCCCCCTGTCCGCAGCCACGGGCGACGGCGTGGACACGCTGCTCACCGAGCTCATCAAGACCCTGCCCGAGGGCGAGGCCCGCTACCCCGAGGACCAGCTCTCCACCGCCTCCATGCGCTTCCTGGCCGCCGAGACCATCCGCGAGAAGCTGTTCATGGAATTGGAGCAGGAGCTGCCGTACAGCACCATCGTGGAGATCGAGCAGTGGGAGGAGCCGGAAGACGGCCCGGTGCGCATCAACGCCGCCATCCATGTGGCCCGCGCCACGCACAAGGGCATGGTCATCGGACGAGGCGGGCAGCTCTTGAAGAAGATCGGCTCGGCCGCGCGCATCGAGCTCGAAGTCATGCTGGAGCGCCCGGTGTTCCTGGAACTCTGGGTGCGCGTGCGCGAGGACTGGACCGAGGACACCGCGTTCTTGAGGGAGATGGGGCTGGGGGAGTAGCGGGAGAAGAGGAAGAGTTTCTTTGGGGCGGGTGTTATGGTCAAACGGACAAAATGATTTCAGACAGTTCGTGACGAGTGAAAGAGGGGGCCGCGTGAAGCGGCCTCTCTTTATTTCAGGCCATGGGGGTAGCGCTTCAATCGCAATCGGTTTGCTTGATTTTAGGGATGCTATGGTCCATCCTCATTGTGTCGCGAACCACATCCATGCCCTGTAGCTAGCGAAGGAGCGTTTGATGGGAACGAGGCCGCCTTTTTCGCAGGAAGAACTGAACGACATCTTCAAGGTGTCCCCGACGAATCCAGAGCGGGTCGTCTCACGGGAGAGCGGCATCCTTGAGTTCAAGGAGGCCTTCAACTGGGGCGGAATTGCAAAATACCTCAAGACGAGCGCATCATTCGCCAATGCTAAGGGTGGGTACATCGTTTTCGGCATCGCCGACAAACCGCATCGCCTATGCGGCCTGTCGGGGGCCAGCCTACAGATGTTTGAGGAGTTCGATCCCGAGAGGCTGTCCCATCATTTCAACGAGCATTTCGCACCGGAAATAGATTGGGACATTCATGCGTACGAATTTCAAGGGAAAACGTTCGGACTTCTTTACATACACGAGGCGAAGGGTAAGCCCGTCATCTGTACCCAGGATGCACCAAAGGAACTCAAGGAAGGTGACATCTACTATCGGTATCGCGGACGTTCGGAGCGGGTGAAGTATCCGGAGTTAAGGGCGATGCTTGAAGCCAAGCGGGAAAACGAACAGCGTCTCTGGATGCAGCATCTTGCGAACATTGCACGCGTGGGCGTTCATGAGGTCGGGATATTCGACCTGCATACTGGTTGCGTCACCGGCTCCAGCGGCTCCTTCCTGATCGACGAGTCCCTGCTTAGCCAACTTTCCTTCATCAAAGAGGGCGAGTTCTCTGAGGTTAAGGGCAAGCCCACGCTGAAACTCATTGGGCATGTTGAGTCTCTGTCTGGCGCTGCTTCTGGCATCACAAGGAAGCAAGTCGTCAAAACCAAGGGTATACGAACCGGCGACATTATTCTCGGGGCCTTGGACCAACAGTCCGTGCCGGAGCCTGACGAGTTTATCAAGCAGGTATGTTTTGAGAACTCGGCGTTTTTGCCCGTGTATCACTTCATGAAAAAGGCTGGGCTGAATCCGTCGCAGGCAGTTGTGATGCTTGAAGGCGTGGTTTCAAGGCCGACTACGCGGGCGAAGCTGATTGAGCGTCTGAAGAGCAGGAAGACACAGTGGCTTCCCATTCCGCACGGAGGCAAGGAGGCCGCCATGAAGAAGCGGAGCTACGCGGACGCCCTTCGTGATAGAATCGTGAGCGACACTCTCTCCAAAGATGAACTTGGATATTGTCTCCAGGCCATGCGCGGGCTGTCGGTGGAGGAGGTCAAGGCCAATTCAAAGTATCTCCGGGGCCTTTTGAAGAGTTGGGTCAGCAAGCATTACGCCTCGGCCAAAGGCGTTTTGGCCGACAACCTTCGCCGTGCGATTTGCTGGATCGACGAAGCACTGAACATGGGCGAATGTAACTGAGCGCGCCGACCTAAGAAATCCTCCCCCCCCATTGCCAGCACCCCCCGCAGGATGTACTCCAATGCAGGGCTCCTCTCAGCCCGCCACTGGAGGTCACATGCAGCAGGACATGCCGCAGCACAAACCCCGCATCGTCATTGTCGGGGCCGGGTTCGCCGGGGTCTTTGCCGCGCGCGAGCTGGCCGGGGCCGACTGCGACGTGCTCATCATCGACCGCAACAACGCCCATGCCTTCCTGCCCCTGCTCTACCAGGTGGCCACCGCCGCCGTGGAGAGCGAGCACATCGCCGCGCCCGTGCGCGGCATCATCCGCAACATGGGGCCCAAGGCCGCCAACCTGGACTTCTGCATGGCCGAGGTGCGCGGCGTGGACTTCGACCAGCGCCTGGTGCTGGCCGAGGGTCAGGACGGCAATGCCCTGGCGCTGCCCTACGACTATCTCCTGCTGGCGCCCGGCAGCGTCACCAACACCTTCGGGGTGCCCGGCGTCGACGAGTAC
>MGTN01000083.1:13487-13809 GCA_001799475.1 Desulfovibrionales bacterium GWA2_65_9 | reverse complement strand
CCTGCGCAACCACATCCTGCGCAGCTTCGAGGCTGCGGCCTGGATGGCGGACGAGGACACGCGCCAGCACAAGCTCTGCTTTGTGGTGGTGGGCGGCGGGCCAACGGGCGTGGAGCTGGCCGGGGCCATGGCCGAGCTCATGGCCGGGGCGCTCAGGCGCGATTTCCCCCGGCTCGGGCTGGCCAGCCCCTGCGTGACCCTGCTTGAGGCTGACGACGGGCTTTTGCCCGGCTTCCCGGAGGGCTTGCGGGCCTATGCCCGCAGGAAGCTTGAGGCCCTGGGCGTGGATGTGCGCGTGGGCGCGGTGGTGGAACGTGTGACG
>MGTN01000083.1:12437-13471 GCA_001799475.1 Desulfovibrionales bacterium GWA2_65_9 | reverse complement strand
CAGGTGCTGGCGCGGCCCACTCTGCAGAGTCAGGAGCACCCGGAGGTCTTTCTCGCGGGCGACATCTGCCGGGCCGAGCATGGCGGGCGGCCGCTGCCCATGTTCGCACCCCCGGCCATCCAGGAGGGCCGCCACGCGGCGCGCAGCATCCTGCGCCTGCTGCGTGGGCAGGGGCCGCAGGCGTTCCGCTATTTCGACAAGGGCATGATGGCGACCATCGGCAAGAAGGCGGCGGTGGTGCGCCTGGGCAGATTCTCGTTCCAGGGCCTGCCCGCCTGGCTCATGTGGCTGGCGGTGCATCTGGCCTATCTCATCGGCTTCCGCAACCGGCTCTTTGTCCTGGCCAACTGGGCCGTGGACTATTTCTGGTCCGAGCGCTGCGTGCGTCTCATCAGCAGGCGGAACCCGCTGGCCTGACCCCTGGCTTGAGGAGGTCCAGGCCCAGCAGCACCACGCGGTTGCGGCCCTGGTTCTTGGCCAGGTAGAGGGCCTCGTCGGCCCGGCGGATGACGTCGTCGATGGTCTGATCCTCCGGGGCCACCAGGGTGCCGCCCAGGCTGATGGTTACGGGTTCGGCCAGCCCGGACTGGGCGCTCAGCTTTTCCTCCACCAGCGCGCGGGTGCGCTCGGCGATCTCGGCCAGGCGTTCTGCGTCCACCCCGTCGAGCACCATGAGGAACTCCTCGCCGCCGTAGCGGCCAAAGGTGTCGTACTGGCGCAGGGTGCCGGCGATGATGGCGGCCAGCTCCCGCAGCACGACGTCGCCCTGCTGGTGGCCGAAGCGGTCGTTGACGGCCTTGAAATGGTCCACGTCGATCATCAGGCAGCCGAGCTGGGAGAGATGCCTGCGTTGCCGGGCGAAGCCCTCGCTGAAGCGGCCCATGACCGCTGCGCGGTTGGCCACGTTGGTCAGGGTGTCCGTGGTGGCCATGCGCCGCAGAAGCGCCTGGGCCTTGTCCAGCCGGAGCTGCATCTGGTGGAAGAAGTACCACAGGGTCAGCAGAAGCATCAGCATGGTCAGAGCGCCTTGGCCG
>MGTN01000083.1:9643-12407 GCA_001799475.1 Desulfovibrionales bacterium GWA2_65_9 | reverse complement strand
GCCCATGTAGCGGAAACGCGCGCCCTGGGTCTTGTCCTCCATGATGAAGGATTCCTTCTTCCCGGCCTCAAAGTCGCGCAGGGCCTGGGCCTCGAAGTCGTCCGGGGTGTTGCCCGGGTTCAGCGGGCGCAGGCTGGTGATGTGAAAGCCGAAATGGTCATCCGTGTCAACGAGTTCGGAGATCTCGCGGGTCATGAGGGCCGGGTTCTTCTTGGTCAGCACCCGGCCATCCACGGCCGTGAGGTCCGGGTTCTCCAAGTAGGGGTTGGACTGCATGCCTGGGCGCTTGATGACGTACACGCCGCCGTGCAGGGCGTTCCACTTGCGTGCGAGCAGGACACCCTCAAAATGCGCGCGGGCGTGGGCGAGCACCTGCTCCTTGATAAGGGTGCTGCTGCGAATGGAAAGGCCCAGGAAGATGGCCGAGATGCAGAGGCCAATGATGAGGCTGGCAGAGAGGGCGAAGCGCTTGTAGATGTGCTTGTCGTCGGACATGGACGACTCCAGTGCTCGACTGTTGCAGAGTGGGTGCTCATTGTCAGGAGGCGCAGTACGCAGGTTGCTCCGGCATGCGCACATGCCGACCAGGCTTGGCGCGGTAGAAGGGGACGCCCCCGTCTAGGGCCTGTTTCTAAAAGCGTCTTTTGCCCCCTGGATGTCATCACGAACCGATTTGGGTCCAGGGCTGTACCGCATGAGTACACTCCCTGGCCCCAAAGAGGCTCTCTCCTCGCCAGGGAACAAAACCCATCTTTTGGAAACAGGCCCGAGCCGCCAGCGAGACGGGCCGTGGTGGTTACGATCCTTGTTTTTTGCGCCTGCTCAGATAGCCGAGGGCCAGCGCAGACACCTGGAAGCCCAGGCTCAGGCCCAGGCTGGCGAAGGAGAGCTTGCGGCGGAAGCCCGCCCAGGCCGTGTGCGCTTCCAGCAACACCAGCTTGCGGCGCAGGTCGCAACGGGTGCCGAGACGTGCCTTGGCCGCCTGGATTTCCTCAAGTTCTTTGTCTAGAAACATGCCTTGTCCTTTTCCAGTTCGGCAATGCTTTGGGCAAAGATACCGGGCCGCGCGCCCAGGCGCTTGCGCAGGGCGCAAAGCGCCAGCCATCCAGCCGCCAGCGCCGCAGCAGCCGCGAGGAGAAGCCCGGACAGCCGCCATTCCGCAGGCAGGGCGTAAATCCCCGCGCCAACGAGCAGGAGAAGCCCGAACAGAATGAGCGCCGTCCCCAGGAAGGCCAGGATCAGCACCTGGACGATGCGGATCTTGTCCTCGCGCAGTTCCAGGGCCATCAGCTCCAGGCGGTCCCCCAGGATGTCGGCGGCCTGGCCGCCCAGCCGCCCGGCGGCGCCAGCGAGCTCCGTGAGAGCTGTGGTGACCCCGGACATGCTACTTCCTGGACAGGACCCAGCCAAGCAGCAGGCCCACGATGAAGGTCCCGCCGATGACCTGGTAGGGCTTGTCCTTGATGATCCGGTCCGTGTCGCCTGCGGCGCTCTTGCAGCTGTCCAGGAACTTGTGCCCATACTCGCCGTAGCGGTCCTTGGCGGTGTCCAGGTACTCCGAGAGCGCCTTGCGCGCCTTCGTTACCTGCTCGTCCATTTCTCCGCCGGTGGCCTCCAGAAGCGCCTGGGCGTGGACCATGATCTCTTGCAGTTCCGCACTCATCCTTTCCGTGTTGCTGCGATTCAGTTCCATGGTGGGTCATCCTCCATTTTTACCAATGCCGGACGAGATGCACGACCGGCTGGGGTTCACATTTTTAAGCTTGATTTGTATATATCACGGGTAATTTTCGTTTGTCTATGTTCATTGTGCTCATAGGGAATAAATTTTTGTCCCTTCAGCCTTGAGGCGGCGGCAATCGGTTGGCCCAGCGTGCTGCCCCCTTCCCCCGTTTACCTGCGCGCGGTTTTGCTCTAGAAGGGTGCCAGGCGGGGTGGCCCGTCATCATTATGTACGCCAAACGGTCAGCCAGAGCGGCCAGACATAACGGACGGGCATCCCATGCGCATCTCCGACAGACTCAAGAAGCTCAAGCCCTCGGCCACCCTGGCCGTCAACGCCAAGGCCCAGGAACTGAAAGCCCAGGGCCGCGAGATCATCAGCCTGGCCGTGGGCGAGCCGGATTTCGGCACGCCGCTGCATGTGCGTGAGGCCGCCAAAAAGGCCATCGACGAGGGCTTCACCCGCTACACCCCGGTACCGGGCATCCCGGACCTGCGCGCGGCCATCGCCGGATACTACGGCCAGTTCTACGGCGTCGGCGCGGCGGGCGAAAACACCATGGCCAGCACCGGCGGCAAGCAGGTGCTCTACAATCTGCTCATGGCGCTCATCAATCCCGGCGACGAGGTGCTCATCCCCGCGCCCTACTGGGTCAGCTACCCGCCCATGGTCGAGCTGGCTGGCGGGCTGCCGGTCATCGTGCCGACCACCCCGGAGAGCGGCTTTCTCGTCACCGTGCGCGACCTGGAGGCCTTCTGCACCCCGCGCACCGTGGCGCTCATCCTGAACACGCCCAGCAACCCCACGGGCTGCCACTACGACCAGGCCGCCCTGGACGACATCGCCCGCTGGGCCAAGTCCAAGGGCATCTTCATCATCTCCGACGAGGTCTACGACCGCCTGGTCTACGACCCGGCCAAGCCCAGCACGCTGTCCGCCTTCTGGCAGAAGCACCCTTCGAGTGTGGCCGTTGTGGGCGCGCTGTCCAAGAGCTTCTGCATGACCGGCTGGCGCATGGGCTGGCTGCTCGGCCACGCCGAG
>MGTN01000083.1:7469-9573 GCA_001799475.1 Desulfovibrionales bacterium GWA2_65_9 | reverse complement strand
CCATCGCGGCCTTGACCGGCCCCTGGGACCTGGTGGACGAGATGAAGGTCGCCTTCCTGCGCCGCCGCGACCTGGCGCTGTCCATCATCCGCTCCTGGCCCGGCGTGACCTGCCCCACGCCCGACGGCGCGTTCTATCTTTTCCCGGTGCTGGACAGGTACTACAGCGCCGAGACCCCGGATTCCGCCGCCTTGTGCACCAAGTTCCTGGAAGAGGCGGGCGTGGCCCTGGTGCCGGGCAGCGCCTTCGGCGACGACCGCTGCGTGCGCTTTTCCTACGCCGTGGCCGACGAGGTGCTGACAAGCGCCCTGGCCAAGGTGGGCAAGGTCCTGCTCGGCAAGTAATTTGGTTTACTGACACCGAAAACCCGAGAAAGGGGGGCTTCCATGACCGCAGGTTCAAAGCGTCAGGACATTCTGGACTGGACCAATGCCTCGTGGGAGCGCCTTCCGGCCTCCGCAGCCCTGCGCCAGCGCGCGGGCGAGATGGCGGAAAAGCTCGCGGGCGAGATCAAGGCGGGCAAGCTGCCGTTTTTGGCCACGCCCTTCATGGCCGCCCTGGAAAAGGACCTGGCCGAGTTGGAGTCGGGCTTTCTTGCGCGCTTCGAGCACATGCTGCTGCTCGGCATCGGCGGCTCGGCGCTGGGCGCGCGCGCCCTGCAGAAGGCCTTTGCCCCGGGCCAGGACCTGCCCGGCCACACGGGCAAATCCATCTGGATCATGGACAACGTGGACGCGGCAGTGCTTGAGGCCCATCTGGACCGCCTGCCAGCCGGCAAGACTCTGGTCTACGTGGTCAGCAAGTCCGGCGACACCATTGAGACCATCGGCCAGTACTTCCTGGTCAAGGCTTGGCTGAAGAAGGCCCTGCCGCAGAACTGGAAAGACCACCTGCTGCTGAACACCGACGAGAAGAAGGGCTACCTGCGCGAGGAGGCCACGACCTTCGGCATCCGCACCCTGCCCGTGCCCGACAACCTGGGCGGCCGCTACTCGGCCATCTCCGCCGTGGGCCTGGTGCCCGCCGCGTTTTTGGGCCTGGACTGGCGCGGTCTGGTCCGGGGCTTCCAGGCCGTGGCCGCGCCGTTGGCCGACCCGAAGCTGGATGCCGCCGGGCTTGCGGCGCACCCGTCCTTCGAGTTCGCGGTGTGGGGCAAGGCGCTCATGGACGCGGGCTACCTCGAGCTCATCACCTTCTTTTACATCCCGGCCTGGTCCAGCTTCGCCGACTGGTTCGCGCAGCTCTGGGCCGAGAGCCTGGGCAAGGACGGCATGGGCTCCCAGCCCATCCCCACGGTTGGGGCAACCGACCAGCACAGCGTGAACCAGATGTTCCTGGACGGCCCGCGCAACAAGGCCTGCCTGTTCGTGGAACGCGCCACAGGTCCAGAAGGCCTGCCCTTCCCCACGGACATGCCCGCGATCTTCGACTACCTGCAGGGCAAGCGCTTTGGTGAGCTTTTGCCCGCCGAGGCCCTGGGCACGCGCATGGGGCTCACCCAGAGCCAGGTGCCGCTGGTGGCCTTGCGCCTGGGGGTTGACGACGCCGTTGCCGCGGGCAAGATGATGGCGCTGCTCGGCGCGGCAACGCTCTTGACCGGCTGGCTCATGGGCATCAACCCCGTGGACCAGCCCGCAGTCGAGCTGGGCAAGCGCCTGGCCAAGGCGCGCCTGGGGGCCTCCGGCCTGGCCGAGGAGAAGGCGCAGCTTTCCGCCTTCACCACCGGCGGGCGCGACGAGCGGGGGGTCTAGCCCTTGGGCATCTACAGGAGCCTCCTGGCGGCGAAGAAGCCCTTGCAGTTCGTGAAGGTCCTCACCTGGACCTTCCTCATCCTGATCCTGGTGACCAACCTGGGTCTGGCCGTGTTTTTGTCCAAGTACGCCGAGCGCGTGCTTCTGGAGAAGCAGAAGGAGTTCGGGCTGCTTTTGTCCGAGAACCTCTCGCACCAGATCTTCACGCGCTTCACCCTGCCGACCATCATCGGCTACGGGGCGATCAGCCTGCGCAACCCGGAGCAGTTCACCCGGCTGGACCAGGTGGTGCGCTCCACCATCCACAGCTTCCGCGTGCGCGAGGTGCGCATCTACGACCCGGCGTTCCGCAT
>MGTN01000083.1:6052-7440 GCA_001799475.1 Desulfovibrionales bacterium GWA2_65_9 | reverse complement strand
CCCGCACTGGCCTGGCCGGGGAGGGCGTCAAGCGCGCCTTCAACCTGGAGGAGCCGAGTTTCGAGCTGTTCAGCAAGATCTCCGGGACCACGGCCCTGTTCCGGCTGGAGCTCAAGCCCGGCAGCGTGGTCCTGCGCGGGTTCGCGCCCCTGCGCATGGAACGCAGCTTCGGCCCCGGCGTCAAGAACCCCATCATGGGCATCCTGGAGTTCAGCCAGGACATCACCGAAGACTACATGGCCGTGGTCAACTTCGAGCGTCTGGTCTACTCGACCTCGCTGGTGACCAGCATGATTTTGTTTGTCCTCATCGTCAGCATCCTGCGCCGGGTCGACCGCATCAGCGCGGAGCGCCAGGCCGAGAAGGAGAAGCTCCTGCGCGAGCTGCACCAGCAGGAGAAGCTGGCGGGCATGGGCCGCATGGTGGCCGGCGTGGCCCACGAGATCAGAAACCCGCTGGGCATCATCCAGAGCAGCGCCGAACTGGTGTTCAAGAAGGCCAAGGCCGACAACCACCCGCACACGCGCATCATCGAGGCCATCTACGACGAGTCCAGGCGGCTCTCGCGCACGGTGAACGACTTTCTGGACTACGCCCGGCCGCGCCAGCCGCGCATGGACGTGGTGGACCTCTGCCGCATCCTGGAGCAGGCGGCGGTGTTTCTGGAGCACGAGTGCGAGGCCAAGGGCATCACCATGGAACGCGACTGCCCGCCCGGCACCAGCGTGCTGGGCGACAAAGATCTGCTCTACCGCGCGGTGTACAATGTGCTGGGCAACGCTATGCAGGCCATGACCCAGGGCGGGCTGATCCAGGTGCTGGCGCGGCCAGCGGACCCCGGCCAGGAAGATCTGCCCGCCGAGGGCGGCCCGTGGCTTGAGCTCAGCGTGCGCGACTCCGGGCCGGGCTTTGACCTGGACAACCTGGACAAGATGAAGGACCCTTTTTACAGCACCAAGGATACCGGCACGGGCCTGGGCCTGGCCATCGTCACCAGCATTGTGGAGAGCCATGGTGGCTTCGTGGCCTTGAAGAACCACCCCGAGAGCGGGGCCGTGGTGTCGCTGCTGCTGCGCGCGGCTGATTCCGGGCAGTCCGCCCCGGCGAAAACTCCCGCCGTCCCCGGCGCGCCTTCCGTCACCCCCAAAGCTTAGACCGGCAACACGGCACGGAGCCCTACATGTCAGGCAATATTCTCATTCTGGACGACGAGCTGAACTACCTGCTCGTGCTCGAAGCCATCCTGTCCGACGCGGGCTACAAGGTCACCACCCTGTCCGACCCGGAGATGGGCCTGGCCTTCCTCGAAGAGTCCGAGGTTGACGTGGTGGTCACGGACATGAAGATGCCCAAGCTCACGGGCAAGGACGTACTCGACCACGTCAAGA
>MGTN01000083.1:913-6015 GCA_001799475.1 Desulfovibrionales bacterium GWA2_65_9 | reverse complement strand
GCCCAGCAGGAGAACCGGCACCTGCGCAGGCAAATCCAGGAGCGCTTCGGGCCGGAGAACATCGTGGCCCGGGACAAGAGCATGCGCCACGTGCTGGACATGGTGCACCGCGCCGCGCCCAGCCGCAGCACCGTGCTCGTCACCGGCGAGAGCGGCACGGGCAAGGAGCTCATCGCCAAGGCCATCCACAACGACTCCCCGCGCAAGGACGGGCCGTTCATCTCGGTCAACTGCATGGCGCTGAACACCGGCGTGCTGGAATCGGAACTCTTCGGCCACGAGAAGGGCAGCTTCACCGGCGCGGTGTCGCGCAGGCGCGGGCGCTTTGAGCTGGCCGACAAGGGCACGCTGTTTCTGGACGAGATCGGCGAGCTGTCGCACGACATGCAGGTGAAGCTGTTGCGCGTGCTTCAGGAGCGCTGCTTCGAGCGCGTGGGCGGCACCGAGTCCGTGGAGGTGGATATCCGCATCGTGGCCGCCACCAACCGCGACCTGACCAAGGCCGTGGCCGACGGCCGCTTCCGCGAGGATTTGTTCTACCGCCTGAACGTGGTCAGCATCCACCTGCCCCCACTACGGGAGCGCCGCGAGGACATCCCGTTTCTGGCCGCGCACTTCCTGGACCGCTACGCGCGCGAGAACGGGCGCGAGCTCAAGGGCTTCACGCCCTCGGCCATGGACTACCTCTCGGCCTACGAGTGGCCGGGCAACGTGCGCCAGCTGGAGAACGTCATCGAGCGCTGCGTGGTCATGAGCACGGGCGACACCGTGAGCGCCGAGGACCTGCCGCCGGAGATCAAGGACGAGGAGTCGCAGTTCAAGAGCGCGGTGGACCTGCTGCCGACCAAGCTCGACCTCTCGGAGACGCTGGAGAAGATCGAGGCGGCGGTGATCCGCCGGGCGCTCGTGCGTGGCGATTTTGTGCAGGTCAAGGCGGCGGAGCTGCTGAACGTCTCCAAGAGTCTGCTGCAGTACAAGCTGAAGAAGTACAATATTTCGGCGAAGTAGGGGGACGGGGTGCGTATTTCCCCAGACAATCCCGGCTTATTCAGCCTTGCCTTATTGCCAAACCCATTTCCAGTCACTGTGGACGGCTACAATGATAGCCTATGGTTTACATGGGTCGAGCGAGTAATGCTTTCACATGACGCACATGCAGACGACATTATTGCGGCACATGGCGGCAGTGATCGTATCGAAAATCAGCAGCAGCAAGAAGATGCAGATACCCTGTTCACAATTACGGAAAGCATGTATGCGGCGGTAATTGTTGCTGCTCAGTCACGAATAGAGGCATATTACCAGAAAGTTTGCGATTCAATATATGTTCACATTAACAGAACGCACGATTTATATGCTATTAACTCGAAAAAGAAAGCCTCAAAACGAATTAATGGAAAAGAGCTAGAGAAGTATTTTCGCGATAATACAGGTGTTGAAATCACGGGCATTGAGAATTTCAACGTCGCAGATTCTGTGCGTGTCCTTTCTAATATATTTAAGCACCATAGCTGGAGGTACACGCCGGAAGGCACTAATATTATACAGCCAATAGTTGCGACGGGCATAGGCGTTGCTCCAAATCAACAGGTCACATATTCTGATCTTCCTCTGAGAGACATGCTAATCGGGTGTGGCCTGTATTGCCAGAATCTCAAGCAGCAACTGATGCAAGTATTTTCCGGAGTTTAGCGCAATCTCTTTCTAGCAGAAGATAGCCGCCCTCTCTTCCCCCCAGCTCCTTTCGCCCTACACTCCCCCCATGCCGCCCCATGAATCGTCCCCCCTCGCCGAATACATAGCCGCGCTGCTGGCCCTCGCCCCTTGACATCCTCCCGTCCGTAGCCATATTGTAGCTACAAAACAGGAGCGACCCCATGTCCGATACCGTCATCCGCGCGCGCATCGAGCCCGGCCTCAAGGCCGAAGCCACAACCGTGCTCAAGAGCATGGGCCTGACGCCCAGCGATGCCATCCGGCTGTTTCTGCACCGCGTGGTGGACAAGAAGGCCCTGCCGTTCCCCATCGAGGCCCCCAACGCCGCCACCCTGGCCGCCCTGCGCGAGCTGGAGACAGGGCGCGGGCTCACGCGCCACGCCTCGGTGGACGCCCTCTTCGTCGACCTCGCCGAGTAATTGGCTTATCCCCTGCACTCTCCCCCATGCCCTCCCCCATCGCCGAATACATAGCCGCGCTGCTGGCAAGCGAGCGCCTGGGACGCCAGGTGTGCCACCACCGGCTCGTGCCGGGCCGAGAGGCCGAGTACGCCGAGCCCAAGCGGCCCTGGCCCAAGGCCATCCGCGAGGTGCTGGCCACGCGAGGCATCGACGCGCTGTACTCCCACCAGGCCCTGGCTGCCGACCTCGTGCGCGCAGGCAGGCATGTGGTGGTGGCCACGCCCACGGCCAGCGGCAAGACCTTTGCCTTCCAGTTGCCGATCACCGAGGCCGTGCTGGCGAATCCTGATTCCAGGGCGCTGGCGATATACCCCCTGAAAGCCCTGGCCCAGGACCAGCTGCGCGGGTTCAACGAGCTGCTGGCCGGGTTGCCGGAGGGGCTGTCCCCCGCGTTGCGGCCCACGGCCGCCATCTACGACGGCGACACCAAGCCCTCGGCCCGGGCCAAGATCCGCAAGAAGCCGCCCAACCTGCTCTTGACCAACCCGGAGATGCTGCACCTGTCCATGCTGCCGCACCACGGCACCTGGGCCCAGGTCTTTGCCACGCTGACGCACATCGTCATCGACGAGGTGCACACCTATCGGGGCGTGCTGGGCGCGCACATGAGCCAGGTGCTGCGGCGCATGCAGCGCATCTGCCGCTACTACGGCAGCGACCCGGTGTTCGTGTTCTGCTCGGCCACGGTGGGCAACCCGGCCGAGCTCTGCCAGCTCCTGACCGGCTTGGAGCCCGTGGCCGTGACCCAGAGCGGGGCTCCTGCGGGCGCCCGGCACATGGTCTTCCTGAACCCCGAGGACTCGCCCGCCACTGCGGCCATCCAGCTGTTGCAGGCGGCGCTCTCGCGTGGGCTCAAGACCATCGTCTACGCCCAGAGCCGCCGCATGACCGAGCTCATCGCCATGTGGGCCAGCGAAAAAAGCGGCCAGTACCGCGAGCGCATCAGCGCCTATCGCGCGGGTTTTCTGCCCGAGGAACGCCGCGAGATCGAAGCGCGCATGGCCTCGGGCGATTTGCTCGCGGTCATCAGCACCAGCGCCCTGGAGCTGGGCATCGACATCGGCGGGCTCGACGTCTGCATCCTGGTCGGCTACCCCGGCAGCGTCATGGCCACCTTGCAACGCGGCGGGCGCGTGGGCCGCGCCCAGCAGGAGTCGGCCGTGGTGCTCGTGGCCCAGGAGGACGCCCTGGACCAGTACTTCATGCGCCACCCCGAGGACTTTTTCGCCCGCCCGCCGGAGCGCGCCGTGCTGAACCCGGAGAATCCGGTGATCCTGCCGCGCCACCTCATCTGCGCTGCCGCCGAGCTGCCGCTGGTGCAGAACGAGCCGTATCTGCGCCCGCCCGGCGTGCGCGCGGCCCTGGCCGGGCTCATTGCCACGGGCAAACTCTACTGGAGTGCGGACGGCCGCGACATCATCTCCCCGCGCAAGCGCCCCCAGCGCGATGTGGACCTGCGCGGGGCCGGGTCCCAGGTCTCCATTGTCGTGGCTGAGGGCGACGCGGACACCGGGGCCGTCATCGGGGCCGTGGACTCGCTGCGCGCCTGCCGCGAGACCCACCCTGGCGCGGTGTACCTGCACCGGGGCCGCACCTGGCTGGTGGAGTCGCTCGACCTGCCCACGGCCACGGTCAAGGTCCGCGCGGCCCGCGTGGGCTATTCCACCCGCGTGCGCTCGACCAAGGACACCGAGATCCTGGAGATCTACGACCGGCGCGAGGTGCTCGGGACACGCTTCACCCTGGCGCGGCTGCGCGTCACAGAGCAGGTCACCGGCTATGAGAAGCGCTCCACGCGCGGCGGTAACCTGCTGGGCATGGTGCCGCTCGATCTTCCCCCAAGCGTTTTCGAGACCGAGGGCCTGTGGCTCGACGTGCCGGACGACGCCCGGCGCAAGGCCGAGGACCAGTACCTGCACTTCATGGGCGGCATCCACGCCCTGGAACACGCGGCCATCGGCATCCTGCCCTTGCTCGTCATGACCGACCGCAATGACCTGGGCGGCATCAGCACGCCCCTGCACCCGCAGACCAATGGCGCTGCGGTGTTTATCTACGACGGCATGCCCGGCGGCGCGGGCTTGACCAGAGAAGCTTTCAGCCGCGCGGAAGAACTGCTTGAGCGCACCCTGGCCGTCGTCCGCGACTGCCCCTGCGAGTTGGGCTGTCCAAGCTGCGTGCATTCGCCCAAATGCGGCTCCGGCAACCGGCCCATCGACAAGGCTGCGGCCTTGTTTCTGCTGCGCGAGCTGTCCTGCGGCGCGCCCGGCCCGGATGTGACGCCTGACATCACCAAAGCCCAAGAGGAGGCAGCAATGCCCAAGACCATGTTCAAAGAAGCAACCCTGCCCGGCATCGAAATGCCAGCGGTGCATATCCCCAAACGCTTCGCCGTGGTGGACGTGGAGACGCGCCGCAGCGCCGCCGAGGTGGGCGGCTGGACCCGGCCCGACCTCATGGGCGTGTCCATCGCCGTGCTCTACGACTCCGGCACGGACGAGTTCGTGGACTACCAGGAGCACGAGATCCCGCTTCTTGCTGAACGCCTGAAATCCTTCGATCTTGTGGTGGGCTTCAACATCCTGCGGTTTGACTACGGCGTGCTGGCCGGGGTACACCCCTTTGCCTACGCGAGCCTGCCCACGCTCGACATGCTGGCCCACGTGCACGAGCGCCTGGGCTACAGGCTCAAGCTGGACAACCTGGCCCAGGCCACGCTCAACGTGGGAAAGAGCGCCGACGGCCTGCAGGCCCTCCAGTGGTGGGCCGAGGGCCGCCTGGACGAGATCGCCAAGTACTGCCGCCAGGACGTGGCCGTGACCCGCGACCTGTACCTGTATGGCCGCGAGAACAGGCATGTGCTGTTCTCCAACAAGGCCGGGCAAAAGGCGCGCCTGCCCGTCGGCTGGTAGAAGGCTGGTAGCG
>MGTN01000083.1:0-904 GCA_001799475.1 Desulfovibrionales bacterium GWA2_65_9 | reverse complement strand
CAAGCCCCTGTGGCCTGGAGCAGACAGAAATAAACCCTATCGGGATTCCAAAGGGGCTCGCCCCTTTGGTGGTGGGGGCCTGGGGGAGGCGAAGCCTCACCCGGTTCACCCCAACAAGGACATGAAATGCAAGGAAGACTGCTCAAGGCCGACGCCCTGCTCATGCTCACCGCCCTCATCTGGGGCGCGGCCTTTGTGGCCCAGCGTTTGGGCATGGAGCATGTCGGCCCGTTCACCTTCAACGGCGTGCGTTTCGCCCTGGGCGCGCTGGCCCTGCAGCCGCTCATCTGGCGCATGCAGCGCACCCGCCAGCGCGAGGGCAGGAGTTCGGACCTGCACCAGGGCCTGGCTTCGGCGCGGCTCATTCGCTTTGGGCTTTTGGCCGGGTGCGTACTCTTTGCGGGCGCGGCCCTGCAGCAGGTGGGCATCGTCTATACCACGGCGGGCAAGGCCGGGTTCATCACCGGGCTGTACGTGGTCATGGTGCCGCTGTTCGGGCTGCTGCTGCGGCAGCGGGCCGGGGCAGGCACGTGGCTCGGGGCCGTGCTGGCTGCGGTGGGCCTGTACCTGCTCTCGGTGAACGAGGATTTCAGCATCGCCTACGGGGACGTGCTGGAGCTCATCGGCGCGGTGTTCTGGGCCGGGCATGTGCTGCTCATCGGGCGGCTCTCGCCGGGCATGGACGCCACGGACGCGGTGAAGCTGGCCTCGGCCCAGTTCGCGGTGTGCTCGCTTTTAAGCCTGGGCGTGGCCGTGGCCACGGAGCCCATGGCCCTGGCCGGGCTCGCGTCGGCTGCGGTGCCCATCCTCTACGGCGGGCTCATGAGCGTGGGCGTGGCCTACACGCTGCAGGTCGTGGCCCAGCGCGACGCGCATCCGGCGCACGCGGCCATCATCCTGAGCC
>MGTN01000082.1:18373-19733 GCA_001799475.1 Desulfovibrionales bacterium GWA2_65_9 | reverse complement strand
CTATCGAAATAGTGGACCAGCAATGCACATGTCTGGCGGGGCTCCCCGAGCCGCCGCCCGCCCAGTCCGTCCACAGCCCGTCCACAGGCAAGGAGGTGCGCCATGCAGAACCGCCCGACCGCCACACCACGCGGCCCAAGGACGCCCCTGTCGGCCCGGCCCGCACTGACCATCGCCCAGGCCATCATCGGCCCGGGCTTCAGCCTGGCCCTGCTCCTGGCCTTTCTGGCCCCGGCAGAACTCCTGGCCGGGCAGATCCGCGAGAGCGACCTGAGCATCTCCAGCCAGGTGGGCAAGGTCGTCACCAGCGCCGAGGGCGAGAAGACCGACGCCAGAAGCACGGTGCATTCCATCGACATCAAGCGCGGCAGCCAGACCGGCGAGGTGCACGTCACCGGCCAGGCCGGACGCGTGACCACCCAGGCCGGAGGCCAGAACACCAGCGCCGACAGCGCCGTGGGCGGCGTCAACGTGGGGGCCAAGCAGTAGCCGCCAGGCGCCCGCCTTGCCCTGCCCGCCTTGCAGTAGACCCGCCCTACTTCCTGGGCTTGGTCGCGGAGACCACGTCCCCGGCGGCGCGGCCAGGGGCCAGCTTGCCCTGGTAAATGAGCTGCGTCTCGGCCACGCCCTCCTGGGCGTCGCGTTTGCCGCGCTCCTGCCACAGCCACAGGTGCCCGTCGCGGGTGTCCACGATGAGCACCTTGGGCGGATAGAGGTTGTTGTCGCCGCTTTGCACCACCACGGGCCTGTAGCGTTTGACCTCCTCGGCCTGGGCCGGGGCGGCCAGGGCCAGGCAGGTCAGGCCGAAGGCCAGGGCCAGGGCCACGAATTGGGGGAAATGGGCGCGGATGTTCATGCGTCCTCCAGGGTTGCCGGGCGCCAGCAGAACGCTTGGCGCGTCTCGTCCTGATCCACATCCATTCTTGCCAAACATTTTGCCTGGGCGCAAGGTTCGCCCCCAGTTTCTGTTGCCAAGTCCTGCCAAATGCCCCGCAGATGTTGCCAGAGCAAACCGCTTCAGGCATACTCACACAAACTGACGCCCGCCCCCCCTTCGCCAGACATGGGAGGAACGAGATGTCCGCACGCCTGAGCCACCGGCTCCGCAAGCCCGCCGCACCCTGGCGGCCCATGACGCTTGCCCTGGCAGCCGCCCTGCTGGCCGTGGCGGCCGTGATGACTGTGACGATGACCATGACGACCAGGGCGGCCCTGGCGGCAGAGGCCAGCGCCCATCCCAAGCCCTCGGAGGATCAGCTCCTGCACTCGGGCTACCGCTTTGCCGGAGAGAAGTTCGAGGACAAGTTCCCGGAACTCCCCGGCGACGAGACCAACATCCGCATCTTCAAGAAGGGCCAGG
>MGTN01000082.1:15175-18329 GCA_001799475.1 Desulfovibrionales bacterium GWA2_65_9 | reverse complement strand
GCGGAGCCGGGCTATACTTCCGGCCGCAAGGGCTCGCTCCGGAAGAAATAACCCCTGCCGCCCCTGGCCCAGGAATACCCCCCAGGAGGACCCCGATGCGCACCCGCTCCCTGGCCCTGACAGCCCTGCCCCTGACGGCCCTGATCCTCCTCGCCGTTCTGCTCGGCCTGCTCTGCTCCGCCCCCGGCCAAGCCCAGTCCCAGGAGACAGCGCCCACCACCCTGGCCGTGCTGCCCTTTGAGAACAACGCCGTCACCGACCACCAAGCCTACGCCCCCCTGGCCCAGGGCCTGGCGGCCATGCTCATCACCGACCTCAAGCTGGCCGGGACCAGCCTCAAGGTCATCGAACGCGCCCAGATCGCGGCCCTGCTCAAGGAGATCGCCCTGGGCCAGAGCGGCATGCTGGACGCGGGCACGGCAGTGCAGGCGGGCCGCCTGCTGGGGGCGCAGGCCATCGCCTTCGGCTCCTTCATGGTCCTCGGCAACGACGTGCGCCTGGACGTGCGCATCGTCAAGACCGAAACCAGCGAGAGCATTTTGGGCGCGTCCATCATGGGCAAGAAGGACGAGTTCATGAAGCTGGAGCGCCAGCTGGCCGAGAAGATCGCCGCCAGCCTCAAGACCACCCTGGCCCCCCCGCCCTCCGGCCCGGCGGCGCGCGGCGGCATGGACGCGGCCCTGCTGTACTCGCGCGCGCTGGAGGCCCTGGACAAGGGCGACAAGGCCGGGGCCGAAAAGCTCTTCGCCGAGACCGTGGCCGCGGACCCGGCCTACAAGCGCCAGGTGGACGGGGTGCTGGGCGCGCTCAAGTAGCCGCCCCTGAGCCGCGACGCGGCATGTCGTCATGCGCGACGCGGCAACGCAATGTGACGACGCGGCAGGCAAGGCCCCAAGCAGAAGACCCCGCCGGAGCGCATCCGGCGGGGCCTTTTCGTTGGACTTGTCGTCGGATCTGTCGTCGTACTTGTCATCAGACTTGTCGTCGGGCTTGTCGTCGGATCTGTCGTCGGGCCTTGCGCCGGGACTCCCGTGGATGTTGGCGCTGGCCCTGGATTTTCCGCCGGGAGGCCCGTCCAACGTGTCGTCTCACTTGTCGTCGGGTTTGTCGTCGGGCTTCGCGTTCAACTTGTCGTCGGGCTTATCGTTGGGCTTGTCGTCGGGCTTGTCGCCGGACTTCGCGTTGAACTTGCCGCCGGGCTTGTCGCGCAGGCCGCCACCGGCCAAACGATTCTCCGGCCCCGGGCTACCTGCCCCGGATGTCCACCTACTTGACCCGGAGGTCCACCTGTTCGGCGCCGAAGTCCTGCACGAAGATCCTGCCCTTGCCGCCGAGCGGCTGGTTGTCCACGGCCACGGCCAGGTCCTCGCCGCTGCCGCCGAAGAGCAGGTCGAGCACGAGCAGGCCGCTCTGCTTGTTGAAGCGGTCGGTGTTGACCTGGGTCACGCGGGGGGTCTTCTCCAGGGCCGCGACGAGCGCCCCGTACACGGCCATGTCCTTGACCCCGGTGGCGAAGACGCGCACGGCCCCGCCCTCGCTGCCGGCCTTGGCCGCCTGGGCCGCGAGGGTGGGCACCACGAAGCCGTCCACGGTCTCGCGCGCGGCCTGGGCCAGGGCCTTCTGCGCGCCATTGAGCGCGCTGATGTGGGCGGCGGCGGCGGTCTTCACCGTGGCCCCCACGATCTGCCCGGTCTGGGCGCTGATGATCTTGAGCTGGATGTTGGTCTGGATGGACTTCATGCCCGTGCCCGGCATGATCTCGCCCACGTCCTGGATGACGGCCTTGCCCACCAGCACGTACTTGGCCCCGAACATGGCGCCCAGCTGCTTGGCCGCGTCCACGTTGCCAGCCAGCGCCAGCCGGGCCTGGCCCATCTGGTTGGCGGCCTCAAGTGCGCTCTTGTCGATGAGCGGGTAGCCCTTTTCGCTGAGCTTGGCGATGAGCTCGTTCTCGGCCATGTTCATGCCCTTGACCGGGCAGTCCAGACAGTCCTCCTGCAACAAAAACATGAGCTTGGGCAAGCGGGCGGCGCCCGTCGGCTTGAGGGTGGCCGGGGCGGCCTTGGCAACCGGGGCCGGGGCCGGAAGGGCCTTGGCCGAGGCTGCGCTGGCCTGGGCAGCCGGGGCAGGGGCAGGGGCAGGGGCCGAGGCCCCCTTGCTGCGCTCGATCTGGCGCTTGAGCTCGGCGATCTCCTGGCGCTCACGCTCGATCTTGGCCCATTCCTCGCTCACGGCCTTGTCTGCCGGGCCTTCGGCCGCTCCGCCGCCCTGGAAGAAGAAGTCGCCGGTGAGCGAGGACGACTGCCAGGGCACCTGCCTCTTGCCGGTCTCGCGCATGACGGACACGCGGACCTTCTTGAGCACCTTGTCCACCTCCAGGTTGGGGGTGGGCATGTACTCGAGCATGTACTTGGTGAACACGCCGTTCTTGCCGTCGCCGTCGGCGGCGGTGTCGCCAGGGGCCGTGGCATAGGCGATGAAGGTGCCGGTGGGCGCGTCCATGCGCGCCAGGCCCTTGACCCCGGAGCGGTAGCTGCGGGCAAAGGGGTTGTCGCGGCAGGCGTCGAGGATGACGATGTTCAGCGGGTTGCCTGCGGTGTGCATGGCGTCGAGCACTCTTCCCGCGTCCACGGTTTCGTACTTGACGTCGGACTCCTGGGCGATCTTGGCCCCCACGGGCACGAGGTAGTTCACGCCGCCCACCTGCATGCCGTGGCCGGCGTAGAAGAACAGGCCCACGGAATCCTTGGTCAGCTTGCCCTGGAAGGTGCGGATGGCGTTCTCCATCTGCTTCTGGTTGGCGTTGAGCTGGCTGATGACCTCAAAGCCCATCTTTTTCAGCATGGTGCTCATGTCCGTGGCGTCGTTGACGGGATTCTTCAGCGGCGAGGACTCGTAGGCCGAGTTGCCGATGACCAGGGCCAGGCGGTGCTGGGGCGTCTCGGCCCAGGCGCTGGCCGCCATAAGCAGGGTCAGGGCCAGGGTCAGGACCAGGGTCAGAACGAGAACCGCGCGCAGGGTCCGTACGGGGTGGCGTGGACTCATGGGTGGCCTCCTTGCGGGTGCGGGGGGACTTTGCAGCCATCCTACCCGAAGCAGGCAATCATGGCAATGCGCCGGGCGTGTTATGCCGACGGCATTTCGCCCGTGGGCC
>MGTN01000082.1:11902-15135 GCA_001799475.1 Desulfovibrionales bacterium GWA2_65_9 | reverse complement strand
CGGACTGCCCCGCCCCAGGGCCTGCCTCCAAAAGATGGGGTGTGTTCCCTGGCGAGGAGAAAGCCACTTAGGAGGCCAGGGAGATTACTCCTGCGGTACAGCCTTGGACCAAAACCGGCTCGCGGATGATCCCCGAATAGGCGCGGACGGTGTCCAGGGGCAAAGGACGCCTTTAGATACCGGGCCTAGCCCTCCTCGTCCTGGGGGCTGCGGGGGTCCAGGTCGAGGACCTCCTCGCCGCGGATGTAGTGCATGATGCGCGGGTGGTCCACGGCGTCCAGCAGGTTGGCGATGGCCCCGCGCAGGCGCTCAGCCCCGCCCAGGGCGCAGCCGATGAGCTCGATCTCGCGCGCCAGGTCAAAGGAGGTGCGGAACTGGCGCAGCAGCGGCGCGGCCCCGGCCCGGATGCCCGCCTCCATGTCCTCCTTGACCAGCTCCAGGCAGTTCTTGATCACCGACAGGGCGTTGTTGCCCACATGGGCCATGCCGCCCGAGGCCTTGGACAGGGCGTCGCGGCCCACCTCCAGGCGCGAGCCCACGGTGAGCGAGACGATGCGCGAACAGTCGGACAAAAACTGGTGGTCATAGCCGCCGAAGAAGGCCTCCGCGCGCGAATAGAGCATGATCAGCCCGAAGGGCTGGGTGTCGTGCCCGCGCAGGATGAAGGCCAGGCGCGAACGGTAGCCCTCCTGATAGGCCACGCAGTCGTACGACTCGCCCCCGCGTTCGGAGCTCATGAGGTTGTTGGAGAGCACGTAGCTCCACTGCTTGCTGGCCACGGCCTGCATCACCGGGTGGCCGGGGATGCTCTCCTCCATGGCCCGCACCAGGATCGGCGTGCTTGTGCCGTGCTGGGTGTTGGCGGCCACGTTGACCCATTCCCCGTACTCGTCGCGCAGGCGGCAGACGAAGAGGTCGGCCTCCAAGAGCTCGATGAGCACCTCGGCGCTCTGCTCCAGCACCTCCTCGCTCGTCTGGAACTCGCCGCCCACGTTGACCAGGGCGTAGGAGATCTGGAACATCAGCGACATCTGCTCATGCGCGCGCCGGAGCAGCGCGAACTGCTCCTCCAGGCGCACCAGCTCGGTCTTGGCCTTGCCCCGGCGGCGCAGGCGCGCGGCAATGGGCCGGTCAAGCTTGGCCCGGATGTCTGTCAGCATGGGCAGCAGGTTGCGCCAGTCATAGACGCGGGCCCGGGCGTCGATGAACTTGGGCGTCTGGCCTGCGGCCTCCAGCCCGGCCTTGATGGACCCCATCAGCTCGCCCAGGGCGCGGCGCACCGGGGGCGGGGCCGCGGCCATGAGCGCCATGAGCTCCTGGCGGATGGGCTGGGGCGGGAGGGGGCAGTCCCTTGGGGGAGCGGCTGTGGGCTTCTTGCTGCGGGGCATGGCGGGAGCTTCCTCGGGGGTGGTTCCTTGCGCTTAACACGACGGCGGAAATCGCCGCGCGAGGCAATAACTATAACCCCGCCTGGGGATTTGGCAAGCCGTGTGCGGAAAGGAACAAACAGCGTAAGTGAGGGCGGCCCCTGGCCGGGGTGGGGGAACGCAAGCTAGGGGATGCGCACCAGGCGGAAGCCCATGCGGTAGGCTTCGTCGCCGGGAGGGCAGGGCAACCGCATCGTTGTACGGGCATAGAGCGGCACGTCGTAACCGCCGCGTAACACCCGGCGCGCGCCGCCGCCCATGACCACGGGATTGTTCTGCAGAGAGGACGGGTACTTTGCGTGTATGTCCTCGCACCACTCATACACGTTGCCGCTCATGTCATACAACCCCAGGCCGTTGGGGGCCTTGGTGCCGACCTCGTGCGTGGCCTTGCCGCTGTTGCCATTGTACCAGGCCACGCTGTCCACGTTGCTGCCGCCAGCATAGAGCTCCGGCCTGCCGCCGGAACGGGCCGCGTACTCCCACTCCGCCTCGGTGGGCAGGCGGAACACGGCCGGAGCCTCGGCGTTCAGGCGAGTGAGAAAGGCCTTCGCGTCGTTCCAGGTCACCTTGTCCACCGGAAAGTTGGCGCCGCCGTTGCTGTCCGAAGGGTTGTAGCCCATCACCTGCTCCCACTGCGCCTGCGTCACCTCGTACTTCCCCATCCAGAAGCCGGAAAGACGCACGGTGTGCGCAGGCTTCTCGTCGGGATAGCAGTCGCCCGACCACGGTCCGCAGCCCATCACGTACTCGCCACCCGGCACCCACAGGAATTCCATGCCCGTCACCGGGTCGGTCCAGGTGTCGCCCACCTTGTGCTCGCCAGCCTTGTGCTCGACGGCTGGCGGCGGGGCCTGCTTTGGCGTTGAGGCCAGGGCCTGTTGCAGGGGCTTGGGCCCTTCGCCCCTCAGCCGGATGAGCCGCGCCTTGCCGGTACTGCCGGACTCGGCCAGGTAGGTCATCGGGATGACGTCCAGCCCGCCCGAGAGGTCGCAGGCGTAGTCGGTGTAGGTGGTGCCCGCGATGCCAAGCAGGCCCTTCTTGTAGGTGAAGCGAAAGGCCAGCGTGTTTTCGCTGACGCGCACGTCGCTGATGCCCACCGGGGAGACGGCGCGCCCGGTCCAGCCGCTCGGCGTTCCGATTAGGCCGTCGCCCTTGAGCGCGAAATCGAAGATCAGGCCGTTCTTGCCCGTGTCGGCCCCGGCCTCCGCATATTTCCCGGCGAGCCGCATCTTCAGGTCCGACAGCGGCGGCAGGGCCGCCTTCGGCGTTTCATGGGGCGCAGGGGCCAGGGCCAGCGGCGGCGAGGCCGAAGGGGCAGCGGGCGGAAGTGTTGCACTCGAAGGGGCCACTGCCGCCGAGACGGAAGCGCCAGCGCCCGGCGTGAAATAGAAGTCCCCGCGCAGGCTGGTGGATTCCCAGGGCACCTGCTTGTCCTTGGTGGCGCGCATGACCTCGTCGCGCACGCGCTTGAACATCTGCTCCACGGGCTGGCCGGGCGCGCGCATGGCCTTGAGCAGCCGCTCCGTGTACAGGCCGTTCTTGCCCGCGCCATCGGCCGCCACGGAGTCCGGGGCCGTGGCATAGGCGATGATGGAGCCCCTGGGCGCGTCCATCTTGGCCAGGCCCACATCCGCGCTGCGCCAGCTGCGGGCAAAGGGGTTGTTGCGGCAGGCGTCCAGGATGATGATGTTCAGCTCATTGCCCGCGTTCTCCATGCGGCCCAGCACCAGCCCGGCGTCCATGCACTTGTACTTGGCGTCCTGCTCGGCCTCGAGCTTTGCATCCACGGGCACCAGATAGTTG
>MGTN01000082.1:10165-11887 GCA_001799475.1 Desulfovibrionales bacterium GWA2_65_9 | reverse complement strand
GACCTCAAAGCCCAGGCTGCGCAGGGCGCTGGCCATGTCGCGCGCGTCGTTGACCGGATTCTTGAGCGGGGCGTTGGGGTACGCCGCGTTGCCGATGACCAGCGCGATACGGCGTTCCGCCTGCTGGACCTGGGCCGCAGCGGCCTGTGAAGGGGCCTGCTGGCGCGGGGGTTGGAGGGCCAGCGCGGGCAGGACCAGGACAAGGCCGGAGAGAAGAAACAGGGCTGTGAAGCGGCGCATGGAAGCCTCCAGTTTCCAAAAGAATTAACAAATACCCGCAAAAGCGCAAGGACGGACCGGGCCGGGCACGCAGGGGCGCAAAACAGGGAGGCCGAAGCCCCCCCTTGTCCTACGCGAGGCCCTACGTGATATCCGGCGCTATATCCGGCGCGATATCCGGCGGGTGGTTCTGAGCGTGGTCCTGAGCGTGGTCCTTCGTGATGTCCGGCGGCCTACTTCCCCATGCCCATGAGCTGGAACGCAGACCAGAAGAACGGGTGCGGGTACTTCTTCCTGGTCTGGAGTTGGGCCTGGCGCAGGGCCTCGGCCTTGGGCCGGGTCTTGAGGTTGGAGTAGAAGCTGGTCATGAGGAACTGCGTCTCGTCGTCGGACACTGGCCACAGGCTGGCCACGATGCTGTTGGCCCCGGCGTAGAGGAACCCGCGCGTCAGGCCGACCACGTCGTCGCCGGAGAGCACTTTGCCCATGCCGGTTTCGCAGGCCGAGAGCGTCACCAGGTCCGCGTTCAGGCGCAAGGAGTAGAGGTCGCCTGCGGTGAGCTGGCCGTTGTCTGCGCCCTCCGGGGCCAGCAGCAGGCGCGAGGCCAGCGGCTGGTCGGAGACGAACTCGCCGTGGGCCGCCACGTGGATGACCCGGAAGAGCTGCCCGGCCTTGGTCAGCGCGCCCTTGGTGGCGCTTTTGCGCATGAGCATGGTCGAGTTGGGCCAGATGCCCTTGATGGCCCGGGCCTCGGCCTCGGCGCCGGGCAGATCCATGTCCGGCCTGCCCAGGTCCGGGTTGCCGAGCAGCAGCATGTCCCGGGCCGTGGCCGGCCTGCGCGCGGCCAGGAACTGCATGACGCTGGCCGAGGGCAGTTGCTGCAGCGTGACCCTGTCCACCAGGAACTTTTGCCCGTCGTAAAGCGCCGCCCAGGGCAGGTAGTGCAGCGCGCCATGGCTGACGATGGTCAGCCGGGGCTTGGCCAGGGCGCCCGGCACCGGGGCCAGGAGCCGGGCATGCAGCCGGGCGGCCAGGGGCTTCCAGGCGTCCGTGCGCACGTCGGCCAGGGCCTCGCGGAAGGTGCGCACCTCGGCCTCCAGGCCCTTGGCCTCAAGCTTCGTGGCCAAGAGGCCGCCCCGGGTCACGCTGAAGGCGTACAGGTCGTCGCCCTGGCCGTAGAACTCCAGCAGGGTTTCGTCCGCGCCGAGCTGGGCCTGGATCTCGGCGGCCTTGGCCGTGGTCACGGTGACCAGGGAGGCCAGTTCCGGGGCCTCGCGCTTGAGGTCGGCCTGGGTGCCGGAGATGGCCGAGCGCAGGCGCGCCTTCTCGTCGCCAGTCGAAGTGTAGGCCACGGCCTTCATCTCAAGGCTGGCCAGAAGCTTCAGGCTTTCCGCCGGGTTGCCCTGGGCCTGCTCCTGGGACGCGAAATTCTGGCGCTCGGCCAGCAGGTCCACCAGGGCGCGGGACTTGGCGCGCTCCACGAACTCCAGGGCCTCGGGCGCG
>MGTN01000082.1:9320-10142 GCA_001799475.1 Desulfovibrionales bacterium GWA2_65_9 | reverse complement strand
CCGCTCCACGGCCAGCTTGCCGTCGCCCTCGGAGCGCGCGATGCGGCCCAGGTCAAAGAGCAGGTTCCACCAGATGGTGCCGTTGGAGCGGGTGGCCGGGTTGTTCAAGAGCGCCAGATAGCCCGCCTTGGCCTCGGCCCGCTTGCCGGTCTCGAAGTTGATCTTGGTCTGCAAAAACTCGCGCGGCAGGTTGTAGAAGTCCCAGGACATGATGCCCAGCGAGAGCACCTGCACCATGGACGCCAGGCCCTTCATGCCCGCCGCGTCAACGGTCTTGGCCGCCTCCTGGTACTGGCCCTGGCTGACGTGGATCTTCGTGATCCCGATGTACTTGTCTTCAATGCACAGGCCTGCCCCGGACAGGCCGCAGGACATCTCCGTCAGCTCCTGCACGGACTGCCGGGCTCCGGCGACATTCTTCTGGTAGGCCCGGGCCAGGCCGCGCAGGGAATACAGCTTGGCCAGGCCGTAGGTCCAGCCGATGCCGTTGCTGGCGCGTTTGGCCAAGGCCTTGTCCGCGATGGCTTCGGCCTCGGCGTACTTTCCGGTCTCCAGCTGGGCCTGGGCCCGCCAGACATCGCCCATGGAGGGATCGACCATCTCGATCTGCAGGAAGAGTTCGGCGGCGTTCATGCCGCCGGCCTTCTTGTCGAACCTGTCGGCGCAGGCAAAGAGCTTGGCGTAGTTCTTGGTGTTGGCGTAGGCGTCGCAGAGAAAGAAATTCCCCTGCAGGGACAGGTCCTCGCCCCGGGCCAACTGGCCCTCGTATTCCACCACGTTGGCCTCGTACTTGCCGGCGCGGTGGGCGGCCTGCCCGGCGCA
>MGTN01000082.1:5698-9271 GCA_001799475.1 Desulfovibrionales bacterium GWA2_65_9 | reverse complement strand
GAATCTCCCTTCCTGTACTGGAGCACGCCCCGAGCGCAGCCCGCAAAAAAAGGGGGCCAAAGCCCCCTCACGATTTGGTCAAAACCGGGCCATTCGCCCGGAACCCTACCCGCCCCTAGCCTCCGAGATAGGCCTTCTTGACCTCCGGGTCGGCCAGCAGTTCCTCGCTGGTGCCCTGGGCCACGATCTCGCCGGTGTCCAGCACATAGCCCCGGTGGGCGAAGCGCAGGGCCAGGTTGGCGTTCTGCTCGATGAGCAGGATGGTCATGCCCTCGGCGTTCAGCACCTTGAGCGTGCGGAACATGTCGTACATCAGGAGCGGGGCCAGGCCCATGCTCGGCTCGTCGAGCATGATGAAGCTGCACTTGCTCATGAGCGCGCGGCCCACGGCCAGCATCTGTTGCTCCCCGCCGGAGAGCGACTCGCTGCGCTGCTTCTTGCGTTCGGCCAGGCGCGCAAAGAGCGTGAACACGCGCTCGAAGTCGCGCTCGATGGCCTCGTGCCCGTCGGTGCGGGCATAGGTGGCCAGCTTCAAATTTTCTTCCACCGTGAGGTTGCCGAATATTCTTCGGCCCTCGGGCACCAGCGCCATGTTCAGGTCGCTGACGATTTTGTGCGGCGGAAGGTTCAGGATGCTCTGGCCCTTGAAGAGGATGTCGCCCTCGATGACGCGCGGGGCCTCGGGCGGCGGCAGGCGGCAGATGGACAACAATGTCGTGGACTTGCCAGCGCCGTTGGCGCCGATCAAGGTCACGATCTCGCCCTCCTTCACGTCAAAGGAGATGCCGTGCAGGGCCTCGATGTTGCCGTAGCGAACCTTGAGGTTCTTGACTTCGAGCAGCGTGTTCAAATCGTGTCGTCTCCCAGGTAGGCTTTGATGACCGCGGGGTTGGCCTGGATCTCGGACGGCGAGCCGTCGGCGATGGTGGCCCCGAAGTCGACCACCTTGATGCGCGTGCACAGGCTCATGACCACCTTCATCTGGTGCTCGATCATCCAGATGGTCACCGGGAAGGTGTCGTGGATCCAGCGCACCAGCTTGATCAGGCCCTCGACGTCGGCGGAGTTCAGGCCCGCTGCGGGCTCGTCGAGCAAGAGCAGCGAGGGCTTGAGCGACATGGCCCGGGCGATCTCCACCCGGCGCTGCAGGCCGTAGGACAGGTTGCGGGGCAGCTCCAGGGCGCAGTCCTTCAGCTCCATGGCCTCCAAAAGCTCCCAGGCCACGCGTTCGATCTCGGCCTCGCGCAGCATGTATTTCTTGGTGCGCAGGAAGCAGTCCAGCAGGCTGTAGCCCGCGCGGTAGTGCTGCGACACGCGGATGTTGTCCAGCACGGTCATCTCGCCCCAGAGGCGGATGCCCTGGAAGGTGCGCGCCACGCCCAGGCTGGTCACCTGATGCGGGCGCATGGACCTGGTGTCCTTGCCATTGATGGTGATGGCGCCCTCGCTCGGCTGGTAGAAGCCGGAGACGAGGTTGAACACCGTGGTCTTGCCCGCGCCGTTGGGGCCGATCAGGGCCACCATCTCGCGCTCGCCAAGCTCGATGTTGAAGTCATTCACGGCGATGAGGCCGCCGAAGCGGCGCGTGAGTCCTTTTACTTCCAGAAGGGGCATGCTCTCTCCAGGGGCCTATTTGAACGAGTAGAATTTTTTGAGCTTGGGGAACAGGTCGGACAGTTCCTTGTTGCCCATGATGCCCTCGGGTCTAAACTGCATGAGCAGGATCAGGAGCAGCGGGATGACCACCCACTTCCAGATCTCCAGCGGCCGCAGGACCTCCAGCAGCACCGTGAAGAGCACGGCCGAGAGCGTGGCGCCCGAGAGCGAGCCCATGCCGCCCAGGTAGACCATGACCATGACCTCGGTGGACTTCATGATGTCGAACGAGTGCGGGTTCACGTAGCCCAGGATGTGCGCAAAAAGACCGCCCGCCAGCCCGGCGATGCCTGAGGAGAGCATGAAGGCGATGAGCTTCATGCGGTTGGTGTCCACGCTCATGATCTCGGCGGCGATCTCGTCCTGGGCGATGGCCGGAACGCCCTTGCCCAGCGTCGAGGTCACGAAGCGCCGCAGCAGCCAGACGCTGAACACCGTGCCGAAGAGCACCCACAAAAGCATCCAGGGGATGTCCAGCAGGCCCTTCATGCCGTTCACCGTGGCGTTCATGCCCATGAAGCCGCGCGGACCGCCGATGATCTCCATGTTGTCGATGGCCGAGATGACGATGTAGTTGGCGGCCAGCGTGATGATGGCCAGGTAGTCGCCGCGGGTCTTGAAGGAGGGGATGGCCACCACGAGCCCGGCCACGGCGGCCACGGCGGCCCCGGCGAAGAGCGCGATGGGGAAGGCCAAAAGCGCCAGCGACGGCGGCAAAAGCGGCGCGCCCAGGATCTGGTTCTTGCTGAAGCAGAGCACTGTGATCACCGAGGACACGTACGCGCCCACGCACATGAAGCCGCCGTGCCCGCAGGAGAACTCGCCCATGTAGCCGTTGACCAGGTTCAGGCTGGTGGAGAGGATGATGTTCACGCCCATGAGCATGATCACTGACTGCAGGTACTGGTTGATGACGCCGAACTGGGCCAGCACCGTGAGCGCGAAGATGCCCACGAAGAGCGAGATGGTGAAGGTGTGTTTCTGCATGAACCTTTCCCGTAGTATGGCCGCTAGATCTTCGTGGTCTTGGCGACGCCGAACAGACCGGTGGGCTTGAGCCAGAGGATGCCCAGCAGCACCGAGAAGGCGAACAGGTCGCGCAGGGTGCTGGGGAACACGGCCACCACGCCGATCTCGATGAAGCCGAGCAGAAACCCGCCCACGATGGCGCCACGGATGTCGCCGATGCCGCCGACCACCGCGGCGATGAAGGCCTTCCAGCCGATGAGCGCGCCCATGTAGGGTTCCAGGATGGGGTAGCTCATGGCGAAGAGAATCCCGGCCAGGCCGGCCATGCTCGAGCCCAAAATGAAGGTGAAGACGATGATGGTGTCCAGCGGGATGCCCATGAGCGGGATGGCGAACTTGTCGTAGCTGATGCCGCGCATGGCCATGCCGATCTTGGTCTTGGTGACGATGAACTCCAGGAGCACGAAGACCAAAAGCGCGGCCACGATGACGATGACCTTGAGGTTGGTCACGGACACGCTGCCAAAGGTCCAGATGACCTTCTGCAGCAGCTCGGGGAAGCTCTTGCGGCTGGCGCCGAGCAGGGCCAGGTTGCCGTTTTCGAGCATCAGCCCGGCCATGAGCGCGGTGATGACCACATACAGCCTGTCCGCGCCCTTGCGCCGCAGGGGCCGGTACATGGTGCGCTCCAGCGCCACGCCCACCAGCGAGGTCAGGATCATGGTGGCGGGCACGGTGATGGCCAGGGTCAGCCCGGGCGAGAGGCCCAGGCCGGACATGCCCTCGCCGCCGAGGAGCAAAACGGCCACGAAGTAGGCGATGTACGCGCCGACCATGAAGATGTCGCCGTGGGCGAAGTTGATCAGGCGCAGCACGCCGTAGACCAGGGTGTAGCCCAGGGCGATGAGGGCGTAGAAGCTGCCGAACTGCAACGCGTTCAAGATATGC
>MGTN01000082.1:2463-5682 GCA_001799475.1 Desulfovibrionales bacterium GWA2_65_9 | reverse complement strand
CGCCACGCCAAGATATGCTTATCCGGCTACTGGGGGCAGACGGATTCCTTGAACTCGAACTTGCCCTCGGGGCTGATCTGCACGACCACGGCGCACTTGCTGGGGTCGCCGGTGCCGGAGAACTTCATGGTGCCGGTGATGCCGTCGAACTGCTTGATGCCAGCCAGGGCGTCACGCACGATCTTGCGCTCGGCCTTGATGTCCTTCTCGATCTTGCCGGCTTCCTGGATGGCCTGGAGCACCAGGCGGGTGGCGTCCCAGGTCAGGGCGGCCACGTCGTCGGGCACGTACTTGTACTTGGTGGTGTAGCGGTCGATGAATTCCTTGGTCGCGCCCTGGGCGCCGGCAGCGGCGTAGTGGGTGCTGAAGAACTGGCCGATGCATTCCTTGCCGCAGAGCGTCATGAGCTCAGCCGAGCCCCAGGCGTCGGAGCCCATGAAGGGGCCCTTGTAGCCCAGGTCACGCGCCTGCTTGATGATCAGGGCGACCTGATTGTAGTTGTCGGGCACGAAGATGAAGTCCGGCTTGGCGGCCACGATCTTGGTCAGCTGGGCCGAGAAGTCCTGGTCCTTGGTGCCGTGGGACTCGAAAGCCACCACGGTGCCGGCGCCGCTCTTCTTCTCCCACTCGGTCTTGAAGATCTCGGCCAAGCCCTTGGAGTAGTCGTTGGCGATGTCGAAGAGCACAGCGCTGGTCTTGGCGCCAAACTGCTTGGCGGCGAAGTTCGCGGCCACCGGACCCTGGAAGGGGTCGAGGAAGGCGGCGCGGAAGACCCAGGGGCGGTCCTTGGTGGTGTCGGGGTTGGTGGACCAGGGGCTGACCATGGGGGTCTGGTTGTCGTTGCAGGCGCCGCCAGCCGGGATGGCCTGCTTGGAGGAGTTGGGGCCGATGATGGCCACGACGTTGTCCTGGGTGATCAGCTTGAGCGCGGCGTTGACGGCGCTCTCAGCCTTGGCCTCGTTGTCCTGGTAGACGAACTCGAGCTTGTACTTCTTGCCGCCCACTTCCAGGCCGCCCTTGGCATTGATGTCTTCCTTGAGCATCTCGGCGGCGAACTTGGAGGCCTCGCCGACCTTCGGGATGTCGCCGGTGAGTTCCAGGTTGAAGCCGATCTTGATCACGTCTTCGCCCTTGCCGCAACCCATGAGCGCGACCGCACCCAGGGCCAGAGCCAGGACCGTTACCAACACTTTGACGGTCATCCCTTTCATCGTTCCTCCTCCAAAATTGTAGAAATTTGTGCAACTGAAACCTATGTGCTCAGTCCTTTATCCCAATCAGGACGGGAGTTCAAAGCATTTCTTGCAGAACAACGGTCGGATATTAAGACCGAATATTGTTCGGCGGACGCGGCCAGCCGCACGCGTTGCCTGCGCGGCCAAAACCGTGTATTGAAACCTCGCTTTGCGAAACATCGCCTGATCTACCGGAGACCCCCCATGTCCGAAAAAGCCATCCGCAAGGTTCTGGAACACGCCCGCGAGGGCCTGCGCGTACGCGAGGCCTTCTTCGAGGAACACGCCGCCCACCTGGTCGACATCGCCCGCACCGTGGCCCTGTGCCTCACCGAGGGCGGCAAGGTGCTGCTCTGCGGCAACGGCGGCAGCGCCGCCGACTGCCAGCATCTGGCCGCGGAATTCGTCAACCGTTTTAAACTGGAGAGGCCGCCGCTGCCGGCCCTGGCGCTGACCACGGACACCTCCATCATCACCGCCATCGGCAACGACTACGGCTTCGACCTCGTGTTCGTGAAGCAGGTCCAGGCCCTGGGCCTGCCCGGAGACATCCTGGTGGGCCTCAGCACCTCGGGCACCAGCCGCAACGTCATCGCCGCCCTGCGCGAGGCCAAGACGCGCGGGCTGACCACCATCGGCCTGTGCGGGGCCATGACTGGGGAGATGGAGCCCCTCTGCGACCATCTCCTGAGCGTGGGCAGCAAGGACACCCCCCAGGTGCAGGAGGTGCACATCGCGGCCGGGCACATGCTCTGCCACGTGGTGGACCACTTCCTTTTCGAGTCCGTCATGGAGTTGGGCGCACGGCCCCAGGGCTAGCTGACCAGCGGCGCACGGCCGCAACATTTCGAGGGGGCGAGGACGATGCTGCGCATCCTGATCGTGGAAGACGAGCCCGTGAACCGGCAGTTTCTGCTGCTCTCCCTGCGCGGCCTGGGCAACTGCCAGACGGCGTGTACGGGCGAAGACGCCGTGCTGGCCCAGCAAACCGCCCTGGAGCAGGGCCAGCCCTTTGACGTGGTCTTCCTGGACATCGTGCTGCCGGGCATGAACGGCCTGCAGGCCCTGGAGCAGCTGCGCGCCCTGGAAATGAAGCACGCCGTCCCAGCGGACAAGCGCGTGCCGGTCATCGTCACCACCGGCCTGGACGACGACCAGACGGCCTCGCGCGCCTTCATCCAGGGCCAGGCCCTGTCCTACATGACCAAGCCCTTCCGCCCCGGCCAGATCCCCGAGGAGCTCAGGAAGCTGGGGCTCCTCGCCAACTAGCGCCCTCTGCTCGAAATCCGTTCACTTTCGCATCGACTGCGCTTCCCCCCGCGCACGGCCCAAAGGAGCGCCTGACCTCAGGTCACTGGACGCCCTTGCCGCCCGGCGAAAGCACGCTGGTTGAAGCCAAAAAGCATTGCGCCTCTCCCCGGCCAGCATCACGCGGCCTCCTGGCGCTTGCAGGCAACAGGCACAGACACTTTTTGCAAGGGCGCAACAGGCTCAACGCCAGAAGAATCAGCGCCGGGTCGGCCCTTCGGGCATCTCGCGGCGCACCACGATGGCCAGGCCCTTCTCGCGCAGGCGCTGGGCCAGCTTGCGCGCGCGCTCCAGCGTCGGCAGGGTCGTCAGCACCAGCTGCGCCCGGCCCGACAAGTCCCAGACCCAGACGTTCTCGCCCACCAGGATGCCCGCCCGGCGGACCCGCTCCAGCAAGGCCTCGCGCGCGGCCTCACGCGCGGTAAAATCCGACTCGTCGAGCACCCCGCCCTGGGCCAGCACCCACCAGCCCGGCCCGGCGGCTTCCTTCTCGTGCAGAGGCTTGGCGCCTGCGCTGGCGGCGCAGTCGGCCTTGGAGCATCCGGCCTTGGAGCATCCGGCCCCGGAGCTGCCCGACGCACATCCACCCGACGAACAGCCGCCCCCGGAAAGGCCGTCCTCTGAAATACCGCCCGTGGAATCACCCTTGGACGCGGCCTGGGCCTGGGCCAGGTCG
>MGTN01000082.1:0-2455 GCA_001799475.1 Desulfovibrionales bacterium GWA2_65_9 | reverse complement strand
CCCCGCTTCGGCCAGCGCTGCGGCCAGCGCTTCTCTTCACCGGCCAGGCCAGGGAGAGCACAAAGCCCACGCAGGCCACGGCGATGATCGAGGCCCCGGAGGTCAGGTCCAGGGCAAAGGACAGGTACAGCCCAGCCACGCAGAAGACCGCGCTCAAACACGCGGACAGGAGCATCATGCCCGGAAGCGAGCTGGCCCGGCGCTCGGCCATGAAGGGCGGGATGGTCAAGAGGGCCATGACCAGGATCAGGCCGACCACGCGGATGACCATGACCACGCACACCGCCACCAGGCCCATGAGCAGGAAGTGCAGGAAGCGCACCGGCACTCCGCGCGAACGCGCGAACTCGGCGTCAAAGCTCATGACGAGCAGCCCGCGCGAAAACAGCGCAGCCAGCACCAGCACCACGGCCGAGAGCCCGGCCATGAGCATGAGGTCGCTCCCCGGCACGGCCAGGATGCTGCCGAACAGGTAGCTCATGAGGTCGGAGTTGTAGCCCGGCGTCAGGTCGAGCAGGATGATGCCCAGCGCCATGCCTGCGGCCCAGAGCACGCCGATGACCGTGTCCGAGCGCTCGCGGGCGTCCAGCGTGACCCAGGCCATGCCCAGGGCCGCCGCAGTGGAGAAGCCCAAGGTCACGGGCAGCACCGGCAGGCCCAGGAAAAAGGCCAGCCCCACCCCGCCGTAGGAGGCGTGGGCCACGCCCCCGGCCAAAAACACGATGCGGTTGACCACCACCAGCGAGCCGATGACCCCGCAGATGACGCTGGCGAGCAGGCCAGCCAGGAGCGCGTTGCGAAAGAATTCGAAGCCGAGGGCCTCGGTCATGACGCGCCCCCTCTTCCATTGATATTGGCGTTGCCATTGGCATGAGCATTGGCCGTGCCGATATTCTTGCCCGTGCCCTTGTCCGGGCCGTTGTCCTTTTTCTCTGGGCGGTGCGCGCCGCCGCAGCAGTCCGGGTGGTCGTGGTCCAGCAGCACGCGGTGCGGCACCGGCCCATGCGCCACCAACTCGACCGGGCAGGTGGCGCGCAGGTCCACGCCCGCAGCCTCGGCGAAAATCTCCGGGGTCAGCCGGCTCTCGGCGTGGTGGTGCAGGCTCTGGTTCACGCAGGCGATGGACGTCACGCAGCCGTCCACGGTGCTCATGTCGTGGCTGACCATGACGATGGTCATGTCGCGGTTGAGCTCGGCGAGCAAGGCCATGAGCTCCTGGCGGCTCTTGCCGTCCACGCTGGCCGTGGGCTCATCCAGCAGCAAAAGCTCCGGCCCGGAGACGATGGCCCGGGCGATGAACACGCGCTGGCGCTGCCCGCCGGACAGGTCCGAGAGCCTGCGCCCGGCCTGGTCGGCCAAGCCCACGCGCGACAGGGCCAGCTGGGCGGCCTCGCGCTCGGCGCGGCGCGCGGCCGGGTTCAGCCAGGCGGTCAGCCCCGAACCCAGGCCCGCAAAGCCGGGCTTGACCAGCCCCAGGGTCACGGCCCCGAGCACGGTGATGGGAAAACTGGCGGACACGGCTGTAAACTGCGGCAAGTAGCCGATGCGCCCGCCCGCCTGGCCGGGGTCCTGGCCCAGCACGCGCAGCGAGCCGCCGCCGGGGCGCACCAGCCCGAGCAGCAGCCGCAGCAGGGTGGACTTGCCGCCGCCGTTCGGGCCGAGCACGGCCAGGAACTCGCCCCTGGGCAGGGTCAGGTTGACCCCGTCAAGGGCGCGCACGCCGCCGTAGGCGAACCAGAGGTCTTTGATTTCTATGGCCGGGTGCTGCACGTCGGTTTGTCTCCCAGGAATGGCGCGGGGCGCATCCCTGGTGCAATACCCCCACGAACGGGTCCAAGGCAACGGGTTTTGCGCGCCCCGGACAACGACAACAGGCAACGACAGCAGGCAACGACAACGGACGACGCCAAGGGGCAACGCCAGCAGGTGGCTTCTCCGGGCGGCGTCAACGGCCGATGCCTGCAGGCGGCGTCTTGCAGCGGCGCGGCCTCTGCATCCGCAGGGGGCGCACCCACAGGAGACGCACTCGCAGGGAGATACAGCCGGTGCCCTGTTGCCCGCGCGGGCGGAGTCGGGTATCAGTGCGCCCGGAGGCGCTTGCCGCCAAACATTCAGCGCAGGGGTCGGGCATGGAACTGAACGGGGTGGAGTACATCGGGCTGGCCGCAGGCGCGCTGACCACGGCGGCCTACCTGCCGCAAGTCTACAAGACCTGGCGCACCAGGAACGTGGGCGACATCTCGCTGACCATGTACACGTCCATGACGCTGGGCATCTTCCTGTGGCTGGTCTACGGCCTCTTTTTGCAGGCCCCGGCGATCATCCTGGCCAACTCCGTGAGCCTGGCGCTGGTGGGCGGCATGCTGCGCATGAAGATCAAATACAGCCGGGAAACACCGGGGCCAAGAGCCTCCGGCGGCCGGGGGGAATGATTCCTCCCGGACCCCTTCGACTT
>MGTN01000081.1 GCA_001799475.1 Desulfovibrionales bacterium GWA2_65_9 | reverse complement strand
CCGGGCACCAGGCGCCGAGCAACCGCAGCGCACGGCAAACGGGATCTCGGCAGACGAGATCACGGCGGATCATTGCAGACAAGAACAGGGGGCGGCTTGCGGGCCGCCCCTTTGCTTTGCCCCCTGCCAAGGTGAGAGCCTAGGTGCTGGGCTAGATGCTGGGCCTGGGTACTGGGCCGGATGCTGGGTCGCCGTGGGTTCCTGAAAACCGCCAGAGCTCCCGGCTGGGCAGACACCGCTCAAAGAGTGCGCGCCCAAGCGGCCATCTTCTCGCTGCCTGGCGCAAGCGCGTCAGAAGACCCTTGGCCGGGGTCCCGTCCGAGCGCCGGGAAGAGGGGGGGAGAATGGCGGATGAAGGGCCGGGCTAGTCCTTGTAGGTCGCGCGGATGGTCAAGAACTCGGCCAGGTTGTCGAGCAGGATGTCGGTCATGCGCGGGTCGAAGTGCTGGCCGCGCTCCTTCTTGAAATGCCCCGTCACCTGATCCACGGGCCAGGCCGGGCGATAGATGCGGTCGCTCATCAGCGCATCGAAGACATCGGCCACTGCGGCCAGACGGCCGTAGACGTGGATGTCTTCACCGGCCAAGCCCGCAGGATAGCCGGTGCCGTCGTAGCGCTCGTGGTGGTGCAGGGAGATGGTGGCTGCGGCCTTGAGCATGGGCCGTTGCGAGGACTTGAGGATCTCGTAGCCGATGGCCGGGTGGGTCTGGATGAGCACCATCTCCTCGGGCGTGAGCAGGCCGGGCTTGTTCAGCACGCTGTCCGGGATGCCCAGCTTGCCCACGTCGTGCATGGGCGCGGCCAGGCGCAACAGGTCGGCCTCGGCCTCGGGCAGGCCGTACTTGAGGGCCAGGATGTAGGTGTACTCGGACACGCGGCGCACGTGGTTGCCGGTCTCGTGCGAGCGCCACTCGATGGTCTCCCCCAGGGTGTGGATGATCTCGCGCTGGGTGTCCTCGACTTCCTTGTTCAGGTGCAGGTTGTCAAAGGCTATGGACACGTTGGCGAAGAAGATCTCCACCAGTTGGCGGTCCAGGTCGGAGAGCGGCGCGTAGCCCTCCAGGTAGATGACGCTCTCCGAGCCGTTGCTGCTGCGGAAATAGCCGACGTAGCGCTTGCCGTCGAAGAACAGGCTGGAGCGCTCCTTCACGGCCTTGATGACCAGGGCGTGCACATCGGTTGGCAGGACGTCCGCGACGTTCTTGCGGATGAACGGCTGGAACTCGCCCGTGGCGGCCAGGATGTTGAACTGGCCCAGGTGGTTCACGGCGGCGAAGCCCGAGGCCTGGCAGACGATGGCGTTTCTGTGCAGGGACAGGATGGAGGTGATCTGGGTCAGCACGCCGGTGGAGAATTTCTCCAGGGACTGCAGCTCGAAGATGTTCTCCGAGGCCTCGATGATCTTCTCCAGGCCCTGGCGGTTGGCCTCGATGGTGGCGATGTCGCAGCTGGTGCGCAGGGCCGAGACGATGGTGGTGATGAGCTTCTGGGCCGTCAGCTCGGTCTTTTCCTTGTAGTCGTTGATGTCGTACTCGACGATGACGCGCTCTTCCGGGGCCTGGCCCGGCTGGCCGGTGCGCAGGATGATGCGCACGAAATGGTTTTTCATCACCTCGCGGATGTACTGCACGAGCTTGAGCCCCGTGTCGTTCTCCTCCATGACCACGTCGAGCAGGATCACCGCGATGTCCGGGTTCGCGGCCATGACCTCCCGCGCCTCCTGCCCGGTGTAGGCGGACAGAAACTGCAGCGGGCGGCCCTTGTACTTGAAGCCAGAGAGCACCAGCCGGGTCACGTCATGGACCTCGGCCTCGTCGTCGACCACGAGGATCTTCCAGCTGCCATTGCTTCTGACGGAGCAGTCGACTTCCGGCGCAGCCGACTTGGCCGCCTCGTCCTGGAAGAGCAGTTCGTCGTCGGTGCGTGTGCTCATTGTGTCCTCGATATTTCAAGCGGGACATCCAGGGTAAAGGTGGTCCCCTGGCCTGGGAGACTCTCACAACGCACCGTGCCCTCAAGCCGCTGGGTCACGATGTTGTAGAGGATGTGCAGGCCAAGGCCCGTTCCTCCGCGTCCTCGCTTGGTAGTGTAGAATGGCTCGAAAATTTTGTCCAGGTGCTCTGGAGCGATGCCCTTGCCGTCATCGCTGAAGACCAGGCGCAGGCGGCCCTTGTCCTGTGTGATGCTGACGGTGATGCGCCCGGTCTGGCCCTCATCATAGGCGTGCAACAGGGCGTTCATCACCAGGTTGGTCAAGATCTGGGAATACGCGCCGGGGTAGGAATCGATCTCAAGCTCCGGGGGGCAAGCGAGCTCCACCGTGATGGCGGTCTTCTTCAGATGCGGCCTGAGCGAGAGCAGCACCTCCTCCAGGTAGTCGCGCAGGGCAAAGCTCCGGCGCTCCTCTGTGGAGCGGTCAACGGCCACCTGCTTGAAGCTGCGGATGAGGTCCGAGGCCCGGCGCAGGTTCACGAGGATCATGCGCGTGGACTCGTCGCACAGGCCAAGAAACGCCTCCAGCCTGGAGCGCTTGAGCTCACCGCCCCGGTACTCCTCCAGCATGATCTTGGTCTTGGCCTCCAGGTGCGAGGCCGCAGTGACGCCGATGCCGACCGGGGTGTTGATCTCATGCGCCACGCCCGCCACCAGCCCGCCGAGCGAGGCCATCTTCTCCGACTCCACCAGCTGCTTGTGCGTGCGGTTCAACTGCTCCAGGGTCTCCTTGAGTTCCAGGTTGGCCTCTTCCAGCTGCTGGGTGCGCTCCTGCACGCGCTGCTCCAGGCTCTCGTTCAGGCGCTGGATCATCTTCTCGGATTCCCTTTGCGCCGTGATGTCGCGGGAGAAGCTGGCCAGTTGCCGGGGCGAGCCGTCGTTGTCCAGGATGGGATAGATGGTGATGGCGTAATAGAACCCGTCGCGTTCCTCCTCAAAGGTGCGCGGGCTTTTGGTGCGCACGGCCTCGCGGGTTTGCAGCCTGCGGGTCTCGGCGGCGTTGGGCGGCAGGTGGTCGTAGATGTAGTGGCCGGTCATGTCCTCCGGGTGCAGCCCGCGCCGCCGGGCCCCGTGCTCGTTGATGGCCAGGATGACGCCCTCGACGTCCATGAGGATGGCCGAGTCCGAGGTGGCGTTGAACAGGGCGCGGATGCGCGCCTCGCTCTCGCGCAGCTCCTCCACGGCGCGCTTCTTCTCGGTGACGTCGGACATAAGGCCGTCGATGCGCACAAGGTTGCCGTCGGCGTCGCGCACGGCCTGGGCAATGAGCGACCCCCAGATGAGGCTGCCGTCCTTCTTGCGCATGGCCATCTCCATGCCGGTAACAGCCCCGGTCTCGGAAAGCACGCGCAGGAACCTGGCCCGGCCCAGGGGATAGGCATAGACCTGCTTGCCTATGTCCGTGACCTGGGCCACCAGCTCCTCGGCCGTATCGTAGCCCAGGATGCGGGCCAGGGCCGGATTGGCGACGATAAAGCGGCCGTCCGGCGTGGTCTGGAAGATGCCCTCGGGCGCGGACAGGAAGATGCCGCGGTAGTTCTCCTCGGCCTTGCGCAGGGCCTCTTCCACGCGCTTGCGCTCGCCTATCTCCAGCTCGCGCAGGCGGATGGTCTCTCTCAGCTCTTCGGCGTGGCGGGTGAGCAGGCGTTCGCGCTCGATGTGGTAGTCGATGCGGCGCACCATCTCGTCCGGGGTGATGCGCATCTCGGCCAGCATGCTGCCGTAAACATCGCTCAAGATCCTGGTTTCATCCGCGGTGAAGACCCCGGCCTTGCCCAGGGCCTTGTGCGCCGCAGCCGCGCCGACCACCCCGGAGAAGGTCTTCTCCACCTCGGCGTAGAGCGCGGCCAGCATGGTCACGGAGATGCTCGTGCGGCCGAAGAGGTCAAGCGTACGCATGCTCCCGAGGATGATCTCCTGCACCTCGGCCCTGGGCATGTACTCCCTGAGCGTGCGCTCCATGAGCCGACACTTGTCCGCCAGGTCGATGTCCGCCTCCACCGGCGATCCGGCCTGGCGCTCGCGCACGGCGGTCTGGCCCGTGAACTCGCCCAGCACGGCCAGCTCTTCGCGGGACTGGCGGCTGTGCAGGCTGACCAGGACGTACAGGCCCGCGTTAAAGGCCAGGGTCCAGAACACCGAGTGGCTCACCGGGTCCAGGCTGGTCAGGCCGAAGAGGGACTCGGAGCGCAAAAAGGACAGCCCGAACAGACCGCTTTGCACCGGCCCGTCCCAGATGTCGCCGCTCTTGGACATGGCTGGCAGGAGCATGGTGTGCATCCAAAGCATAAACCCGGCGGAGAGGCCCGCCAGGGCCCCGGTCCTGGTGCCGCCGCGCCAGAAGATACCGCCCAGGATGGCCGGGGCGAACTGCAGCACCGCCCCGAAGGCGATGATACCGATGTTCACCAGGATGTAGGACTCGCCCACGGCATGTTCGAACCAGTAGGACACCAGGATGAGGAAGGCCACGCAGCACCAGCGGCATTGCAGCAGGCGACGCTTCAGGAAGCCCAGGACCGGCACCCGTTCGATGACCGGCAACAGCACGTGGTTGGTCAACATCACCGCGTTGGTCATGGACGAGACCATGACCATGCTCATGGCTGCGGAGAAGCCGCCCAGGAAGACCAACAGCGCCAGCCCGGCCTGGCCGTGCAGGGCGGGCAGCCCCAGCACGTAAACGTCGCCCCGGGACGGGTCCAGCCCGGCGGATATGCCGGCGGCCGCAATGGGCACCACGAAGGCGTTGATGACCAGCAGGTACAGCGGGAAGACCCAGGTGGCCGTGCGGATGTGGTTTTCGTTTGCGTTTTCCACCACGGCCACGTGGAACTGGTGCGGCAAGAACAGAATGGCCGACATGGACAGGAGCAGATAGCTGGCCCAGAGGACATAGGGCGAGTTCCCGCCCGCACCGCCCGTCCCGCCAAGGGACAGGATGGACGCCAGGCGGTCCGGCGGCAGGCTGGCCAAAAGGTCGGCCAGGCCATCATGCAGGCCGTACACCGCGAACAGGCCCACGCTGACCAGGGCCACCAGCTTGAACATGGCCTCGACGGTGATGGTGGCGACCATGCCGGGGTGGCGGTCGGTGGGGTCCATGCGCCGCACGCCGAGCAGGATGGTGTAGGTGATCATGAGCACCATCACCAGCGGCCCGACGAAGTGCAGCAAGGGCGAGGTGCCCCCGGCCACCAGGGAGAAGGTGGAGATGACGCTTCTGAGCTGCAGGGCCACGTAGGGCACGCTGCCCAGGAAGGCCACAGTGGTGGCCAGGGCCGCGATGCGGTGGCTCTTGCCGTAGCGTGCGGCCAAGAGGTCGGCGATGCTCGTGATGTGGAAGCTTGACTTGATGCGCACGAGCTTGCGCAAGATGCTCCACCACAGGGCGGCGCACAGGGTCGGCCCGATGTAGATGGTCAGGAAGAGCAGGCCCGAACCCACGGCCTTGCCCACGGAGCCGTAGTAGGTCCAGCTGGTGCAGTAGGTGGCCAGCGCCAGGGCGTAGACGAAAGGATTGTCCGTCACCGGGCGGCCCGCTTCCGAACGGCGTTCGGCCCATCTGGCCAGGAGGAACAGGCAGCTGATGTAGCCCGTCAGAAGCAGCAGCACCAACAGCGGGCTAAACATCGCCGCCGCCGCTCTGCTTTGCGCCTGCGCCTGCGCTCTGTCCTGCCCCCGGCCCGGCGCCCTGCGCTGCTGATCCGATGCCGTTCAGCGCAGGCCCGCCGGATTCAGGAAGCTTCGCCGGTTCGGCATCACCACCACCGGCCCCATGCGCGACCAGGAACAAGAGCGCAATGGCCAGGCCCCAGGCCGTGAACAGCCAGCCAAACAGGCTTTCCGGCGCGGGGATGGACAGCAGCGGCCAGTTGAAGACCAGCAGGAGCGCCACAAAAATGAAACGGGAAATGCCGGGCTTGCCGGACGGCAGCTTCATTCCCCCCCCTTTTTGCCTGCGGATGTCCTGCACAGCGCCGAACGTTACCGTCCCGCATACGCCTTTGGGAGCAATGACGCAACCATGGGCGGCAGTTTTGCGTAGTATCGCCGGGGCTGGCCTGAACGGCCTTCTGCCGCTTGGGTGCGCACGCCCGGCCCGGCCGTGGGCCGGAGACGCTACCTGACGGACCAGAGCAGGCGGCGGCCCTTGCGCGTCAGGAGCCCCAGGGGCAGGCCCCGGAAATACAGCCCCACCAGATTGCCCGTGCCGGGCAGGTCCAGGCTGCGCCCGGAAAGCAGGTCCAGGATGGGCTGGGGCTCGTCCACGTCCAGGCGCTGGGAGGGGTCAAGTTCGCCCGCCGGGGGCAGAAGCAGCCGCGCGCGCGGGTCGGGCCGGAAGCGCCCGGCCGAGGCCGAGCCCAGGGCCAAGCCCTGCCAACGCAGGCCGGGGCTGCGGCCCAGCAGGTCCAGGGCCTGTTGGTGCAGAAAATAGACCTTGCCGCCAAAGTCGCGCACCTCGCCCGGCGGCAGGTTGCCTGGGGCCAGCGGCCCGGCTGCGGCGATGTCTTTGCCCGACAGCACGCGTCCGCCAAGCTCCTGGGCCAGCGCCCCCTT
>MGTN01000080.1:9234-13998 GCA_001799475.1 Desulfovibrionales bacterium GWA2_65_9 | reverse complement strand
AGCCTGTGCCCGTGAAGTTCGACACGCCCCCCTCGCAGGGTGGCGGAGACTCGGGCGGCATGATGAGCCTCCTGGGTGATTTCGCGGGCAAGGGCCTTGGTAAGCTGGGCGGCAAGGTCGGCGGGAAGTTCGGCAAGGTGCTGTCCGGCGCTGGGATGCTCCTGGGCGGCGGCGAGAGTGCCCTTGGCAGTGCGCTCGGCAGTGGAGCAGCGGGTGCCGCAGAGGGTGTTGCCGGGGCTGCTGGCGGAGCGGCCAAGGCTGGCGGCGGGATGCTCGGCAAGGTCATGGGCGGCGGAGCGAAGTTCCTGGGCCGGGCCGTTGGGCCAATCGCGGCCCTGGCGATGAACCTGCCGGACCTCGTGGACGGAATCTCTTCCGGTGACTCCAAGAAGACGGGCGGCGCGGTCGGCGGCATGGGCGGTAGCCTCGCGGGCGGAATGGCTGGCGCGGCCATCGGCACGGCGATCCTGCCCGGCGTCGGCACCCTCATCGGAGGAGCAATCGGAGCGTTTGCGGGCGACTTCCTGGGCGGCAAGGCGGGTAAGGCCATCGGCGGCACCCTGTTCGGTGGCGTTAAGGATTCCGTGGACGGCCTGGCTGGCGAGGTCGAGGGCAACACCAAGAGCCTGGAGAAGCGAGACGACGAGCCCCCGGCCACGGGCGTGAATTGGTCTGGCGGAGGGCTCATGGACATGCTGAGTAGCGCCGGGACCGAGGTGAAGCGGTTCTTCACCGGTGAGAAGGTTGCGCCCATTGCCGGGTCCGATGAGTTGGGCAGCCTGTCCGCCAAGTACGAGTCCGGTGGCCGAGGGTCCGAAGCCGTTGGTTGGGATGCCAAGGGTGGAACCAGCTATGGCAAGTACCAGATTTCCAGCAAGACTATGCCCGCCTTCATGGAGTACGCCAAGACTGCAAACCCTGATGTCTACAACCAACTCCAGGCGGCTGGCCCGGCTGACAGAGGGAAAGACGGCGGACGTGCAAAGAAGTGGCAGGAACTCGCCAAGAACGGGCAACTCGGAACGATGGAACACGACTTCGTCAAAAAGACGCATTTCGACCCGGCCTATCAGGGCATCCAAGATTCCGGTTTGCGCGATCAGGTTGCGGGCTCCAAAGCTCTCCAGGACGTGCTGATGTCCACCTCCGTGCAACATGGTGGGGCTGGTGCCTCCGCCATTATGAACAAGGCCTACCGGCCCGGCATGAGTCAGGAAGACCTTGTGAACTCCGTCTATGATGAGCGCAGCAAGAGATTCGGCGGCTCCAGCGCCGCAGTCCAGGCATCCGTTGCGAACCGCTTCACGGATGAGAAGGCCCAGGCCCAAGCTCGAATCGCCGCTGAAAAGAGCGGAGCCCCGGCCCTGGCCGCGAATGCCCCCAACGCCCAGGCCGCGCCCATGTACGTCCCGCCCCCCGGTTCCAAGCCCGGAGGCGGTGGGCGAACCCGCCCGGCCCAGGGCCAGCAGGTTGCGGAAGTCGCTTCCCCGGCCACAACTGCGGCCCCGGCACAGGTCGCAAGCGCTCCTGTGGCGCAGGCCCCGCAGCCCGCCCAGGTCGCGGCCCTGGCGACGCCCCAGCCCACCATGCGCGTGGTGAATAGCCTTGTTGACGACGGTGGCGGCGCGGCCATGAAGATGCCAACCCTCCCTGGCTTCGACACATCCAAGATCGAGGGCCTGCTCGGAATGTTGGTCAAGGCGTCTGAGAAGGTCGCGGACAAGGCCGACAAGGACACAGGGAAGGGCGACATCCCGACGATCCCGTTTGAGTTCGACGACACGGCTCTGGCGCTTATGGCACATGACAGGGTGTAGGGACGCTTGACGGGGGGCATGGTGCGAGGGTAATTTTGCATTGCCTGGAATATGGCGCACCCACGGGTTGCCAAGGATGGAGCCTCTTTGGAGGCAGTAGGCAACGGTGCATAGCGACTGTGCGGATTACGCCCACCGTTCGGATTCACCGACACGCGAGTGTCGCTCCCACCTTGGGACAGGTCGATGTCGGCCCAGGGTGCGTAGGCCGAGATCGGACCGTCCTTACCTACAGTCGCATCGCCAGACTTCAGGCTCAAATCGCAACTTCCCCTTACCTGCCGCCGATGGAATCAGTAATCCTGAATCCATCGGCTCGGCCAGGGCCAGCGCCTTCGTCTCGGCCAGGGAACGCTGCTCACGCTCGGCCTTGAGGTCGGTGGCAAGGCGGATGATGGTGTCAGGGCTGGAAAGGATGTCCTCAATCGTCTCTGGGGTCATGTAGGCCCCGTGCTTGGCGATGGATGGCAGGATGTCGTGCGTGACCCAGCGCCGGAACGGCTTGGCCTCGGGCTTGTGTGAGCGCAGGACCAAGGAATAGAGCCCGGCCTCGGAAATCGTTGTCATCTCTTGCCTGCCGCCTGGGGTGTTCAGGAATACTGACCCCCTTTCGTCAGCGTCCAAGCCGCGAAGTGCCTCGGTCACGTTACCCAGGTCCAGCGCCCGGCAAACGTCCTTCGCCACGAACCACGTCTCCCCGTCGCGCTCGACAACGCGCAGGTTCCCGAACTCGCTGTGCTCGAAGACTTTGACCTCATCGTTCTTGGCCGGGGGGGCTTTCACCAATGGCAATCAACGAGGCGTGTCAGGTCTGGATCGAGCAGGCCGTAGCGGAAGAGATCGAAGGCTTTGACGGATCGAAGCCTATTGGCACGTTGGCCCGCGAACTCGCCAAAGAGGTTGAAAGGGTATTCCAGACGGCCATCAACCACGAAGCGATCCGAGCAAAGATGCGCAGGCTACAAGCATCCCGGCCAAATGGCCGCGATGCCGCAACGCCCGACAATGACACGCAAAAGAGTGCGGACATTGCGGACAAGTTGACCCCGGAAATGATTGTGAATGCTGTTGAAGGGAAGGTGAAGGAGGGCAAGTCTGTGCGAGAGGCAACGAAGGAAGTGGCTGCTGCTCACGGCAAGAAGCCCGACACAATCCACCGCTCTTACTCCCGCGAGAAGGAGCGCATCAATAGTGAGCCCAAAGGCTCACTCGCCCAGCACTTCGCGGCGCGGGCAATCCAGAAATCACGAGGCGGGGTCCAGGCCGACGCGAGGGATTGAGAGCCACCCTTCGGGAACCCGAGAACGTGGACGCTCGCGCAGGGGCCTTCTGGCGTGAAATCACGCGGGGGGGGCGAAGTTGCCGAACTCAACCGGGCGGTGGTCAGCGAAGACGACGTTGACGAGGGTACGGATCAGCGTTATTTCTTCACTGCCCGCTCCCACCGGGGGACAGCAAAGTGTAGGCCCTCGGTGCGTAGCGCAGGGTCTATCGTGCCAAGCCCTGTGGCACCGGACGATTCTAGTCTTGAGATGAAGCTTCCGCTCCCACTTCGGGCCGAGTCAGTGTAGTCCCGAAGTGCGAATCCGCAGATGAGTCGCTACCCTCGCTGCGGAACCGGGGGCGGTCTCTGCTCCCACCGTGGGTCGGGTAGGTGTAGCCTCACGGTGCGTAGCGCAAGTCCCTATCCAACTAAGGCTTGTGGCATCAGAGACCGAATCCGCCACCATCCTTGCCCGGAAAACCGGGCAAATTCAGCATCAATTTTCAGGCTTCAGCTTGCCCAGGATTAGGGGCAAGCACCTTCCCCCGCACCGCTTCGCACGGCCTCCGCCTGCTTCAGTGATGATGCTAAACGGGAGGAGGTCAGGACTGGAAAGTAACCATTGACTCGTAACCACCATGCGGCTACACGGTAGCCATGACGTGGGATGTGCGATTCACCAAGAAGGCCGAGAAGCAGGCCAAAGCTCTGCCGGAAGGCATACGCGAGCGGCTCATGGCGCTGGTCCAGGCGTTGATCCTCACCGGCCCGGCACAGCCTCTCATGCCCAATTACTCTAAATTGGCGGGAAAGGGCGACCGGCACCACTGCCACCTGAAGAAAGGCCAGCCTACCTACGTGGCCGTGTGGCAGACACTAAAAAAAGCAAAAGAAGTGGTGATGACCTATGTTGGAACTCACGAGAAAGCCCCTTACTGACGGTACGGTCTGCCTGACTGTCAATGTGCCCAGCGAAAAGGCCGATGGCGTTGCCGCAGCGTTGGAGGGCATTCTGCGCCTTGTGGGCGGATACGACGAGCCCACTGTGCCCGCTGCCGAAGTTTTGCCCGACATGACGCCCGGAAAGGTGCTGCGCGGAGCGCGCGGCCTGCGCGAGATGACCCAGGCGCAACTTGCTGACGCCTTGAGCATACCCAAGTCCAATGTCTCCGAGATGGAACGCGACGCCCGGCCCATTGGCAAGGAAATGGCCAAGCGCCTGGGCAAGGCCCTGGACATGCCCTACAAGGCTTTTCTGTAGCTGGAGGAGACACGGGCCAAAGTAGGTCGAGTGGTGGCACAGCGGGGTGGGGGCCTCAAGACTCCGCAGCGGCTTGGGCTCCCGGCGACGCCGTATCGGGCTGCGGCCCACGGCGTCCCCCTCGCGCCTGCAAAATACCTCATGCGCCATGCAGGTCAAGTAGCCCTGTCTCCTCGGCACCAGGCCTCGCCATGTAGTCGGCTAGATGGTTCACTGGCCCTTGTACCAATCAGAAAATTTGTCAGACACGGCGGCAATCTGGTCATCAAGAAAGCGATTACCGTCGTCGTCCACAATTTCTCTCCCGTCAGCGTGGCGCAGGAAGATGGGCTTGCCCCGCTTATCAATCCCCGCCGTGCAGGGTGCTGCCATGAACACCAGATGGTTGCACCCGAGGATTCCGGCGTTGGCCTGTTTCATCT
>MGTN01000080.1:1256-9214 GCA_001799475.1 Desulfovibrionales bacterium GWA2_65_9 | reverse complement strand
GTCAACCGAAGCCACGATACGCCCCCGTTTCAACAACCATGAGCGCAAAAATCTCAAGCCAGGGTTGTTGAGTATTCCATCGGGCAGGACAACGCCAAGGTAGCCGCCTTCGCGTAAAAACATCATCGCATTCTCAACGAAAAGCTGCTCTGCGGGCATGGCGTTACGGTTATTTTTGGCTTCCCACCCCGGAAGTTCATACCGGTGGAGGATGTGGGCATCGTCTATCTTCACCTCTGAACCGAAGGGTGGGTTGGTCAGCACGATGTCAGCCTTGCCGAAGGGAATTTTCCGACGGGCCTCGTCGGACCACTCGCCGGGAGAGCGGGTGGAATCCACACGAAAGACATTTGTCGAGCCATCACCATGCATGACGAGGTTCATTTGCGCCGTGCGCACAAGGAAGGGGTTGATGTCCGTTCCGTACAAGCAGCGGGCGCACGCCTCACGGATGCGTTTGCGGACATTGCCTTCCACGTCGCGACTACGGCGAGCGGCCTCTTGTTCGCGCAGGATGATGCGGAGATTGTCTATCCAGGAAACCAGAAAGCCCCCCGTACCGCAGCAGCAGTCGAGAACGATGAGGTCCTTCAGGTCGCCCTGAGGGAACATCGACTGAATCATCTTCACCGTCATGTCGCAGACATTGCGTGGTGTGAAATATTCTCCCCTGTCCCCGCGCAGGTTCTGCCCCACCAGCTCTTCGTAGGCGGCCCCCTTCACATCGGTCTTCGTCTCCGTGAGGGAAATGAACTGCATCTCCGAGACAATGTAGGCCAGCACCGACGGCTCTAATTTGATGGTCTCATTTTCCTCGAAAATGTGCGGGAAGCGAATTTTTACTTTCTCAAACAGGGGGATGATTCTGTCCTCAAGCAGCCGCCGCCGTCCACTTTCAGAGCGTTGTTCCTTGGGATCGACTGCAAAATTCAATTCAAGGCCAGAGCCTTCCTCCTCATCGTACATCTTGCAGAAAATCAGCTTGAGCATCTCATGGAACGCCTCGGCCTTCTGATGTCCACCGTTGGCGTGAATGTAATTGTGGCAGCGGCGGAATGTCACAGCGAGATCGTGGGCCACCTGCAAATCAGCCCGTTCCGGCCTGCGCGGCATTTCCTCGCCAGCGCGGGGGATATCGCTAACGATGGCGTGCGTGCCGTCCTGCATCTTCTCGTAAGCCCGTCGCTCCTTCCCAACCCACAGGCCGTAGCTACAGGACGGCGATGCAGCCATGTAGCTCATGAGCTGTCCATCCCCCTTGCTCTTGTCGGTGATATTTACATCATCACGTTTTGTTTCGATGATGACCCGTATTTCGTCCTGGGATTGTTTGGCACCGGCCTTGAAAATGACAATGTCCGCCCGTTTCTTCATCACACCCATTTGGATGGAAAACTCAAGGGCAATGTCCTTTTTGGAATAGCCGTACTCTTCAACCAGACTGCGCACCCATCTTTGGCGGACGTTTTCCTCCGGCGTGTCCTTGCGCAGATTGCCAGTGAGGTAGCAACGGATGCTCCCAGGCGGGATGAGGTAGGTGACGTTGCCGGTGCTCATGCTTTCACGTCCTCTGCAATCTCCGCCAGCGCGGCGATGGCTTTTTCCCTCAAATCTAAGGCCTTCATGGTGCGTATGTGGATGGCCTGCTTCTTCTCCTTGGGCATGTCCGGCATCACCACGCCGCCGATTTGGTGGTGGGTGATATGATCGATCTGGCCGCCGTGGGTGTGCCCGGCGATCTGCTGTTGCGCGACAGGCGAAGACAGGTAGGCATGTAGAAACCCCACAGGAACATCTTTGTTGGGGATGATGCGAATAAGGTCATGGGTGGCCACCCAGCCGTCAAGCCGCTGAGGGACATAGAAAATGCGACCAATGGTGCCCGAGCATGTCATCAGCAACCACCCCTCGCGGATAATCAACGCGTCGACGTCTGTCTCGGTCTGCCGAGAAAGATAGCGAGCACTTCCGCTGAATATGCCGATGCCCGTCAGCCCCATGAGGTCAGAGGCGTTGACGTAGGGAATGCCATGCTCCTTGTCCTTGGCCCAAATACGCACAAACTGGCTGGGCAAGTTGATGGTCGCCATCGCCGACAATGCCCTTAGCGGGTAGGGGGACTTGCTGAGTTGTTTGAGCGCCGCCGCAGTTTGCCGGTCATAGTGGCTGGCGTCCAGGCGCAAGTCATTGTTATCGTATATTTCTTGCAGCGACACAGCCCAGGTTTCGACCACCGCGCCGTTTTTGATGAGGGTGTTCTTGCTGACTTCAGCTGGCCTAGGCACCGCCTCGTCCATCTGATCGAGCTGGCCGAAAGACGGATCGGATACTTCGGCTGTCGCAGTGGCCTGTTTGCGCTTCATACAGAAATTCCTTATAGATAGGTGCCAGAAGTTAGCCTTAAGCGCAAAGGGCGTTGCCGTGGTGACGACTCGAAAAGGCGTAGTGTTCTTTGGGTTCTTGTATCCATAAGCAGGGGGGAGTCAATCCCTTTGACACCGCTCCACGCCCATGCAAACGCCTGCATCCTGCGCACGCCACCTGCTCCCCGGAGACCCCGCTGGGCTCCGCGCAGTCGGGGCAAGGAAAAGGCCACCCGAAGGTGGCCCGGTTGTAGAGCAATCCTGGTGGCTCACGCTCCCAGCGCCCGGCTGACCATGTAGCTTGAACGGTTCTGCTTTGCACCTGCCGCCGCCTCGTCAATGCGCCGAAGGTCGGCTTCCTTCAGGGTGATGTTGACGCGCACGACTCGGCCCTCAGGCTCCGGCGCTCGCACCACGATGAAGGCCAGGGCGTTCTCTGCGAATTCATGGGCCTGAGCGTGCTCCAAAGTCATGGGAGCAGGAATGTTCTCGCCGTCCTCGACCATGCCCGCGATGTGCCCGGCCAAAGCGTCCTGTGCCATGCGTCCGGCCTCGTCCAAGGTCTTCCCTGCGGTGATGCATCCGGGGAAGTCGGGGAAGCTCACGCCGAAGTCGCTGTCTGCGTCCTTGTGGATGATGCCGATGTAGCTTGCCATCTTCTCCTACCTCCTACCCAGTTCCAGTCCAGCTTGCTTCTCGATGCTCTTGAGCGTTCCCGTGGGCAAGTCCCTCTTGGGGTGCGGCACGGTCACTCGGCCCGGCTTCGTGGGGTGCTTGAACTGTACGTGCGAACCGACCTGAGCGACTTTGTACCAGCCATCAGCCTTGAGTGCCTTGATGAGTTCCGCGCTGTTCATAGAAAGACAATACACATTGAGTGTGTATGAGTCAAGGGCGGGAAGTACAAACGGAGCGCAAGCGTGGGTGTTGCGAATAACCTGTACTGGATAGCTTCAAGTGTGCGCGCTGGTCAGAGCTGAGGGGAACGAATTGACGCCTATGTCTAGATTGCCTTGTTAAGGGGGAGAAGGCAGTTGAGGGTGCAGAGGTTGCATAGGGGTTGCACAGAACGCGAAATGACAAGAAAAAGCTCCGCTGCGAATATTCCGATTCGCCTGCGGAGCTTACTCTTTCCTTGGTGCCCAGGGTCGGAATCGAACCGACATAACCCGAAGGTTGAGGGATTTTAAGTCCCTTGCGTCTACCAGTTTCGCCACCCGGGCAGCCGCGTATTCCCTACATGCTCGGCCGGGGCAGCGTCAACGCGTGAACGCGGTGAATCTGTTTACAACGCCCCGAACTGGCGCAGATAGTTGGCGTACAGCCGGGGCGGCAGGCGCGAGAAGCGGTCGAAGTCGGCCACCCACTCCAGCCCCGGCACCAGCGCCCGCACGGCCGGGATGCCCAGGTCGGCGCGGGTCAGGTCCACGTAGCTGGGCGGATAGCCGCAGGCCACCAGGGTCTCCTCCAGCACCATGAGGTCGCCCTCGGCGCTGCCGGTGGAGTGGTCGGGCAGGTCCTCCAGCACGCGCACCGGGAGATTCTCGGGCACGGGCAGGGTGAGCGGGCCGGGGAAGGGATACGGGATCTCGGTCATGGCCGACACCGCCGCCCTGGGGCCGGAGAGGTGCGCGCCCATGCCCTTGTTCACGTCGCCATGGCGGCCCACCACGACGGCCTTGTAGCAGGGCACCCCGAACTCCGAGGTGCAGTCCATGAACCAGACGTGGAGGTTGGCCTCCTCATAGTCGGAGAGCAGCCGGGCCACCCGCTCGTCGCGCGCGGTGAGCCGGAAGCAGCGCGAGAGGTCAAAGGGGGTGACGGCCTCGGCGTCGCGCTCCAGCACCTCGTTTAGCGCGTGCACCTTGGCCTCGGCCAGGGTGTTGCCCGAGGCCAGGCCCGTGGAGCCCAACGCGCTGAACAGGCTCTGCTCCTCCATGTTGCAGAAGAGATACACGAACTGCGCGGGCACCAGGATGGGCCTCAAGCCCCCGCCCTGTTCTTGGGTGCCGAAGCGCTCCTCGCCGGGCATCCAGTAGATGCGCTGGCCCTCGTAGGGCACCTCCAGGCGCACGCGGGAGAGATCCAGGGCGCGTCCAGTGGCCGAAACCTCGTCATATGACCCGTAGGTCAACGGGCAGGGTCGGGCCAGGCCCATGACGCCGCGCTTGCCGATGCTGGCGTAGGAGGACACGCGCTCGGCCACCTCCATCAGGTAGGAGGCGCGCGCCCCCTCGATCTCCAGGCCCCGGCCATAGCTGGTCTGCATGCCCGAGAGGCTGTAGTTCATGTCGCCGCTTTTGACCGAGAGCTCCACCAGCCACATCCTGAGCAGCGCGATGGGACTGAGCGAGGCCTTGTGGCGCATCTCCTGGCCGATGAAGACGTTCTTTTCCTCAAGCTTTGCCAGGGCATGGGCCGAGGTCTCCGGGGCCGGGCGGCGCGCCTTGGCCGGCGGCAGCACAGCGGCCAGGCGTTGGCGCATGCCGGCTGCCGTCACAGTGGCGGCAGCCGGCAGGGCGTCCTTGGCGTAGATCTCGGCGGCGTAGGGCTCGGCCAGGCCCATCTCGTCCGGCGCGGCCAGCGCCTCGTGGGCCACGATGTTCATCTGCATGCGCATGGTCCACTCGTTGTGCAGGCACTGATCGGCCAGAAGATAGGAGCGGATGTGCACCGCCGGGGTGTGGCGCGAGATCTCGCGCAGGTCGAGCCCGGACAGGCGCGGCAAGAGGTGCGCGAAGCGCTCGTGCCCCAGGCAGGCCTCCACCAGGAGCGCCGCCAGCACAGGGTCGGTGCAGCGGCCGTCCTGTTGCACTTCATCGATGAGCTTTTCGAACTTTCTGGTGCGGTGCTCGCCCAGCTTGAAGAGCAGGTGCTGGTGCATGAAGTCGTCCAGCGGGTGCTGGCGCAGGTGGTCCAGCATCTCGGCAAAGGCGAGGTTCGGGCCGGGGTGGGCGGCAAAGCAGCCGACGCCGGAGAGGGTGTCCATGAGGCGGAGTTCGTAGCGCATGGGGGCTCCTGTGGGGCAATGTGGACTGAAATGGGCGGCTATGCCGCCAAGGCTGGCGGACTCTAGGCCAATTGCAGGCCAAGTTCAAGGTGGAGCGGGGAAAGGCTAGGGCGAGTGGCTGGGGTCCAGCGGGAACGGCCAGGATTCCACGCGGTTGCGTCCGGATTGCTTGGCCCGGTACAGGGCCTTGTCGGCCTTCTCGATCATGTCCTCGAGGATATTGGCCCCGAATTCCGGTTCCATGCTGTACTCGGCCACGCCGATGCTCACGGTGTTGCTCAAAATGCCCGTGCGCACCTTGAGCGGAGTTTCAGCCACGGTGCTGCGGATGCGCTCGGCCAGGATGCAGGCCTCTTCGAGGCTGGCGTTGGGCGCCAGGACAACGAACTCCTCGCCGCCGTAGCGCGCGGTCAGATCCGAGTCGCGGGTGGCTGCGGCGATGCACCCGGCGATGTGGATGAGGTAGCGGTCGCCCACGGGGTGGCCGTGCTCGTCGTTGACCAGCTTGAAGTGGTCAATGTCGATCATCAGGCAGGAGCAGGGCTTGTTCGCGCGGATGGCCATGTTGATGATGCGGTAGCCCTCGGCCAGGAGGTGCCTGCGGTTGCAGATCCCGGTGAGCTGGTCCGTGCGCGAGGTGGCCTGGATGGTTTCCACGTGTCTGCGCACCGTGCCGGACATGCGGTTGAAGGCCCCCACGAGGTGCACCATCTCTTCCGGCGCGCCGGGATGCATTGAGAGGTCGATGGTGTGGCCGTACTCGCCGGTTTCGACCTTTTCCGCGCCCTCCAGCAGGAGCCTCAGCGGACCGAGCAGCGCGCGCACGATGGCGTGGCCCAGCACGGCGGAGGCGACCACGGGCAGGCTCAGGCAGGCCAGAAGCAGGAAGTTCAGGCGGCTGAGCTGGAGGTCCGCATTGCTGTAGAAGAGCAGCAGTCCGGCGGGGATGGCGGGCAGGAGGAGCAGGAGCAGGCTGTACAGGCGCAACAGGTGGAGCAGCCCCAGTCGGCTGGGGCGCAGGCGGGAGAGAATGCTCTGTTTTGCCACGGGGTGCTCCTGGCGCAGGGGCCGCTAGCGACTCTTAAGAGTTCAACATTAGGGCCTGTCTCTAAAAGCGTCTTTTGCCCCCTGGACGTCGTCGTGAGCCGATTTGTGCCCAGGGCTGTACCGCATGAGTACACTCCCTGGCCCCAAAATAGGCTCTCTCCTCGCCAGGGAACAAAATCCATCTTTTGGAAACAGACCCTAGCGCCAAGGGCACAGTTGCGCAAGACCTGGGGCGGAAAACGGCTGGGGCTATTCGTCCGCGGTCTCGCCACGGCGCGACTTATACTCGCGCAGGCGCTGGCGCAGGAGCGTGGCGGCCTCCTCGGCCTTGCCGCCCTGGGCGGTGTAGGGCACGGCCTCGCCCGAGGCGGTGGTCATGGTCAGCACCTTGCCTGCGAGGTCCACGCTGCTGATGTCGCTGAAATAGACGTCGCGCGTTCCGGCGTCCTCGGTCTGGTAGCCCACCTTGAAATAGCTCTTGAGCGGAAACATGCGGCCCTTGCGCGTGGCGATGACCACGAAGTCCGTCCTGGGGGCCATCATGCTGTAGGTGATGTCCGTCTTGAGATCCTTAAGCCGCCAATGATCCAGGGAGCCGGAGAACTCGACGTGGCTGAAGTGCGCTCTGGCCTTGTCGATGCCGCAGGCGCGCAGGCAGTCGGCCTCCAGGAGTTCCTGCACGTCTTCCTGGAAGGCCTGGTGGTTCAGCCGGATGTAGCCCGCGCCGATGACGTCCAGGCCAAAGGGCAGGAGCAAATACAGGAAGCCGTGCAGGCCGCCGGAGAAGATGGTGATCAGGGCCAGGGTCAAGAGGTAGGCCAGGACCTTGAGGGACAGGTTCGAGCTGTAGAGGATGAGAATGCCTTCGCGCCAGTCCATGTGCGTAGGTAGGCAATGCGCCAGCAAAAAGCAAGGGCAGGGCAATGCTTTCCGGCGCTGCGCCGGGTGTCGCCAGGCTGCTTGACGCTGCGCTCGCGGTGGGCCTAGGGTGCGCGCCATTGCGGCCCGGGTCGAGTGCGGGCCTGGCCACCAAAACATCACGCAGGAGTCACCCCATGCCCGATCCGAAGAGCCTCACCCTCCTGGCCGAATTGACCTTTGCCGAGCCTGCGGCTGAACCCGTGCTGCTGGCCCTGGCCGCAGTGGTCGGCGCAACGCGCAGTGAGCCGGGCTGCCTGGAGTATATCGCCCATATCCATGCCGAGAATCCCTGCCGGGTGCTTTTCTATGAACGCTGGCAGGGCCAGGCCGCCCTGGATGCGCACAACGCCAGCGCGCATCTGGCCGCGTTCCGCGCGGTGGTCGGCCCGCGTCTTGCCGCCCCGCCGCAGCTGGGCTTCTGGAAGCGGTTGGGCTAGGCCCCGGTCCAGCTCAAAATTGAAAGCGCGGGCCCCCATGGCCGGGAGCCCGCGCTGTGCGTCTTATGATCGGAATGCAGCGGAGCTGCTCAGGCTTGAGCGCGGAGGGGCTGGCCCCGAGGTCCTAGCCGCCGCTCTTCATCTTCTCGATGAGTTGGTGCAGGCTTCCGGCCTGGGTCG
>MGTN01000080.1:0-1238 GCA_001799475.1 Desulfovibrionales bacterium GWA2_65_9 | reverse complement strand
CACGATCTCCTGCAAGGCCTCGCCGCTTCGGTTGGCCAGGTCGGTGGCCTGCTCAACGGTGGTCACCGCGCGCTCCACGTTCTCCAGGTTCTTCCTGGTGCCGTGCTGGATGCCGCTGATGGCCTCCCCCACCTCCTTGGTGGCGGTCTGGGTCTTCTCGGCCAGCTTGCGCACCTCGTCGGCGACAACAGCGAAGCCGCGCCCGGCGTCGCCCGCGCGGGCGGCCTCAATGGCGGCGTTCAGCGCCAGCAGGTTGGTCTGGTCGGCGATGTCGGAAATGACGTTCATGATCTGGCCGATGCCCTCGGCCTGCTTGCCCAGCACGCCCATGTCCTCTTTCATGGCCAGGGACACGGTCTGCATGGTCTTGATGCCGGCGACCACCTGGGCCACGATCTTGGCGCCCTCCAGGGCCTTGTTGCGGGCGTCGCTGGAGGAATCCGAGGCCTGGGAGGCGTTCTTGGCCACCTCCAGCACCGTGGCGTTCATCTCTTCCATGGCCGTGGCGGTTTCGCCCACGCGGCTTGACTGCACCTCGGTGCCCCGGCTGGACTGCTCGATCTGGGCGGAGAGTTCTTCCGAGGCGGAGCTGATGATCTCCACGACCTTCTCCAACTGCGTGGCTGCGGCCATCATGCCCTCAGCCTTGGCGCGTTCGGCCAGGGCCTTGGCCTCTGTGGCCTCGTCCGTGGCGATCCCCGCCAGGCGGGCCTGCTCGGCTGCCTCGGCGGTCTTCTGCTCGGACTCGGCGATCTTGGCCTTCAAGCTTTCCACCATCCCGCGCAGGCAATCAGCCAAGATGCCAATCTCATCAACTCGTCTGACATCAAGGATTTGGTCCAGGTCCCCGGCAGACACCTTGTCGGCAAATTCCGCCGTTCGTTGTAGTGGTCGTGCCAGCGAACGGGCAAAGACAAGGCCCAGGCCGCCCATGATGATGGAAATCACCAAAGCCCCCAGAAGTATTGACCAGGTGATGCTGCTCTGCGCGCTCTCGATGAGGCCACGGTCCTTGCCGATAAAAAACATTCCTTGAACCTTGTCCGCGCCGTCCTTCAACGGCCAATATGCGGTCTCGTAGAACTTGCCCAGGATATTGTTTTGAGACAGGAACAACGCGCCCTTTTGGAGCACGTTTTCCAGGACCTTCGGGTTGTCCATCTTCGTGCCGATGGCCCGCTTGCCGTCCTTCATGATGGTGGTGGCGATACGGGTGTCGCCATCGAAAATGGTGACTT
>MGTN01000079.1:13502-15980 GCA_001799475.1 Desulfovibrionales bacterium GWA2_65_9 | reverse complement strand
GCCGTGGGCGTGGTGGACTATGATGAGAAACGCCTGTACACTATCGCCCCCAAGGTGAACGGCTGGATCGAGAACCTCTATGTCGATTACACGGGCCGCTACGTGAAGAGAGGCGAGCCGCTGCTGAGCATCTACAGCCCGGAGATGGTCTCCACCCAGGCGGAGTATCTGATCGCCCTGCGCTCCGTTAAGGAGCTGGCCAAGAGCCCATACCCGGAGGTGGCGGCCAGCGGCCATGACCTGGCCGCCGCAGCCCGGCAGCGCCTCAAATACTGGGACATCGGCGAGCGCCAGATCAAGGCCATCGAGAAGAGCGGCACGCCCATGCGCACGCTCACCCTGCACTCCCCGTACAACGGCTTCGTGCTGGAACGGCTGGCCTTCAAGGGCATGTACGTGACCGCGGGCATGCCCCTGTTCAAGCTGGCTGATTTGAGCGTGGTCTGGCTGAACGTGGACGTGTACGAAGCCGACCTGCCGTACATCCGCATCGGCCAGGAGGCCAAGCTCAGCCTGTCCACTTTTCCGGATGCGCCCTTCAGCGGCAAGGTGATCTACATCTACCCTGCCCTGGACTCCCGGACCCGCACGGCCCGGATCAGGATCGAGCTCCCGAACGGCCAAGGCAAGCTCAAGCCGGAGATGTACGCCAACGTGGAGATCATGGTCCGTCTGGGCACCAAGGTCGTGGTGCCGGATGGGGCGATCATCGACACCGGGCTGCGGCGCGTGGCCATCGTGGACCTGGGCAAGGGCGCCTTCGTGTTCCGGGACGTGGCCCTGGGGGCCAAGGTCGAGGGCTTCTACGAGGTCGTCTCCGGCCTGAAGGTCGGGGAAAAGGTCGTCACCAGCGCCAACTTCCTGGTCGACTCCGAGACCAGGTTCAAGGAGGCCCTCGGCGGTTCATCGGGAGCGCACGCCGGGCACGGCAAGTAGCACAGGGGGAGGGGCCATGATCGAGCGGATTATCGACTGGTGTGCCAAGAACCGCTTCATGGTCTTCACCGCAGCTTTTCTGCTGGTGTTCGGGGGCTTCTACGCCATGCGCGGCGTGCCGCTCGACGCCGTGCCCGACATCTCGGATGTCCAGGTCATCGTCTACACCACCTGGGATGGCCGCAGCCCGACTCTGATCGAAGACCAGGTGACCTACCCCATCGTCACCGCCCTGATCTCGGCCCCCAATGTCAAGACCGTGCGCGGCTTCTCCGACTTCGGCTATTCCTACGTCTATGTGATTTTCGAGGAGGGCACGGACATCTACTGGGCCAGGTCCCGAGTCCTGGAATACATGCAGCAGATCACCGGCAAGCTGCCGCCCGGCGTGACGCCGGGGCTCGGGCCGGACGCCTCGGGCGTGGGCTGGGTGTTCCAGTACGCCCTGGTTTCCGAGTCCGGCGAGCACGATCTGGCCTCCCTGCGCACCTTGCAGGACTGGTTCCTGCGCTACAGGCTGTCCAGCGTGGAGGGCGTGGCCGAGGTGGCCAGCGTGGGCGGTTTCGTCAAGCAGTACCAGGTGAACATCGACCCCAACAGGCTTGCGGCCTACGGCCTGACCATCGGGGAGGTGGTCGGGCGCATCCAGCGCTCCAACAACGAGGTCGAGGGCCGACTCCTGGAGATGGGCGGCCGGGAGTACATGGTCCGGGGCCGGGGCTACATCAAGAGCACCCTGGACATCGAGAAGATCGCCCTGTCCGATACCGGGCGGGGCACGCCGCTCCTGCTCCGGGACGTGGCCGATATCACCCTGGGGCCGGACATCCGGCGCGGCATCGTGGAGTATGACGGGCGCGGGGAGGTGGTCGGCGGCATCGTGGTGGTGCGCCACGGCCAGAACGCCCTGGACGTCATCGCCAGGGTCAAGGAACGCATCAAGGAGATCGAGCCGGGGCTGCCCAAGGGCGTCAAGATCGTGCCCACCTACGACCGTTCCGGGCTCATAAACCTCTCCATCGACAACCTGAAAATGACGCTCATCGAGGAAATGGTGGTGGTCAGCCTGGTGATCATCATCTTTCTGCTGCACTTCCGTTCCGCCCTGGTGCCGATCTTCGCCTTGCCCGTGGCCGTGCTCGCCGCGTTCATCCCCATGTATTTCATGCGCATCACCTCGAACATCATGTCGCTCGGCGGCATCGCCCTGGCCATCGGCGTGGTGGTCGACGCCTCCATCGTCATGGTCGAGAACGCCTACCGACGACTCTCCGAGGGCAGCGAGGAGGAAAAGCTGAACAGCGCCGCGACCATCATCCACTCGGCCAAGCAGGTGGGCCGGGCGCTTTTCTTTTCGCTGGTCATCATCATCGTCTCCTTTGTCCCGGTCTTTCTGCTGGAGGCCCAGGAGGGCCGGATGTTCCGGCCGCTGGCATACACCAAGACCTTCTCCATGATCGGGGCGACGATCCTGTCCATCACCCTGGTGCCGGTGCTCATGGTCCTGTTCATTCGGGGCAAGGACCTGAAGCCGGAGTCGAA
>MGTN01000079.1:10029-13465 GCA_001799475.1 Desulfovibrionales bacterium GWA2_65_9 | reverse complement strand
CCGGTCCTGAAGCTGGCCCTGAAATACGGCTGGACAGCGCTCGGCCTGAACTTCGCCGTGGTCGCCGCCACCGTCGGCATGCTCTGGATCTGGCCCATCGGCAGCGAGTTCATGCCGCCCCTGTACGAAGGGACCATCCTGTACATGCCCGTCACCAGCCCCGGCCTCTCGGTCAACGAGGCCGGCCGGATATTGAGCATTCAGGACCAGATCCTGCGCGGCTTTCCCGAAGTGGAGTCGGTCTTCGGCAAGGCTGGCCGCGCCGAAACAGCCACCGACCCGGCGCCCTTCAGCATGATGGAGACCTTGATCAACCTTAAGGCCAAGAACCAGTGGCGGATGGTCCAGAAAGACTATTCCTCCCTGCCTGGGTTCCTGCGTCCCGTGGCCGGGGCGATCTTCGGCCGCGAGCGGCGGATCACCTTCGACGAGCTGGTGGCCACCATGGACAAGGCCTTGCAGTTTCCGGGCATCCAGAACGCCTGGACCCAGCCCATCCGGGCGCGCATGGACATGCTCTCCACCGGCATCCGCACCCCGGTGGGCATCAAGATTGCCGGCCCGGACCTGAACGTCATTCAGGAAAACGGCCTGCATCTTGAGAAAATACTCACGTCACTGCCGGGAACCCGGTCGGTGTACGCGGAACGGGCCGCCTCCGGCTACTTCACGGACATCACCATCAACCGCGACGCCATTGCCCGCTACGGCCTGACCATCGGCGACGTGCAGGACGTGATCCAGTCCGCCCTGGGCGGCATGACCGTGACCCGGACGGTGGAGGGCCGCGAGCGCTACACGGTGAACGTGCGCTACAAGCGTGAACTGCGCGATGATGTGGAGAAGATCAGGCGCATCCTGGTCCCGCTGCCCAGGAGCGGCGGGGCCGGGGCTGCGGCTGGCGGGATGGGGGGCGGAGCCCTGGGCGCGCCACCGCCCCTTGGCCGCCTGGCTCACGTGCCGCTTGGCCAACTGGCCGACATCGCCCTGGTCTCTGGACCAGCCATGATCCGGGACGAAGACGGCCTGCTCAGCGGCTATGTATACGTGGACGTGACGGACCGGGACATTGGCGGTTGGGTGGACAAGGCCAAGCAGACCGTGGCCGAGCAGTTGAAGCTCCCGGTCGGCTACTCGCTGTCCTGGAGCGGACAGTACGAATTCAAGCTCCGGGCCGAGGCGCGGCTCAAGATCCTCATGCCCATCGTGCTCTTCGTCATCTTCGTGCTCCTGTACCTGGCCCTGCACTCGGCCCAGGAGGCCATGATGGTCATGCTCTCCGTGGTCTACGCCATGGCCGGCGGAGTGATCCTGCAAAAAATCCTGGGCTACAACTTCAGCGTGGCCGTCTGGGTCGGGTACATCGCATTGTACGGGGTGGCGGTGCAGACAGGCGTGGTCATGGTCATCTACCTGCACGAGGCCCTGGACAAGAAGCTCCGCGCAGGGGAGATCACCCTGGCCGAAATCTATGCGGCGACCATGGAGGGCGCGGTGCTCCGGCTGCGGCCCAAGCTCATGACCGTGAGCGTGGTCCTGGCCGGACTGCTGCCGATCATGTGGTCGAGCGGCGTGGGCTCGGACGTGATGAAGCCCATTGCCGCGCCGATCATCGGCGGCATGATCGCCTCGGCCATCCACGTCCTGATCATCACCCCGGTCATCTTCTACCTGATGAAAAAATCAGCCCTGGAGCGGGGCAAGCTCAAGGCCTCGGATATGCAGCTCTGACCGCTGCCGGGTTTCTTGAACGCAAGGTGGTCAACTCAAAGGAAGGGGGCAGCCGGAAGGCCAGCCCCTTCCTCTTTTCTGAATGTCCGACCAAACGCGTTGATTGCTCCCTTGGCGCTTGAAAAACAGGATACCAAAGACTACTCTCAAGGATTGGCAATAACGGTTCCGCACAGATCCCCTCTCACCCCTTAGCCAGCTGAACAATAAGGAGATTTCATGAACGCTTGGTTTATTTCCCGCAAGCCTTTGGCCGCGTTGCTGTTGCTCGCCAGTTTGGTCTTCACCGGTTCGGCTCTGGCCGCGAACCATGAGAATCCTGCAGGCAAGGCGGCTGACGCCAGCAAGACGACGCAGGGCACGGACAAGAAGGTGGTGAAGGTGGACGACAAGAAGGCGACGAAGGCTGGCCAGGAAGACGCGGCCAAGGACAATAAAGACCATTCGGCGCACGATGCGGCGACACACGACAAGAGCAAATAGTCGCGCGTGAAATCTCCCAAGCCCCCCGTTCAGCAAGCCGCTGGACGGGGGGCTTGGCTTCTGTTGTGGGGGAATGCGTATTTCGTTCTTCTCGCCCAGTTCGAGCTCAGCGCTCAGGACTGCCCCGGAGGGCAATCCTTCCAGTTACGCCGCCACAAACTGAAGCCTGAGGCTCAGGGAATGAAGGTCAACGCCCGCGTCCTATGATGTGGCGGGCGCGCGTACGCACGGGCAATTCTGCATCTCCTTGCACAAGAGGGTGCAGGGGCCGTGCAACCGGGTCCGTATATCCGCCAAATACAGCATGACAGTTAGCGCAACAAGCTGATAATAAATAATAAAAATTCGCGCATGGCGGATGCCAAGGGACTGCCAGCGTGGGCTCGTCAAGGTAACGAAACGGCGGTCCGAAGCATTTCAAGATGGAGACACATTATGAAGCGACATTTCACCCCCCCTTGTTGCCGCGGCCCTCGCCCCCTTTCGGGCTGGAACAAGATGCTGCGGCCGAGACAAACGTGGGCAGAAAGTGAAATATGCATTGCCGTTGGTCGCTGATTCAGGTTAAGGATGAATTAATCGTTGACTCCTCCGGTGAGCCGAGTTGGTGAGGCGCCACCCCGGCCGAAGCAGGAGAAAAGGCTTATGAAATCTTTCAAGGAGTTGCGACATGAAGTTCAACAAGTCCCTGCTGTTGGTTGTGGCTTTTGCGGCCACTCTGGCCCTTGGTTCCGGCCTGGCCCTCGCCAGGGATGTCGGCGGATACAGCGGCGTTGATCAAGCCGTGAAAGCGCTGTCCAAGGGTGCGAGCCAGATGGTCTCCGCGCCGGCGAACAAGCTCCCCCCGACCTGTGAGCCCCAGATGCTGGAAGGCGCGAAGTTCCTGGAGAACAATCCCAGTCCCAACGCCAAGATGATGGTGACGGGCCAGAAGATGATGATGGAAGGCCACAAGCAGATGATGGACGGCCACAAGATGATCATGGACGGCGAGAAGGGCATGAAGATGGAGATGAAGAAGTAGTCCTGACCGGGCGCCCTTTTTAGGCGGGGCCTTCGGGCTCCGCTTTTTTTATTGAGCATGCCCTGCCTCAGAAGCACTCGGCAGAGTGGGCCTAGTGACGGGTTGCGGGACAGACCGCTCGATCCAGACCAAGCGGGAGCGGTTCGTGAACACCTCTCGCCTGCTCGACGCTCGAAATCCGCCGGGCACCAATAGACG
>MGTN01000079.1:3314-9938 GCA_001799475.1 Desulfovibrionales bacterium GWA2_65_9 | reverse complement strand
CTGTAGCCGAGGGCCTGTATCCCAACGCATATCCCTCGTCTCGACAGTCACAAGTAAGCGGCTGTCGGGATGAGTCACTAATTTATCTTTTCAGTTCCGGGTGGACGAGCTCCCATGATTCGAATAGAGCTTGGCGAATACCCCCTGTGGAGGCTCGTCATGACGGTGTTGCGTCTTTTACTCGTATTGGCAGCGCTCACCGTGCTCTTTGGCTGCGGCGCGGTGACCAAACGCCCGGACATCGACGAGGGCGAGGTGGCTGCCGAGGCCAACCGCATGTATGAGATGGTGGTCGGCCGCGACCAGCAGATGTCGAAGCGGCTGTCCGACCTCACCGCGCCCCTGCTCATCGGCAACGCCGACCTCTGCGAAAGCAGGACCCGCTACGTCGTCTTCATGCGCGTGCACAACCTGGAGGACTACCGGGGCCGCAAGCGCGACACCATGGAGTCCGTGTACGAGCTGGACGAGCGCATCCGCGTGACCCTGGTGGGGCGCGAAGGTCCGGCGCACATCGCTGGCCTGCGCGAGAACGACGTCATCCTGGCCGTGAACGACATCGAGACGCCCCGGGGCATGGCCGCAACAGCCTTCTTCAAGGTGCATGTCAACCCGCTGGTGGAGGCGGGCAAGCCCATCAAATTCAGCCTGCTGCGCAAGGCCGAGAAGATCACGGCCATTGTCCAGCCGGTCATGGCCTGCGACTACCCCGTGCGGCTGGTGGCCAACGGCGATGTCAACGCCTACGCCACGGGCACATCCATCACCATTAATACCGGCCTGATGAGCGCCTTTCCGAGCGATGACATCCTGGGCGTTGTGGTGGCCCACGAGCTGGCGCACAACCTCATGGGCCACGCCGAGAAGAAGCGGCTGGAGATCTGGAAGGACCTCTACATCATGGAGCTGCTGAACGAGGCCACAGGCACCAACGCAGGCACGATGTATGCCAACTTCTCGTACCTGAACAGCAGTGTGGACTTCGAGTACGAGGCCGACTACGTGGGCCTGTACCTGGCCGCGCGCGCCGGGCTGGCCTATGATCTTGCCCCGGAGTTCCTGCGCAAGCTGGCCATGGACTCCCCTGGGGCCATCAACCGCAACACCACGCACCCCAAGTACGCCGCGCGCTATGTGGCGCAGGAGGCGGCCATCGCCGAGATCCGCAAGAAGACTGCGCTGGGCCAGCCGCTCATCCCGGAGATGAAGCTCGAGAGCGCGGAGAAGAAGCCGACCATGAAGGACGGCTGGGCGCCTGTGGCGGTAGGCTTGGGGATGGGGCAGTAGAATGGCTGAAGGCACAGGCAGCATGACTAGCCTTGGCCCCCGAGATTATTCGTATCGTCCCTGCTGCGGCCTTGACAACCTGTAGCCTGAAAGCTACAATCCCCATGTACACAGTGTACCGCTACCAGACCTCGGAAGGCCGCGATATTTTCGGCCAATGGCTGGCCGGGCTGCGCGACCTGAAGGCCAAGGCAAGGATAGCCGCCCGGATCGACCGTCTGGCGGCAGGAAGCCTTGGCGACTGCAAGCCGCTCACTGGCGGCGTTGCGGAACTTCGCGTGGACTATGGCCCGGGCTATCGCGTGTACTTCGCCCGAGTGGGCAAGATGGTGATCCTGCTCCTTGGCGGCGGCGACAAGCGTTCACAGCAAGAGGATATCGCCAGGGCTGTGGAGTGTCTGATCGACTACAAGAGGAGGCTTGAATGACCCGGCCAACCCCGCCAGCCCTGTCCCATGACGCGGCCCTCATGGCCGAATTGCGCGCCGACCCGGCCTTTGCTGCGGAATATCTCCGGGCCGCCCTGGAGGAAAGCCTCGACGAGCCGTCCGTGCTGCTTACCGCCCTGCGCCGCGTGGCCGAGGCCCACGGCATGCAACGCGTGGCCGAACGCGCTGGCGTCAACCGTGAGAGCCTGTACCGCTCCCTGTCCCCGCGCGGCAACCCCACGGTCAAGACCCTTGCCGCCGTGCTTAAGGCCGTTGGCCTGCGCCTGACCACAGAACCGGACCCGACACGCCCAAGCGTATAACTCCCCCATTCACCAACGCAAAAAGCCCGCTACGGAACTCCGCAGCGGGCTTTATTGTCAGATGAGGAATCTGTCTAGGCTTCGGCAGGGGCCATCTTGTTGATGGCGGTCTGCAAACGCGCGATGCAGCGTCCGGCCTTCTTCCAGTGGATGACCTTCTTGGAAGCGGCGCGGTCGAGCACGGAACTGGCGTTTTTCAGCGCGATGGCGGCGGTATCGGCGTTCTTCTCGGCCAGGGCCTGACGCACAGCCTTCACCACGTTCTTGATGCGGGTCTTGACGGCCTTGTTGCGCGCCTGGCGCTTCAAGCTCTGACGGTGTCTCTTCGAGGCGGACGGATGATTGGCCAACGCTCTTTCTCCTGATTCTTTGTGTTGTTCAGTCCCGACACTGAGTCGAGAGAGGGTGCTTAATCACAGCGCCACGCGCTTGTCAAGCAGATTTTCCGGTATCACTACACCTGCAACGCGCCGAAGTCCGCCAGGCGGCCCAGCCGCTCAACCAGCGTGTACAGGATATTCAGGCGGTTCTGACGCAAACCCGCGTCCTCGGCCATGACCATGACGTTGTCGAAGAAGGCGTCCACAGCAGGCCGCAGTTCGCCCAGCATGGCGAACAGCCCGGCGAAGTCGTCCGCCGCCCAGAGTTCCTCGAAGCGCCCGGCGCTGGCTTGCAGGCTCTCGGCCAGCACGCGCTCCTGCTCCATCTCCAGGCGCGCCGCGTCCACGTTGGCGGACAACGCCGCACCCGCCTCCGAGCCCTGCTTGCGGATGATGTTCGCAGCGCGCTTGAAGGTCAGCACGGCCTGCTCGAAATCCGGCTGGCGGCTGAAGGTGGTCAGGGCGTCGAAACGCATCTTGAGCGTGCGGATATCAACGAAGCCCGCGCCCAGGGCGGCGTCGGCCACGCGGCTGTCGGTGCGACTGCTCCCATCAGGGCCGCTGGCAAAAAGCGCACGCAGGCGCTGGCCGAAGAAGTCCAGCATCTTGGCCTGGGCGTCCGCGGGCTCAAGCTTCCACTTGACGTTGTCATAGCCTTCCTGCGCCCAGCCCAGCACCTCGTCGAGCCTCAGGCGCAGGCCGTGCTCCATGATGATGCGGCTGATGCCCAGCGCCGCGCGGCGCAGGGCGTAGGGGTCGGCGGTGCCGGTGGGGATCATGGCCAGCCCGAAGCACCCGGCCATGGTGTCGGCCTTGTCGGCAATGGCCAGAAGCGCGCCGGTGAGGGTGGCGGGCACGGGCGAATCCGGCCCGGCAGGCAGGTACTGCTCGGCGATGGCCTGGGCGGTCAGTTCGCTCTCGCCCTTCTTGCGGGCATAGATGCCGCCGATGACGCCCTGCAGGCTGTCAAACTCGTAGACCAGCGCGCTCACAAGGTCGGCCTTGGCCAGCCGCCCGGCGCGCTTCATGTCGGCCACCGGGGCCTCGGGCGCGCCAATGGCCTGGGCCAGGCGACCGCAGAGCTTCTCCAGGCGGCGGGACTTGTCGCCCATGCTGCCCAGCGGGCCGAGAAAAACCACGCTGTCGAGCTTGGCCAGCCACTCGTCCAGGTCTGTTGCGAGGTCGGCCTCCCAGAAGAACCGGGCGTCCTCCAGGCGGGCTTTCAAGACGCGCTCCCAGCCCTTCTTGACCAGGGCCATGTTCAGTGGCTCGATGTTCAGGGTGGTCAGGAAGAACGGCAGCAGGTTGCAGTCCGCCCCCCCCTGCGAGGAGACGATGCCGAAGCTCTTCTGGTGGCTCTGCATGCTGGTCAGCAGCACCTGGGCGGGCAGCTCCAGGTAGAGCCGCGCAAACTCGCCCAGGATGGGCCTGGGGAACTCCACAAGGTTGGCGACTTCAAGCAGCAGGGACTCGTCCCAGACCACGTGCCCGCCCACGCCTGCGGCCAGGCGGTCACCCTCGGCGCGCACCAGTTCCAGGCGCTCGCGGGCGTCCAGCACCACGTTGCCCTTGTCGCGGATGGTGTCGAAATAGTCGGCTGCGCTGTCCACAGTCCAGGGGCCGGGGCCAAGCACCCGGTGGCCATGAGTGACGCGACCGGAGGCCAGGCCCGCGATCTCAAGGGGCACCACCTCGGCGTCGAGCAGCGCCAGCATCCAGCGCAGGGGGCGGCCAAAGAGGAAGTCCAGGCTGCCCCACTTCATGCGCTTGGGAAAGTTCAGGCCCTTGAGGGCGGCCAGGCACAGGCCCGGCAGGATGTCCTGGGTGCGTCCGCCGCCGACCTGCTTCTTCGCTGCCAGGTACTCGCCTTTGGGCGTCTGCTGCACGAACAGGTCGGCCTCGGGCACGCCCTGGGTCTTGGCAAAACCCTCGCCGGCCTTGGTCAGCTTGCCGTCGGCATAGGCGATGCGCACCGGCGGGCCGGACACGATCTCCTCCTCCAGGCGCTGGGTCAGCGCAAGGCCTGCGACATGGGCCACGAGCCTGCGCGGGGTGGCAAAGGCCCGGACCCCGGCGTGGTCGATGCGCGCCTCGGCGAGCAGGCGCTCGAACAGCTCGACGAGTTCCTCGCCCAGGCGCGGCACAAAGCGCGCGGGCATTTCCTCTGTACCAATTTCAAGTATGAATTCAGACATATGGTGGCGCTCCAACGTGCGTGACGGGCTATTTTGCGGCGAGCATGGGGTAGCCCATGGCTTCGCGCTGGGCGGCGTACAGGGCAGCGATGGCCGAGGCCAGCACCCGCACGCGGCCGATGTAGCCCGTGCGCTCGGTGATGGAGATGGCCCCGCGCGCGTCCAGCAGGTTGAAGGTGTGCGAGCACTTGAGACAGTAGTCGTAGGCCGGCCAGGGCACCCCGGCATCAATCAGGCGCTTGCACTCGGCCTCGAACTTGTTGAACATGTCCAGGAGCATGGCTGCGTCGGAGAGCTCGAAGTTGTACTTCGACTGCTCCACCTCGTTCTGGTGGTACACGTGGCCGTAGGTCACGGTGTCGTTCCACATGAGCTCGTAGACCGACTCCTTCTCCTGCAGATACATGGAGATGCGCTCCAGGCCGTAGGTGATCTCCACGCTGGTGGGGAACAGGTCGATGCCGCCCACCTGCTGGAAATAGGTGAACTGCGTCACCTCCATGCCGTTGAGCCAGACCTCCCAGCCCAGGCCCCAGGCGCCGAGGGTGGGCGACTCCCAGTCGTCCTCCACAAAGCGGATGTCATGGGCCGCCGGGTCCACGCCCAGGGCGCGCAGGCTCTCGAGGTAGAGCTCCTGCACGTTGTCCGGCGAAGGCTTCAAAATGACCTGGAACTGGTAGTAGTGCTGCAGGCGGTTGGGGTTCTCGCCGTAGCGGCCGTCGGTGGGCCTGCGCGAGGGCTCCACGTAGCACACATTCCAGGGCTCCGGCCCGATGACCCGGAAGAAGGTGGAGGGGTTGAAGGTCCCGGCCCCGCACTCGATGTCAAAGGGCTGGACCAGCACGCAGCCCCGGTCCGTCCAGAAGCGCTGCAAGGTTTGAATCACGTCTTGAAAGTGCATTTATCTCTCCAGAACGACTAGATTTTCCGATACATCCCATGTTCCCAGCGCAGGCCCAGGTGGTAAGCCACAAAGCGGTCCACCACGCGCCCCAGCTGTCGGCGCATCTCCGGCTCAAGGGACAGCCGGGGCCAGTCCGCCGGGCGGCTGGCGCTGATCCACTCCAGGGTGCGCGCAGCCCCGATCGAGAGCGGCTCGGCTCCAAGGTCCACTTGCTTATCGCCACAGGCGGTGCAGACCAGCCCGCCGCGTTCCACCGAAAATCCCAGCGCCGGGGTCGCCTGGACCTGACCCGACGAGCGGTCTGCAGCAGCGTAGTCAGCCCTGGCATGGTCCCAGGCCGGGCGTCCGCAGCGCACGCACAGGGTCAAATCCGGCTTCAGGCCCTGCTCAAAGGTCAGCTTGGCCTTGAACAACAGCGGCAAAAGCTCCGCGCCGACCTCGCTCTTCTCCAGGGTGCCCAGCGTCTCCAGCAGGAGGTCGAACACCGGGCGGGCGCCCTGGGAGCCGATCTGCACGGCCTCGACAAACTTCAGGCAGTGCGCCACCAGGCCCAGCTTGCGCGGATCGGAGCGCAGGCCGGGAAAGGCGTGCAAGAGCGTGCCTTCCTCCAGCACCTTGTAGGTGCCGCGCCGGTTGCTGCCCACCCGGAACGTGCCCAGCACCAGTTGGTCCAGACAGCCGCAAAAGCGCCTCGTGCTCCGGCTGCCCCCAAAGGCGAAGGCCGTGACCATGCCACGGCCAGCGCAGAACAACCGGAGCCAGATGTCCGTCTCCCGAAACCGGCCCACCTTGAGCACCAGGGCCTTTTCGGTGAACTCCACGTCCGCTCCCCTGGCGGCGGGCTAACGCGCGCCGAACTCCAAAGTTTCGATGCTGCCGCGCTTGCCCTCAAAGGGGTAGTCCTGGCCGTTCAGGCGGAACGTCACGCCGCCCGCATTGCCCATGCGCACGCGCAGGCGGCTGGAAAACTCCACCTGACGGGTCTCGCCGCCGCGCAGGGTGAAGCTCCTGGCCTGCTGTCCGTCGTTGATCTGGACCCAGCAGACCTCGCCCTCCTTGGCGGTGATGGTCAATTGCTGCATGCCGGGTGTGCGCGTCTCGGCCACG
>MGTN01000079.1:3003-3302 GCA_001799475.1 Desulfovibrionales bacterium GWA2_65_9 | reverse complement strand
GCCGGTGCAGGCTGGTTGGCTTCATCAGAGGCATTATCCAGGGCTGTGGAGGCGTTGTCCGGTGCCGTGGCGTTGATGGCGCTGACCACGGGCGGCGCGGCCGGGGGCGGCGGCACATCAGGCCCCTTGCGCTGGTACTGCACGAGCAACACGACCAGCGCGGCCAACAGCAGGAGGAGCACGATGACGGAACGCATGGTTCCAGAGATTTTCGGCTTGGGCGCGGAGAGCGGTTCCGGTGCGAAACGAGGCCTGTTCTCGCGTTCCGGGTCAGGCGAGTGACGCTGTGCGGCTGGGCT
>MGTN01000079.1:0-2955 GCA_001799475.1 Desulfovibrionales bacterium GWA2_65_9 | reverse complement strand
GGCAGTGGTGTGGCCGACTGGCGCTGCGGCAGGAATTACGGCAGGAGCCTGGGGCAAGTACTTGCCCAACTCCGAATCGTATTGCTGGTCCACAATCAGCGCCATTTCGTCAGCGTCGAGCTTGACCATCTTGGCGATGTTGCGCAAGTAGCCCTTGAGATACACGGGATGCGGCAGGGATTCGAGCTGGCCCTCCTCGAGGGCCGTCAAGTTGCGGCGGCTGATCTTGGTCGCATCCATCACATCACGGATGGAGATTCCACAGCGCTCACGCTCTCTCTTCAGGAGGGCTCCGACTTCCAACAAATTCATGGCACTGCCCCGCATACGCCGAACTGGGCTACAAGGTCCTGTATTCTATGACTGCTTTTCCCCGCAACTTGTCCATGTAGTCCTTGAACACCTTTTCGAACTTGCCCTCGTGCAGGGAGTTGTAGATCTGCTCGCGCACGGCATCCAGGGGCAGCTCTTCCCCCTCCTGGACGCCGACGATCTGAAGCAGGCCCTCGAAATCATTGACGCGCACCGGCTGGGCGACCTGTCCGGGCCTGAGTCCGCGCAAGGCGGTTCCCCATTCCGGCGCCAGGTCCTTCCAGGCGATGAGCCCGATGTCGCCGCCCTGCTTGGCTCCAGGCCCCTGAGAGTACTTCTCCGCAGCCTGGGCAAAGGTCATCTGCCCAGACTCAATGGTCGCCTTGAGCTCCAAAGCCGACATCCCCGCAGGCAGCAGGATGAGGGCCAGCTGGACCATGCTGTCCTTGGAGAACTCCGCCTTGCGCTCGTTGTACTCCCGCTCCACCTCGCTGTCCGTGACCACGACCTTGGTCGAGACCACGCCGCCGATGAGCCTATGCTTGATCAAGTCGCGCTTCATGTTGCGGTTGAAGTCGGCGCGGGACATGCGCTGCAGCTCCAGCTGCTTCATGAAGTCCGCTTCGCTGAGTTGGCGTTTCTCACGAAAGGCCTTGGTCTGCTCCTCCACCTCGGCATCGGTGATCTTCATCTTGTAGCGCTCGGCATCATCAATGATGAGCATGTCATCAATCATCCGGTCCAGGGACTGGCGACGGACCATCTCCACCTGCCGCGACTCTTCCGGAGAAAGGTTGCGGCCGCGTATCTGCTCATACACTGGGCGCATTTGCTCATCGAGCTCGTAGCGGGTGATGATCTTGCCATTGACCGTGGCCACGATGCCGTCCAGGACGATGTCTGCGGCCTGGCCAATGCTGGCGAACGACAGGAGCGCCATCAGGGCCGACGCAAGCAAGGCCGACGGCAGCACAGGCAGGCCGGACACAAGGCGGTTCTTTGGGGACCTGGGTGCGAACATATATCTCCTCGAACAATCACAAGCTGTTCCAAGTGCCCACCACTGCGGCGGGCTAGCCACAAGGGCAAACCCTACCCGGTCTCGTTGCCGCTTGCAACGCCCTCTTGTCCACCTGGCTGCCCGCCCGGCTGTCCGCCCGGCTGGCCGCCAAGCTCGGCAGGCGGCGCTTCAGGGGGCAGGTCCTCGTCGTCCTCCTTGTGCAGCAGCCGCTGGCTCACAAGGATAACCGAGGCGTCCACGGCCTTGCCCAGCCAGGCGTCAAAGGCCTGCTGCAGGCGCTCCTCCACCAGTGCGGCCTCCACCTGCGGATAGGCCTGGGCGATATCCAGAGTCTGTGCCGGCAGACGCTCAAGAAGCAGAAGCCCCTCGAACTCGCCCCGCCCGGCCGCGACCACCGCCGTCTTGCCCGGCTGGATGCTTTGCAGGGCCTCGGCCCAGGCGGTGTTCAAGAGCGCCTTGGGCACCGTCACCTCGCGCGCCTGGATGCCAGGAAAGGCCTCAGCCACAGCCTTGACGTTCTTCTGCTGGCTGTAGTGGGCCAGGGCCTTTTCCACCGCATCCCGGCCCGGTCCGTAAACGACCACCAGGCGCAGCCGCTCGGGCAGGCGAAAATCAACAACATGCTCGCGGTAGTAGGCCTCGATCTCGCGGTAGTCCAGGTGGATCTGGGGCCGCAGCACCAGACGCTGAAACTTTTCCGCCCCGCAGGCGTAACGCAGATGCTTGCGCCACATGGGCAGGTCGATGAACTCCTCGGCCAGCATCTTCTCAAAGGCGTCGTCGGGATAGTCGGCACGGACCTTGGCCTCAGCCTCGGCCAGCTCCGTGTCGCTGACATCCTGTCCGCGCTTCTCCAGTTCCTGGCTCACCAGCTCGAGCGCGATGAGCCCGCCCAGGATCTTGCCATAGGCCTCGCGCAGGGCGCCAACCGTGGGCAGCGAGCCGGAAAAGGCGTCGAAGTGCAGCAGGTCGTACTGGAACTCCAGCATCTCCAGATGGATGGGCCGCCCGTTGACCTTGGCCACCACGCCGACATCTTCCTGGGCCTTGCCGCCACAGCCGGAAAGGAGCGCCAAAAGCACAAGCAGGAGCAGCGCGGCGCGCGCGCGCGGGGGTGTGGGCATCAGGTACCGGCCTTGTCCGGCGTGCTCGCGCCGCCGGTTGTGAGCGTCTCCAGTTCCGTGCGCAAGTACTCCAACCCGCCGCCAACGTCCAGGCCTTCGGGGTAGCGCAATTCGACCTTGGAGGGCGGCAGCAGACGCGCCTGGCGCGTGCTTGCGCCAACCCAGGCCACCAGCGTCTCCGGCGACACGGCTCCGGTCTCCTGGCCCCAGTGGAGCACAGCCCGGCCGGGCGAGAGCTCGGCCCGCAGCACCTGCAGCCGCGCCAGCACAGCCTTGACCTCGAGCACGGCCAGGAAGTTCTTGGCCGCCTCGGGCATGGGTCCGAAGCGGTCGCGCATCTCCGCCGCCAGCTCCACCAGGAGCAGTTGGCTGCGCGCGCTGGACAGGGCCTTGTAGTAGCGCAGGCGTTCCTTGGAGTCGGCCACGTAGTCCGCTGGCAGATGCGCCTCGAACACGAACTGCAGCTCCGGGCTGGTCTCCTGGGTCAGCGGGCCGCCC
>MGTN01000078.1:10467-10799 GCA_001799475.1 Desulfovibrionales bacterium GWA2_65_9 | reverse complement strand
GTCTTGTTGGTCTTTTCCGCAGAGCCGGAGAGTGAGACGCCCACGCCCACGGACTCTGAGGTGCTCTCAGCGGCCTTGAAGTTCACGTTGCCGCCCGCCAGAACGCTGGCCTTGCCGTCGGCGGAGAGGGTGGTGCCTTCCAGGGTCACGTCCTTGCCGCTGGTGATCTTGAGGTTGCCGCCGGAGCTGACGCTGCCGGCCTCGGCGATGGATTCCTTGGCGCTCTTGTAGTTGCCGCCCACGCTGCCGCTGGCGGACTTGCCGCTGCTGCTGCCCTGGGCGTTGGTCGCCGAGCCCGTGCCGGGCCCCAAGCCCACGCTGCCGCCATAGGA